>NZ_JBIWPA010000004.1:0-282538 GCF_044768035.1 Kitasatospora sp. NPDC101176
AGGTCGACGGCGCCCACGCCCTCGACCGCATCACCCGCGAACGCGGCATCCACCTCGACTTCTTCACCGCCTTCTCCTCCGTCGCCGCCCTGCTGGAGGACGGCGGCCAGGGCAACTACGCGGCCGCCAACGCCTACCTGGACGGCCTGATGGCCCGCCGCCGCTCCCTCGGACTGCCCGGACTCGCCGTCAACTGGGGCCCCTGGGCCGAGGTCGGCATGGCCGCGGACCTGGCGGACCGGATGACCCGCAGCGGCGTGGCGATGATCCCGGTCGAGCAGGGCCTGGCGGCGCTCACCGCGCTGCTCGGGGCGCCGGTCGCCCAGATCGGCGTCATGCCCACGCTCCGCCCGGCCCGGCCGCGGGCCGACGCCGCGGCCCCGCCCGCCGCGGCCGAACCGTGGCGCACCCGGCTGGCGCAGGCCCCGGCCGCCGAACGCGACGGGCTGCTCCGCCAGTACCTGGAGCAGCAGCTCACCGCGCTACTCGAACTGCCCTCCGGGTACCGGGTCGACGGGCACACCGCCTTCTCCGAACTGGGCATGGACTCGCTGATGGTGGTCGAGTTCAGCAACCGCCTGCAGCGCGACCTGGACGTGGTACTCGGTTCCACCATCGCCTTCAACCACCCCACGGTCGAGCAGCTCCAGGCCCACCTGGTCCGGGAGCTCGGCCTGGAGACCGCCACCGGATCCGACCCCGAGTCCGACACCCCGGACGAGTTCGAGCTGGACGACCTGCGCGCCAGCGTCGACCGCGAGCTCGACCTCCTGCTGAACGACGACGAGGACACCACGCCGTGACCGACCGACATGACAGCCCCGACGCGCTCAGGCTGCGGAAGGCCCTCACCGCCATCCGGACCCTGAAGACCCGGGTCAAGGAGCTGGAGCGCGACCGGGCCCAGCCGATCGCCGTCATCGGCATGGGCTGCCGCCTGCCCTCCGCCCCCGACCCGGACGCCTACTGGGAGCTGCTGCGCTCCGGCGGCGAGGCGATCCGCGACATCCCCGCCGACCGCTGGGACGTGGACGCCCACTACGACCCCGACCCCGCGGCCGAGGACCGGATGTACTGCCGCCGGGGCGGCTTCCTCGACGACGTCGCCGGGTTCGACGCGACCTTCTTCGGGATCTCGCCGCGCGAGGCCAAGCGCCTCGACCCGCAGCAGCGGCTGCTGCTGGAGGTGGCCTGGGAGGCGCTGGAGGACTCCGGACGCGACCCGCGCTCGCTCACCGGCTCGCGCACCGGCGTGTTCGTCGGCATCTCGGAGGCCGAGTACCTGCAGCAGATGCAGGTCCGCGGCGCGGAGTCGGTGGAGATGCACGACGTCACCGGCACCGCGCTGAGCGTGGCCAGCGGCCGGCTCTCCTACCACCTGGGCCTGCGCGGCCCCAACCTGGCGCTGGACACCGCCTGTTCGTCGGCGCTGGTGGCCGTGCACCTGGCGGTGCAGAGCCTGCGCACCGGCGAGTCCGACCTGGCCCTGGCCGGCGGCGTCAGCCTGATGCTGTCCCCGGACGCCTTCATCGCCTTCTGCAAGGGCTCGGCCCTCGCCGCCGACGGCCGCTGCAAGACCTTCGACGCCCGCGCGGACGGCTACGCCCGCGGCGAGGGCGGAGGCGTGGTCGTCCTCAAGCGGCTCGACGACGCGCTCGCCGACGGGGACACCGTCCACGCGGTGATCCGGGGCACGGCCGTCAACCAGGACGGCCGCACCAACGGCCTGACCGCGCCCAGCGGGACGGCCCAGCAGGAGGTCATCCGGCAGGCGCTGGCGGACGCCGGGCTCGCGCCGCACGAGGTCGGCTACGTCGAGGCGCACGGCACCGGCACCCAGCTCGGCGACCCGATCGAGGTGGACGCCCTCGGCACGGTCTTCCGGGACCGCGGTACGGCCGGTCCGCTGCTGATCGGCGCCGCCAAGACCAACATCGGGCACCTGGAGGCCGCCGCCGGCGTGGCCGGCCTGATCAAGGCCGTGCAGGTGCTGCGGCACGGCGAGGTCCCGCCGAACCTCAACTTCGACCGGCCCAGCCCGCACATCGCGTGGGACCGGCTGCCCGTCGAGGTGCCGACCGAGGTCCGGGCCTGGCCCGAGGGCACCCGGGCGGCCGGCGTCAGCTCCTTCGGCTTCAGCGGCACCAACGCCCACATCGTCCTGGAGGCCGCGCCGACCGGCTCGGACACCCCCGGAGCCACGGACAACCCGGACACCCCGGAGACCACGGGCGCCCCGGACCGGCCGCACCACGTGCTGCCGCTGTCCGCCCGCAGCCCCGAGGCGCTGCGCGAGCTCGCCGGCCGCTACGCCGCGTCGCTGCGCGGCCGGTCCGCGGCGGAGCTCGCCGACACCGCGTTCACCGCGGGCACCGGTCGGACGGCCTTCGCCCACCGGCTCGCGCTGTCCGCCGCCGACGGCACCGCCGCCGCCGAGCTGCTGTCCGCGTTCGCCGAGGGCCGCCGCGCCCGGGTCTCGGTCGGGCACGCCACCGGCCGGCCCGCCGTCGCCTTCCTCTTCACCGGCCAGGGCTCCCAGTACCCCGGCATGGGCCGGAAGCTGTTCGAGACCCACCCCGGCTTCCGCCGGACCCTGGAGCGCTGCGACGCGATCCTGCGCGAGCAGGGCCTGCTGGACGCCCCGCTGCTCGACGTGCTGTACCCGGCCCCGGACGGCCCGGGCGCGGGACTGCTCGACCGGACCTCGCACGCCCAGCCGGCCATCTTCGCGCTGGAGTACGCCCTGGCCGAGCTGTGGCGCTCCTGGGGCGTCGAGCCCCGGGTGGTCCTCGGGCACAGCACCGGCGAGTACGCGGCCGCCTGCGTCGCGGGCTTCTTCTCGCTGGAGGACGGCCTGCGGCTGGTCGCCGGCCGGGCCCGGCTGATCGAGGCCACCACCACCGGCGGGGCGACCGCCGCCGTCTTCGCCTCGCCCGAGGAGGTCGCACCGGTCCTCGCGGGGCTCGCGGGCCGGGTGAGCACGGCGGGGATGAACGGCCCCCGCGAGACCCTGATCGCCGGGGTCGCCGACGACGTCTCCCGGGCGCTGGCCGAGCTCAAGGAGCGCGGCCTGGACGGGCGGCCGCTGCGGATCCCGCACGCCCCGCACTCGCCGATGATCGAGCCCGCGCTGGCCGAGTTCGAGGCGCTGGCCGCCACCGTCGCCTACACCGCCCCCCGGATCCGGATGATCTCCAACGTCACCGGGACGCCGATCGACGCGGTGGACGCCGCCTACTGGCGCCGCCACATGCGCGAGCCGGTCCGGTTCTCCGACGGCATGGCGGTGCTCGCCGGCGAGGAGTGCGGCGCGGTGCTGGAGATCGGCCCGCAGCCGGTGCTCCAACTGCTCGGCCGGCAGAGCTGGACCGGCCCCGCGGTGCGCTGGCTGTCCTCCCTATGGGAGGGCCGCGACGACTGGAAGCAGCTGCTGCACAGCGTCGCCGAACTGCACACCGCCGGGGTGGACGTCGACTGGGCCGCCTTCGACGCGGAGTACGCCCGCAGGCGGGTCCCGGCCCCGACCTACCCCTTCCAGCGCAGCCCCCACTGGTTCACGCAGAGAGAAGAAACCACCGTGCCCCAGCACACCACCCCCCTGGCGCAGGTCCCCGCCCAGGCCGCCCCGGCCACCGCGGCCACCGCGGCCGGGCGGCGGGAGCTGATCCTGGCCGACCTGCGGGAGCGGGTCGGCGCGGGCCTGGAGTTGGCCCTGCAGGACGTCGAGCCCGGGGCCAGCCTGGTCGACCTCGGCGCCGACTCGCTGCTGATGGTGCGGATCATCCAGGACGTCACCGACCTGTACGGCATCACGCTGACCGTCGGGCGGCTCTTCGACGACCTGGACACCCCGGAGGCCCTCGCCGCCCACCTGGACGCCGAGCTCCCGGCCGGGCACCCGGTGCCCGGCGACCGGCCGGCCCCGGCCGCCGTCGCCGTCCCGGCACCCGTGGAGGCCCAGGCCGCCCCGGTGACCGCTCCGGCCGCCCGGCCGCTCACCGTCCAGGGCGCCGTCGGCGACCAGGGCTCGATCGGCGCGCTGATGGCCGCCCAGCTGGAGGTGATGTCCCGGCAGCTGGAGGTCCTCGCCCAGCACGGCGCCGCCCCGGCCGCCGCGGCCGTCACCCCGGCCGCGCCGGTGCCCACCGCCCGTCCGGCCCTGCCCGCCGTGCGCCCCGCCGCGCCCGCCGCGAAGCGCCCGGCCTCCGCCGGCGCCCCGCCCCGCGAGCTGACCGCCCGCCAGCAGCAGCACCTCGACGACCTGCTGGAGACCTACAAGAAGCGCACGGCCGGCTCGCTGGCCCGGGCCGTCGACTACCGCGCGCTGCGCGCCGACACCCGGATGCGCTCGGTGCGCCCGGAGACCCGGTCGGTCTCCTACCCGGTCATCGGCGAGCGGGCCAGCGGCGCCCACTTCTGGGACGTCGACGGCAACGAGTACATCGACGTCGCCATGGGCGTAGGCGTCCTGCTCTGCGGGCACGACCCGGAGTTCGTCACCGGGGCGGTCGCCGCCCAGCTGGAGCTCGCCCTGCAGACCGGCCCCATCTCGGCGCTCTCCGACGAGGTCGCGCAGCTGATCTGCGAGATGACCGGCATGGAGCGGCTGTTCTTCGCGGTGACCGGCACCGACGCGGTGCGCGGCGCGCTGCGGATGGCGCAGGCCAAGACCGGCCGGTCCCGGTTCGTGATGTTCTCCGGCTCGTACCACGGGCAGGACGACCGGGTGCTCGCCCTGCCGGACGTGCTGAACGACCCCTCGCACTCGGTGCCGATGGCCCCCGGGATCTCCCCGCAGGCCGCCCAGGACCCGCTCATCCTCACCTACGGCGCCGCCTCCTCCCTCAAGGCCATCGAGGAGCACGCCGACGAGCTGGCCGGTGTGCTGGTGGAGCCGGTGCAGAGCCGCAACCCCACCCTGCAGCCGGCCGAGTTCCTCCGGGAGCTGCGCGCCCTGACCACCCGCCTCGGCGTTCCGCTGATCTTCGACGAGGTGATCACCGGCTTCCGGGTGCACCCCGGCGGCGCACAGGCCCACTTCGGGGTCCGGGCCGACCTCGCGGCCTACGGCAAGGTCGTCGGCGGCGGTCTCCCGGTCAGCGTGGTCGCGGGCCGGGCCGAGTTCCTGGACCAGGTCGACGGCGGCGTGTGGGCCGACGGCCCAGGCCCCGACCCGGACAGCGAGAAGACCTACATCGGCTCCACCTTCGAGATGCACCCGCTGGCCATGGCCAGCACCCGGGCGATCCTGCTGCACCTGCGCGAGCAGGGCCCGGCGCTGCAGGAGCGGCTGAGCGCCCGCACGACCTACCTGGCCGAAACCCTGAACGCCTTCTTCGAGGCCGGGGAGGTGCCCATCCGGGTGCTGCACTTCGCCTCGGTCTTCCGGTTCGCCTGGAAGGGCAACGCCAGCTACGCCTACCAGCCGCTGGACATCGAGGTCTTCCACTTCCACCTGCTGACCCGCGGCATCTACCTGTGGGAGGGCCGGACCTGCTTCCTGTCCACCGCGCACACCGACGAGGACATCGAGGGCATCATCACCGCGGTCAAGGAGTCGATCGCGGCCATGCGCGACGGCGAGTTCCTGCCGCCCGCCCCCGGCACCACGACCACCGCCGCACCGCTCGGCGAGGAGCAGCGCGAGCTGCTCGCCCTGGAGCGGGCCGGTGCCGCCGGCGCGCCGTCCTGGGCGGTCCCCGAGTCGATCCGGCTGCGCGGCCCCCTCGACGTCGACGCGCTGCGCCGCGCGGTGAGCACGCTGACGGCCCGCCACGAGGCGCTGCGCACCGTGTTCCCCGAGGGCGGGGCGGCCGAGGTCCGGCCGGGCACCGTGGTGCCGGTCGAGGTCGTCGACCTCACCGCGGCCGCCGCCGGCCGCACCGACGAGGCGGTCGCCGACTGGTGGCACGCCGCGATGGCCGTGCCCTTCGACCTCGCCGCGGGCCCGCTGGCGCGGATCGCCGTGCTCCGGCTCGCCGACGACCTGCACGAGCTGACGCTGCTCACCCACCACGTCGTCTCGGACGGCTGGTCGGTGTCGGTCCTGACCGAGGAGCTCGCGGCGCTGTACACCGCCGAGCGCCGGGGCACCCCGCACGGTCTGGCGCGCCCGTCCCAGCACCGCGACTTCACGGCCTGGCAGCAGCGCCGCCGCCCCGAGCTCGCCGAGCACCAGCGGTACTGGCTGGACCGGTTCGCGGACGGCCTCCCGGACACCGTGCTGCCCGCCGACCGCGAGCGCCCCGCGGTGCCCACCCACCAGGGCGCCCGGATCACCATGACCCTGGAGCCCGAGCTCTGCGAGGCGCTGAAGAAGGTCGGCCGGGCCCACAAGGCCAGCCTGTTCATGACCCTCCTCGCCGCGTACGGCCTGCTCACCCACCGCCTGACCGGCCAGGGCGACGTCGTGATCGGCACGCCGCAGGCCAACCGGGCCTTCAAGGGCAGCGAGTCGGTGGTCGGCTACTGCGCCCACTTCCTCCCGGTCCGCAGCACGCTGGCCCCCGGTGCGACGCTCGCCGACCACCTCCGCCGCACCCGGGAGGAGGTGCTGGCCTCCTTCGAGCACCAGGAGGTGCCGTTCGCCCGGCTGCGCGAGGCGCTGGGCGCGGCCCCGGACGCCTTCCCGCTGCCGCTGCGCACGGTCTTCAACATGGACCGCTCCGCCCCGTGCCCGGAGTTCGACGGGCTGACGGCCGAGTACCGCCCGGTGCCGACCCGGTTCGCCCTGGTCGACTTCCGGCTGGACGGGCTGGAGCACGAGGGCGGCGTGCGGCTCGACTTCGACTACCGCACGGACCTCTTCGACGAGGCCACCGTCCGCGGCCACGGCGACCACTTCGTCGCCCTGCTGCGGGCCCTGGTGGCCGACCCGGGGCAGCGGGTCGACGGGCTGCCGGAGCGCATGGACGTGACCGATCCCGGCCGGGACGCCGGGGACGCGCAGAACGAGAACGGAGCGGAGCGTTGAGCGAACACAGCAGCGGAGCGGCCTTCAAGGAGGTCCCGGTCATCAGCATCGCCCCGCTGGTGACTCCCGACCCGGACCCGGCCGCGCTGCGGGAGACCGTGGAGCAGATCGGTGCGGCCTGCCTCGACGTCGGCTTCTTCTACGTCAGGGACCACGGGATCGCCGAGGCCGACAGCCGTGAACTGTTCGACGCCGCGAAGAAGTTCTTCGCCCTCCCGCTGGAGGAGAAGATGCGGATCCGGCTCGGCATCACCGAACAGTTCCGCGGTTACGTGCCGCTCGGCGGCGAGGTCACCGGCGGCAAGACGGACTGGCACGAGTGCCTGGACCTGCAGCCCCGCTCCGGCCGGAACGCCGACACCATCGCGAAGGCCGCGGCGGCCCGCAGCGCCGACGCCCACCCGCTCGACGACCCCGGCCAGTGGCCGCCGGCCCTGCCCGAGTTCCGCACCACCGTGATGCGCGCCTGGGACCAGCTGTACGGGCTGAGCGGGCGGATCGCGGCGGGCATGGCGCTCAGCCTCGGCCTGGACGAGCACCACTTCGCGCCGTACCACGGCGTGGAGTTGAGCGACCTGCGGATGGTCCACTACCCGCCGTACAACGAGACCGTCGGCCGGGCCGCCCCCGAGGCACTCCCGATGGACGAGGTGGAGCACGGCTTCGGCGCCCACGTCGACTACGGGTTCCTGGCCGTCCTCCAGCAGGACGAGGTCGGCGGCCTGGAGGTGCGCAACCCGGAGGGCCAGTGGATCTCCGCACCGCACATCCCCGGCACCTTCCTGGTCAACATCGGCCAGATGATGCAGCGTTGGACCAACGACCGGTACCGCGCCACCTGGCACCGGGTGACGCTGCCGGGCACGGTGGACCGCTACTCGGTCCCCTTCTTCTTCGAACCGCGGTACGACGCCCTGATCGAGCCGCTCGCCGTCTGCTGCGACGCGGACAACCCGCCCCGCTACGAGGCCGTCGAGTTCGGCCCGTACGTGGTCGACCTCTTCTCCAAGGCGTACGACTGACCGACCGCGTAGAGCCCGCACACTCCGAGAGATAGGAAGCAGATCCGTGCAGACCTCAAGTGTTGTCAACTCCTGGAACGAGTGGGACCCGCTGCAGGAGATGGTCGTCGGCTCCGCCGACAACGCCAACTTCGAGCCCACCGAGCCCGGCAGCCGCCCGTCCGTCCGCAACGCCCCCGGCACCCCCTTCCCCACCGGCCCCAAGTCCAAGGAGGCCGTCGACCTGGCCAACGAGGAGCTGGCCGGGCTCGCCTCGCTGCTGGAGTCCCAGGGCGTCACGGTGCGCCGGCCCGAGCTGCACGACTTCTCGGCCCCGGTCCGCACCCCGGACTTCGAGGTGGAGAACCAGTACTGCGCCGTCTGCCCGCGCGACGTCATGATCACCATGGGCAACGAGATCATCGAGGCCACCATGTCGCGCCGGGCCCGGTACTTCGAGTACCAGCCCTACCGCAAGCTGGTCTACGAGTACTGGAACGCCGACCCCCGCGTCGAGTGGACGACGGCCCCCAAGCCGTCGATGGCCGACGGCATGTACCGCGAGGAGTTCTGGGACTGGCCGCTGGAGAAGCGGCACGAGGAGATGCACTCCTTCGAGTTCTGCATCAACCAGGACGAGGTCGTCTTCGACGCGGCCGACATGAGCCGCTTCGGCCGGGACATCCTGGTCCAGGAGTCGATGACCACCAACCGCGCGGGCATCCACTGGCTCAAGCGACATCTGGAGCCGCGCGGCTTCCGGGTGCACCCGGTGCACTTCCCGCTCGACTTCTTCCCCTCGCACATCGACTGCACCTTCGTGCCGGTGCGCCCGGGCCTGATCCTCACCAACCCGGAGCGGCCGCTGCGCGAGGGCGAGGAGAAGATGTTCCTGGACAACGACTGGGAGCTGGTCGACGTCCCGCAGCCGGTGCTCGGCAACGACGAGATGCCGCTGTACTGCCAGTCGTCCAAGTGGCTGTCGATGAACGTGCTGAGCATCTCGCCGACCAAGGTCATCTGCGAGGAGCAGGAGAAGCCGCTCCAGGACCTCCTCGACAAGCTCGGCTTCGAGGTCTTCCCCATCCCGTTCCGCAACGTTTTCGAGTACGGCGGCTCCCTGCACTGCGCCACCTGGGACGTCCGGCGCGAGGGCACCAGGGAGGACTACTTCCCCAACCTCGCCTACCAGCCGCTGATCTGACACCACACCAAGGGAGCCCCACATGTACATCCTCGGCATCAACTCGGTCTACCACGAGTCCTCGGCCTGTCTCCTCAAGGACGGCGCGGTCGTCGCCGCCGCGGAGGAGGAGCGCTTCAACCGCGTCAAGCACGGCAAGGAGGCCCGCGCCGACAACCCGGACGAGCTCCCGATGAACGCCATCGGCTTCTGCCTGGAGCGCGCCGGCATCACCATGGCGGACGTCGACCACGTGACCTGCGCGGCCGACCCCGACGAGATCCGGGCCGTCCTGGACGGCGGCCTGCCCTCGCCGTGGGACAGCGTCGAGAAGCAGTCGCTGTTCCTCGCCACGCTGCCCAACATCCCCAAGAAGTTCGCCGAGCTGGGCTTCGTCGGCGAGTTCCACTGGGTGGCCCACCACACCGCCCACGGCGCGTCCACCTACTTCGCGTCGGCGTTCCAGGACGCCGCGGTGCTGGTCGTCGACGCGCTCGGCGACGACGCCTACTCGACCCGGCTCTACCACGGCAAGGGCGCCAAGCTGGACTGCGTGCAGAGCGTCCGCTACCCGGCCTCCATCGGCTACCTGTGGGAGCTGGTCTCGGTCTTCCTCGGCTTCGGCGTCTACGACGCGGCCAAGGTGATGGGCCTCGCGGCCTACGGCGACCCGCAGCGCTTCGCCGCGGCCTTCGACCGGCTCGCCTGGACCACCGAGGACGGCGGCTTCGACATGCGCCAGGACCTGCTGAAGTTCAGCGACATCCTGTACTACCCGCCGTCGGCCGACACCTCGGGCCTGGAGTCCGTCCTCGGCGTCGCCCCGCGCGAGCGGGACGACGAGCTGCAGGACGTCCACCACGACATCGCGGCCGCGCTGCAGGAGAAGACCAACGAGCTGGTCCTGCACATGGCCCGCCACCTGCACGCGCTGACCGGGTCGAGCCGGCTCTGCCTGGCCGGCGGCGTCGCGCTGAACTGCGTCACCAACCAGGTCGCCTTCGAGCAGGGCCCGTTCGACGAGCTGTACGTGCAGCCCGCCGCGCACGACGGCGGCCTCTCGCTCGGCGCCGCCCTGCACGTGTGGAACGACGTGCTCGGCCAGGAGCGCGCCCCCGAGATGCGCCACGCCTACTGGGGGCCGTCCTACACCGACGCCGAGATCGAGGCCGAGCTCGCCTCCCGCGAGGGCCTGGAGGTCGTGCGCGCCGCGGACTTCGAGAAGGACGTCGCCAAGCTGCTCAGCGAGGGCAACGTGATCGGCCTGTTCCAGGGCTCGATGGAGCTCGGCCCCCGCGCCCTGGGCAACCGCAGCATTATCGGCGACCCGCGCCGCCGCGAGATGCGCGACGACCTCAACCACAAGGTCAAGCACCGCGAGTACTTCCGTCCGCTGGCGCCCAGCGTGCTCAGCGAGGAGGTGCCGGAGTGGTTCGAGATCGCCAAGGAGACCACCGCCGCCGACTACATGCTGATGGCGTACCCGGCGAAGGCCGACAAGCACGACCGGATGGGCGCGGTGCTGCACGTCGACAACACCTGCCGCATCCAGGCCGTCCGGGCCGACGTGAACCCGCGCTTCCACGGCATCATCAGCGAGTTCCGGGCCCTGACCGGGGTCCCGATGGTCCTCAACACCTCGTTCAACGACCAGGAGCCGATCATCTGCTCCCCGGCCGACGCGGTGAACACCTTCCTGGGGACCGAGATCGACTACCTGGCCATCGGCCCGTTCCTGGTCCGCAAGGCCCCGGTCGACGGCACGGTCTGACCGGCTGCGACGCACCACCGCACGGCACAGCACAGCAAGGGGGAACCAGAAGTGAAACTGCACGTGACCCGGCTCCAGGACGCGGTGCACCGCCTGGTCGAGGAGAGGGGCCACTACTGGGCCCCCCTCCCGACCGACGCGCACCTGGCCGCCGAGGTCGACGCGCTCGGGCGGCTCGCCGCCGGGGGCGCCGACCCGGCCGCGGCCAAGGGGCCCCTGGTCGAGATCGTGGTGGCCGCGCTCGCGCTCGCCAACGCCTACGGCGTCTCCATGCAGCAGGCCTGCAACGACGCCGCGATGCCGGCCGACCTGACCGACGCGTCCCTGTGGCGCGCCGGTCGGCAGGAGCCGGAGCAGGTCGCGGCCCTGGTGGCCGCGGCGGTCGAGCCGGTGCACTACACGATGGCGTTCTACCGCTCCGAGGCCCGGCAGGGCAGCGACCCCCGGGTCGTCGCCCTGCACGGCCTGATCCCGGGGGTGCTGCGGGCGGCGTTCGCCGGCTTCGACTCGCACGACGACCTGGGTGCCCACCTGAACGGGCACCTGGAGCGCACCCGCACCCTGGACGGCCGGTCCCGGGAGACGGAGTTCGACCCGTCGCGCGCGGTGACGACGGAACTCATCCGTCCCATCCAGATGCAGACCTTCTGCCCCTTCGCCCAGAAGTCGGTCCTGTGGGGGCCGCCGTCCTACGACGAGGACCTCTCGTTCGAGGACAACATGAAGGCGTCGCTGCCGACCCTGCGCCAGTTCATCCGGGTGCAGGACCACGACGTCATCGACGGGTACGTGTACGCGTTCCCCACCCGGGTTTTCGGTGAATCCTTCGAGGACCTCCAGCAGGTCTTCCGGAACTTCGTCGAATTCCTGCACAGGAATCTCACGGACGCCGCCCCGGCCGGACTGGACCCGGAAACCGCCACCGACCCGAAGTGGTTCCTCGTCCTTGAGGACGAGGAATGCTTCATCAGCGTCTTCGCACCGATCTACCCGCACGACCACTCGCGGTACATGAACGGGGTCGAGGGTCATTTCGTGTTCATGCTCCAGCCGGAGGCGGCCGTTCTCCGTCTACTGACCAAGAACGACTACAAGCAGCGCTCCGAGGCGATCCGGCACCGTTTCCGGGACGGCTTCCAGCGTTACGTCCTGGCCGACATAGAACTCCACCGGTTCCTGCTCCCGGTGCAGGCCGACCAGCCGCCGGTCAAGTGGTACGAATTGGCCCCCACCATTTAGCCGACCCGTTCAGCGGGCCGGTTCGGCCGGCCCGCTCGACGGGCCCGCTTCCGCGGGAAACGCGGGGCGGGCGGCCGGGACTCCTCGTCCCGACCGCCCGCCCCGTCGCCGTACGCCCTCCGGTCAGCTCAGCAGCAGCTTGCCGATCCGGCGCGAGGCGCCGTACAGGCCCACCGCGGCGAGCGCCGCGAGGTAGCAGGCGTGCCCGATCATCGAGGGGTCGAGCGCGCCGACCGAGAACCCGCGGGCCAGCTCGATGCCGTGGTACAGCGGCGAGAGCTCCACCAGGAACCGCAGCACCGGCGGGTACACCGACATCGGGTAGAAGGTCGTGGAGAACAGGAACATCGGCATCACCACGACGTGGATGTAGTCGAACTGCGAGGACGACCTCAGCAGCGTCGCGCACACCATGCCCAGGGCCGCGAACGCCGTCGCGATCAGCAGCGCGGTGGGGATCAGCATCAGCGCCCAGGGCGAGGTCGCCAGGCCCATCGCCGCCATCACGCCGAGGAACGCCGTGGCGTACAGGCCGCTGCGCAGCACCGCCCAGGAGATCTCGCCGATGGCGACGTCCAGCGCCCCCATCGGGGTGGCCAGCATCATGTCGTAGAGCCGGTCGAAGCGCAGCTTGTAGAAGATGCTGAGCGTCTCGTAGACCGCACCGTTCATCGCGGAGGACACCAGCAGCGCCGGCGCGACGAAGGCCACGTAGGTCATCGGGCGGCCGTCCGGCCCGGTCACGCCGTCGATCAGCGAGCTGAAGCCGACCTGGAAGGCCAGCAGGTAGAACAGCGGCTCGAAGACGCCGGAGACCAGGACCAGCCAGGCCCGGGAGTAGACCAGCGCGGTGCGCTCCACCAGGCGGTGCGCGAGCCCGGAGTAGCTGCCGGCCGGCAGGATCCGCAGCAGCGGGCCGCCGCCGTGCCGGGCCTGCGCGGCGATGCGGCCGGCGGTGGGCCCCGACGGGGCCGGTGCCGCCGGCGCCGCGGACGCGTCGGGAGTCATCTGCTTCTCCACGTCAGATCACCAGCCTGCGGCGGAAGCGCCGGCGGCCGACGTACACGCCGGCGACCAGCATGGCGAGCAGGAACAGCGCGTGCCCCAGTGCGGGCAACGGCGCGAGGCCGTCCAGTGTGACGCCCCGGACCAGCTCGTTGCCGTGCCAGACGGGGGAGAGCCAGACCAGCGGCTGCACCACGGCGGGCAGCCGGTCGACCGGGAAGAACGTGCCGGCGAACAGCGTCATCGGCAGCACCACGAAGCGGTTCAGCGCGACGAAGGCGTGCCCCTCGCCCCGGGTGGTGGCGGCGAACGCCATGACCGGTGCCGCGCAGGCCGCCCCGATGAGCACCGCGAGCGGCAGCGCGAGCAGGACGCCGGGCCCGGTCCACGCTCCGAAGAACAGCGCGGCGACCCCGTAGATCCCCGCCGAGACCGCCAGCCTGATGACGATCCAGAGGAGCTGTCCGCCGAAGAGCTGCTCCGGCGTGATCGGCGTGGCGCTGATCGCCACGTAGTCCCGCTTCCACTTGAAGCCGGACAGGACGGGGTGCCCCGACTCGTTCACCGCCGTCGCGATGACGCCGCTGACCAGCAGCGCGGGGGCGATGTACTGCAGGTAGGTGATGCCGTCCGGGATCGAGCCGGCCTTGACCTGGGAGCCGAAGCCGAGGCCCATCGCCCCGAGGAAGAGCACCGGCTGGAGCCCGGAGGAGTAGAGGTTGGCCCGCCAGTAGCGCCGGTACCAGGCCCACTGGCCCTCGATGCGCAGGCCCATCGCCCGCCAGGGCCCGACCACCGCGCCGGTGGCACGGGCCTCCTGCCGCGTGTGCGTGTCGAGGGCCATGTCAGTCCACCAGCATTCGGCCGGTCAGGCGCAGGAAGACGTCCTCCAGGGTGGAGCGCCGCACCAGGGTGGAGAGCGGGTCGACGCCGCGTTCGGCCACCCGGGCCGCGGTGTCCTCGGCGTTCTTCGTGTACAGCAGCAGCCGGTCGGGGAGCACCTCGACCCGCTCCACCAGGCTGTCGACCTGGCCCACGTACTGGCCGGGGGTGCCGGGCCGGAACCGCAGTTCCAGGACCTCGCGGGTGGAGTACTGCTCGATCAGTGCGGCGGGCGAGCCCTCGGCGACGATCCGGCCCGCGTCCATCACCACCAGGCGGTCGCAGAGCTGCTCGGCCTCGTCCATGTAGTGCGTGGTGAGGATCAGTGTGACGCCGCTCTGCTTGAGCCGGAAGAGCCGGTCCCAGAGCAGGTGCCGGGCCTGCGGGTCGAGTCCGGTGGTCGGCTCGTCGAGCAGGACCACCTCGGGGTCGTTGACCAGGCCCCGGGCGATGGTGAGCCGGCGCTTCATGCCCCCGGAGAGCGGCTCCACCGCGTCGTCGGCCCGGTCGGAGAGCTGGGCGAACTCCATCAGCTCGACGGCCTTGCGCCGCACGTGCGCCCGGGACAGCCCGAAGTACCGGCCGTACGTCTGCAGGTTCTGCCGGACGGTCAGCTCGCTGTCGAGGTTGTCGGCCTGCGGCACGATCCCGATGCGGGAGCGGATCGCCGGGCCGTGCGTGTCGGGGTCCATGCCGAGCACCCTCAGGTCGCCCCCGGTCCGCGGGGACATGCAGGAGATCATCCGCATGGTCGAGGACTTCCCGGCGCCGTTGGGGCCGAGGAACCCGAAGGCCTCGCCCCTCGGCACGGTGAAATCGACGCCCCGGACCGCCTCGAAGTCCCCGAACCTCTTTTTCAAGCCCCTGGCCGAAATGGCCGCGGTGCTGTCGGCGCCCGCAGCTTTTGACTCGGTCACAACCCACCACCCATCATTTTTATATGACCTGAATCGTTATCCTATGAGGGCAGGTAAGGACCCGCAAGCAACCTCCGACCGTACCGCAGGTCCCTCCGGATTTCGCCCAACCCCCGCCGGGAAATCGAAATCCGCGTCCGGACCGGCCGGCGGGCGCCGAGGGCAACTCGCGGGAAATAATCCGTGATCGCCACAAGGGTCACGATTGTCCAGTTTGTCATGTTCCCAAAGAAACAGTTCAGGCCCAATAGTATGCGGACAACTTGGGCTCCGGCAGAGCCTTGTCGCACCTGCTGCCCGGTGTTAGCCTGACTCGCGTGAATGCATCGGATGAACTCAACTCCCCGTCCCTTACCGGGTATTTCGTCGAGGTGTCCATTCCGGGAATGGAACTCTGGCCGGAGTTGCGTAATCGGGCGCGAAGTCTGCGCGAGCACGGCGTCCCCGTCCTGTTCCTCGCCACCGAGGAGTTCGCCTCCGTCTACGAGGAGTGCGCCGACGAGGTGGTCATCTGCCCCGACGTCTTCTCCGAGGACGCGGTCGTGGAGGCCCTCACCCCCTTCCAGGGCAGGCTCGACCGGTTCTCGATCATCAACGACAAGATCTGGCCGGTGCAGCTGGGCGCCGCGCGCCGCCTCGGCATGGACTTCCCCGGCTTCCAGGGGCAGCTCAACTGCCGCATCAAGCCCCGGCTGCGCGAGGTGCTCGCCGAGCAGCTCCCGCTGCACACCGAGGTGTTCGCCGCCGCGGACCTCACGCCCGAGAACGTCGCCGCCGCGGTCGAGCGCCTCGGCACGCCGTTCGTCATCAAGCCGATCTGGGGCACCGCGAGCGCCTTCGTGGACATCGTGAAGGACCCGGCGCGCGCCTACGACGAGCTGGCCGAGACCTTCGAGAGCCTGCGCGCCGACCACCCGCACGGTCCGTTCGACGACGGCACCCGGGTCTGGGACCCGCGCAACGAGGTCCTCCTGGAGTCCTTCATCGGCGCCGGCCGGGAGCTGTCCTTCGAGGCCTTCGTCCAGAACGGCGACCTCGTCCCGCTGCTGATCCAGGAGAAGCTGCTCTGGGCCGAGCAGGACGGCTTCCGCCTGGAGACCGCCAACGTCTGCCCCACCCCCTTCGTCTCCGCCGAGGAGGAGGCGCGCATCCGCGACATCCTCGAGGAGGCGCTGCGCGAGCTCGGGGTCGACGACACCTTCGTCCACATCGAGCTCAAGTGGGACGGCGAGAACGTCTCCATCATCGAGATCAACCCGCGGATCGGCGGCGGCAGCGTCGCCAAGACCCTGATCGCCTGGCTCGACGCCGACGTCCGGGAGATGGGCCGCAAGCTGCAGATGGGCGAGCCGCTGCCGCGCAAGTACGCGCGGGTCAAGGAGGGCTTCCTCCTCGGCGTCTTCGTCAACGCGGTCGAATCGGGCATCTTCAAGGAATTCACCGGTCTCGACTGGGTGCACGCGCAGCCCGAATTCGATTTCGAGCAGAGTTATCTGCAGGCGGGCCAGCGGGTGCCGGGCCGGGGCGAGTCGAAGGCCACCCGCGAGGGCTGGATGTACACCTACGACGCCTTTTTCCACGTCACCGACGAGGCGCGGATCGACGAGCTGCACGACGAGACCCGCAAGCGCGTCCTGCTGACGTTCGAAACGCCCTGAGGCATTCGCCGGCGCACCGCGCGGCGGCACGGCCGGCGGCGTCCGGACGGTCCCCACGGACCGCCCCGGACGCCGCCGGCCGACCGGTAGGCCCCCTGGACACCGTCCCGGGGGCCGTCGCCGTGCCACGGCCCCTGCGGTGCCCGGTCGGCCCACCTGCGGTTATTGGACGGCCCGGCCCCTTGCTGCCAAAATGTAGGGACTTGCCCCCAGACACAGCCGCCGGCCCCGTTGGTCACGGCGAGAGGAGCCCAGTCGTGTCCAACGCGCGAACCATCCGCCAGTTCGAGCAGCGCATGGCCGAGGTGCTCCGGATCCGCCCGAACCAGGTCAAGGACGTGTTCCGGGGCGCCCGCCCGACGTCGATCCGGGTCAACCGCCTCCTCGACGAGGCGAAGTACCGGGAAACCCTCGACATAGTCCGCGAGAAGGCGCCCAGCGCATTTCCCGTCGAATGGTGCGACCACACTTTCCTGTGGCCCGAGAGCGACGGATTCGAGGACATTCTCGAACTCGCCCACGAAGGCCGCGTCTATCTGCAGAACGCGTCCAGCCTCATTCCCCCGGTGGCACTCGACCCGCGCCCCGGGGACAGCATTCTGGACGTGGCGTCCGCGCCCGGCGGCAAGGCCTTCCACCTCGCCGCCCGGGTGGGCAACGACTGCGACCTCTGGCTGAACGACGCCGCCGCGCCGCGCGCCCGCAAGCTCGGCGAGCTGGCCAAGACCTACGGCGTCAACTACGGCGAGCTGACCACGCACCAGGCCCAGTACATCGACAAGGAGCTGCCGGCCGAGTCCTTCGACCGGATCCTGCTCGACGTGCAGTGCTCGGGCGAGGGCCGGGTCGACATGCGCAAGCCGATCACGTTGCGCTACTGGTCCGAGGAGCGCATCGAGAAGTACAAGTTCCTCCAGCTGAAGATGCTCAGCGCGGCCTACACCCTGCTGAAGCCGGGCGGCGTGATGGTGTACTCCACCTGCACGCTCAGCCCGGAGGAGGACGAGTTCCCGGTCAGCAAGATCCTGCAGCGCCGCTCCGACCTGACGCTGGAGCCGCTCGGGTTCTCCGAGCCGTCGTTCCTGCCCGGGGTGACCTCCTGGCGCGGCACGAAGTTCGACGAGCGCCTCAAGCACGCGGTCCGGGTGGCCCCGAGCGACCTCTTCGAGGGCTTCTTCGTCGCCCGGATCGTCAAGGCCGGGCCCGCGGACGCGTAGGGCGCGACGGGTCGGCCCCGGGCCCGGCGGCCCGGGGCCGACCGCCGGTCAGCCGGTCAGCGGCTCGACGTCGGCGACGACCCGCTCCTGCGCGAGGTCGAGCGCCCGCCCGGTGCCGGCCTCGTCCCCCGCCACCGCGATCAGCGCCGCGAGCCGCGGGATCGGGTTCTTCGGGGGCAGCAGCAGCTGCGTACCGGGCCCGGCGAGCGCGGCCGTGTGGACGATGCCCGGCACGCTCCCCGCGGCCGTCAGGTCGACGGACCGCACCGTGCAGTCGTGTGGCGGGTAGACGAAGCGGACCTCCGCCGTGCCGCCCCCGCCGCCGCCGCGGGTGGCCGGCTCCGGGTCGTGCCCGAGCGCGATCTCGGCGGCGGCCTTCACCAGGTCGATCCCGGTGGCCATCCGGCTGATCAGGGGTATCAGGTCCCCGCCGAGCCGGGCGTTCAGCTCGACCAGCCGGGGCCCGGCCGCGGTCAGCCTGACCTCGGCGTGGGTGACGCCGTAGTCCACGCCCAGGGTGCGGTGCGCGGCCCGGACGAGTTCGGCGACCTCCTGCGGCAGGGCGTCCGGGGTGGCGGCGGTGACGAGGTGGCCCACCTCCTCGAAGTACGGGGGGAAGCCGAGCCGCTTCTGCGCCACGTGGACGCAGTGCACCACGCCCTCGAAGACCACGCTGTCCACGCTGATCTCGGGGCCGTCCAGGTACTCCTCGACGAGGATGCCCTCACCGGCCGGCAGGGTGGCGTACGCCGCCCCGGTGGCCAGCTCGAACGCGGCGCGCACGGCGGCCGCGTCCTCGGCCCTGACCACCCCGATGCTGCCGGCCAGCGAGCGGGGCTTCACCACCACGGGGAAGCCGAACTCCTCCGCCGCGGCGACCGCCTCGTCGGCGGAGGACACCAGCCGGTGCGCCGCCGACGGCAGTCCGGCCCCGGCCATCAGCGACCTCGTCGCGTACTTGTCCCGGCACCGCGCGACGGCCGCGGACGACATGTGCGGCAGCCCGAGCTTCTCGCAGGCCAGCGCCGTCGCCTCGAGGACCAGCTCGTCCCAGGTGAACACCCCGGACGGCCCCTGCTCCGGGGCCAGTTCGGCCAGCGCCGCGGCGATCGCGTCCGGGTCGGTGCAGTCGACCACCCGGTGGTCGGTGAGGTATTCGCGCTGCCAGGTCGGCTCAGCGGGGAGGACCGCCGACAACGCGTAGTCGCCGGCGAGGGACTGGTAGCAGTACTCCCGGTAGGGCTGCCCCCCGCTCCCGACGATGGTCAGCCGCGGCCTGCCTTGTTCCGTCACGTGCATTCCTCTCCGTCGTCACCCGGGGCCCCCGTCGGTGTCGAAGAGCTCCCGGCCGTATCTCCCCGGCGCCTGCCGGACCGGTGCGTCCCGGTCCAGCAGGAACGCCGCCGAAGCCGTGCCCCCGGGGGGCATGGCGCCGGTCGGTATCCCGAGCGGCAGCAGGACGGTCCGGCCGCCGCCAAGCGGGCGGCCCGGGTAGGCGGTCAGCCGGGCGGTCCCCGACTCCTCGCTCACCCCGACCGCCGTCGGCGGCACCCGGAGCCCCTCGCCGGTGGCCTTCAGGACCGCCTCCTTGTACGTCCACCGCCGCAGCAGCCAGCCGTCCCGCTCCGCCTCCGGGACGCGCCCCAGCTCGGCCGACTCCCGCTCGCCCAGGGCGCGCCGCAGGGCGGCCGACTGCCGCCGGGGGGAGGCCGCCGGGGCCTCGGCGTCCACGCCGACGACCGCCCCCGCGGCCACCGCGACCAGCACGACGTCCCCCGCGTAGGAGACCGACGCGTCCAACGGGCCGGTGATCCGGGGCCGTCCGTGCGGCAGCGGGCAGTCCGGGCAGTCGCGCAGCACCTCGACCTCCCGCGGGCCGGTGCCCGAGAACTCCGCGGCGGCCAGCCGCAGCAGCGCGGCCGCCACGGTGAACCGGCGCCGGTCGGCCTCGGCCGCGTACAGGTCGCGCCGCACCGCCTCGGCCGGCGCGAGCAGCGCCTCCAGCCCCGGTCGGTGGTCCGCGGTGCGGGCCCACCAGACCCGGCAGGCGACGGCGCCGTCGGCCCCGTCCGCCGCGGCGGCCTTCGGTGTCACCGGGCGGGGTGCGGCAGCGCGGTGCACGCCGACCGGACGTCCTCGACGAGGTGCCGCAGCAGCGGTGCCGGGTCGGCGCCGAAGTAGAAGTGGTCCCCGTCGAGCGTGCGCAGCCCGCGGAACGCGGTGGACTCCGCCTCCCAGGCGGCGACCCGGCCCGGGGTCGCGAGCGCGTCGTCGCGGCCGCGGAACACCGTGAGCGGCACCGGCAGCGGCTCCGCGTGCGCGGGCCGCCACTGCTCCACCAGTCGCAGGTCGGCCCGGATGATCGGGCCGAAGATCTCCCAGAGCCTCGGGTCGTCCAGCAACTGCTCCGGCGTGCCGCCGAGTTCGCGCACGTGCCGGCGCAGCTGAGCCTCGCTCAGGGTGTGCCGCAGGACGACCGGAGGCGCGGAGCGCGGGGCCCGACAGGCGGAGATCCCGAGCCAGACCGGCGGCACGGCGCCCTCCCCGACCAGCCGGCGGGCCAGTTCGTACGCGACGATGCCCCCCATGCTGTGCCCGAAGAACGCGTACGGAACGTCGTCCCCGGGGCGCACCTGGTCGAGGAAGTAGCCCACCAGCCGGTCGAGTTCGTCGATCAGTTCGCGTCCCATCAGGCTGCCGTGCCCCGGCGCGTCCAGCGCCTGCACCTCCCAGCCCGCGGGCAGCCGGTCCTGCCAGCCGTGGAACAACGTGCCGGACCCTCCGGCGTGGTGAAATCCGAAAAGCCGGATCGTTGTCGCGCCATTCACCTCGAAGCCGCTCAACGACACCCCTCCCCACGGTGTTTCGGCCATTCCCCGGCCCAACTCTGCCAGATCACCGGCCGG
The DNA here is from genome assembly GCF_044768035.1 of Kitasatospora sp. NPDC101176. NCBI lineage: Bacteria > Bacillati > Actinomycetota > Actinomycetes > Kitasatosporales > Streptomycetaceae > Kitasatospora > Kitasatospora sp. NPDC101176. The sequence goes on from NZ_JBIWPA010000004.1 coordinate 20,753, forward strand.
ACGTTAACGGGGGAAATGAATCATTGCCTCCCGCCTTCCCGGAGGATAGCTTGATCGGGCCATGACCAAGTCGTCCTGGAGGACGTTCTCATGCCGACTGCGAGGAACGAGGACGCGGGAGCGCGCCGGCACGTGGTGGTCATCCACCGCTGGCGGGACGCGTACGCACACTACGACGACTACCTCGATCACGCGACCCACGCCGTCAGTTACGTGACCACCGAGGTGGGCTCGGCCGGCGTGCCCGCCGCCGCGGCCGACGTCGTGCTGGTGGCCGCCACCGACGACCTGGTCGAGGTGCGCGAGGCGGTCTGGGAACTGACCCGGCGCCACGGCGCCCCGCAGGCGGTGGTCGCGCTCAAGGAGGACGACCTGCTGATCGCCGCGCAGTTGCGCGCGGAGTGGGGCCTGGCCGGCGCCACTCCGCAGGACCTGCTGCCCTTCCGCGACAAGCTGGAGATGTGCCGGCGGGTCCGGGACGCCGGACTCCCCGTGCCCGCGTTCGCCGCGGTGTCCGCCGCCGCGGACGTGGAGCGGTTCGCGGCGCGGCACGGCTGGCCGCTCGTGCTGAAGCCCGTACGGGGCAGTTCGAGCGCGGGCGTGCGGATCGTGCACGGTCCGGCGGACCTCGCCGGGGTGCGCTGGGGCGACGAGGCGCCACTGCTGGTGCAGGTCCGGCGGACCGACCCGATCTACCACGTCGACGGCCTGTTCCGGGACGGCCGCCTCGACGTCTGGCGCGCCTCCCGCTACGTCAACACCTGCCTGGGCTTCCGGGACGGCTCCTACCTGGGCTCCGTCGAGGAGACCGACCCGGCCGTCCTGGCCGCCGTGGAGGCCGCGGCCCCGCGCTTCCTCGCCGCGCTGACCGCCGCCCCGACCGTCTTCCACCTGGAGGTGTTCGTCGGCACCGGCCCGGACGGCACCCCGCACTGCTCCTTCCTGGAGGTCGGCGCCCGGGTCGGCGGCGCGGAGATCCCGTTCGTCTGGCGCGACCTGCACGGCTACGACCTGATGGAGGCGGCGTTCGCCCTGCAGCTGGGGGAGCAGCCGGCCAAGGGCCGGCCGGCCTCCGGGGCGGTCGGCGGCTGGCTGCTGGTCCCCGCGCCCGCGGAGCGGCCCTGCCGGATCACCGCCGTCACCCCGATGACGGGCCGGGTGCCGGGCCCGTACGCGGAGTCGCTGCTCACCGCCGGGGAGGTGCTGCCCGCGGCGGACGCCTATTACGAGCACGTCGGCGGGCGGTTCCGGTTCCGGGGGGCGACCGGCGCCGAGGTGGAGGCCGCCATCCGCGCCACCGCCCGCGACTTCCGGGTCCGCGCGGCCCCCGCCTGACCGCCCCCGGGCGGGCGCGGCCCGGGTGGTGCGCCCGCCCGTCCGGGCACAGCGAAAAGGTCGGTACCGTGATCACGGTACCGACCTTTTCGTCGATGCTGCCGAACACCTCGCGGTGTTCCGCTGTGCGCGAGGGGGGAGTTGAACCCCCACGCCCTTTCGGGCACTGGAACCTGAATCCAGCGCGTCTGCCTATTCCGCCACCCGCGCATGGGTGTCGTCCTCGTTGCCGACCGATCTTCCGAACCGCTCGGTACCATGAGTACTTCGCGTTTCCTTGGACCGGGCTCCCTTTCGGGCGGCCCTTCCGACGTGGAAAACAGTAGCACGACCCGGGGGGCCGCTCCGAATCCGTTCCCGCGCGGAACCGACCGCATCCGAACGGATGCGCGACGAACGGGTGAGCGAGGGGTGCGGGGCCGCCCGGGCGGGCACATCTGGCGTGCCGTACCCGACATGCGTCACCCTGTGTGTCCGAGCCCACCCCCGGGCACCACGCTGTCCGGGAACCGTACGGAAGGGCCCGGCGTGGATACGATCAGTACGGAAGTACCGCAAGTAGGCGCGACCGACTCCCCGGGGGGATCCGGTCGGCAGGCAGGCGAACGAACCCTGGAAGGGGGTGCCCCATGGGAGTGCTGAAGAAGTTCGAGCAGCGACTCGAGGGTCTCGTCAACGGCACCTTCGCCAAGGTGTTCAAGTCCGAGGTCCAGCCCGTGGAGATCGCCGGTGCGCTGCAGCGCGAGTGCGACAACAACGCGAGCATCTGGAACCGCGACCGCACCGTCGTGCCGAACGACTTCATCGTCGAGCTGAGCCCGCACGACCACGAGCGGCTCAGCCCCTACTCCGGGCAGCTGGGCACCGAACTGGCCGGCATGGTCCGCGAGTACGCCGAGGCCCAGCGGTACACCTTCATGGGCCCGCTCCAGGTGAACCTGGAGAAGGCCGACGACCTGGACACCGGGCTGTACCGGGTGCGCAGCCGCACCCTGGCCGCCGAGGAACCCCAGCAGTACTCCCCCCAGCAGCAGCCCGGCTACGACCGCCAGCCGGCCGCACCGGCCCAGGGCGCACCGTGGCAGCAGCAGGGCGCCGGCCAGTTCGGCACGCCCCCGCCGCCCGCCGCGCCCCCGGCGATGCCCCCGGGCCCGCCCGCGACCTCCGGCGGCAACGTCCGGGCCTTCCCGGGTGCCGGCCACGGCGCCTCGGTCCGCCGCTGGATCGAGGTGAACGGCGCCCGCCACCAGATCTCCGGCGCGGCCTGCGTCCTCGGCCGCTCGACCGAGGCGGACGTGCGGATCGACGACCCCGGGGTCTCCCGGAAGCACGCCGAGATCCGCCCCGGCACCCCTTCGATGGTCCTCGACCTGGGATCCACCAACGGCATCGTGGTGGACGGGCAGCACACCCAGCGCGCTACGCTCCGCGACGGCTCCCGCATCGTCGTGGGCTCCACCACCATCGTCTACCGACAGGTCGAAGGGTAGTGTCCGAGTTGTTCGCGCGCCTCACTCACCGACGGGCGGGCCGGCCATGTCAGAACTGACCCTCACGGTCATGCGGCTGGGCTTCCTGGCCGTGCTGTGGCTGTTCGTCATCGTCGCGATCCAGGTGATCCGCAGCGACCTGTTCGGGACCAAGGTGAACCCCCGGTCCTCGCGCCGCGGCGCCAACGCGGCCGCGAACGGTTCCGCGGCCACCACCGTGGCCACCGGCGCCCCCGGGGGCCGCCCCGCGCCCGCCCAGACCGCGCCCGCCCCCGCGGCGGGCCAGACCCAGGGCGGCGGGCGCCGCCGCGGCGCCCCGACCCAGCTCGTGGTCGTGCAGGGCTCGCTGGCCGGGACCACCGTCGCGCTGCAGGGCCAGACGATCACCCTGGGCCGCGCGCACGACTCGACCATCGTGCTGGACGACGACTACGCGTCCTCCCGGCATGCCAGGATCTATCCGGATCAGACTGGGCAGTGGACGGTCGAGGATCTAGGCTCCACCAACGGCACCTATCTGGACCGGCAGCGCCTGACCGCGCCCACCCCGCTCCAGCCGGGCATGCCGATCCGTATCGGCAGGACCGTCATCGAACTGCGGAAGTAGTAGCGCATGAGGGACAGCATCCCGTCCATGACCCAGAGGGGGGCACAGGTCGCATGACCCTGGTGCTGCGCTTCGCCGCCGGCTCCCACAAGGGACTGATCCGGGAGGGGAACGAGGACTCCGGCTACGCCGGGCCGCGGCTGCTGGCCGTGGCCGACGGCATGGGCGGCGCCGCGGCCGGCGAGGTCGCGTCCTCCGAGGTGCTCGGCTCGATCGTCCGGCTGGACGAGGACGTGCCGGGCGCCGACCTGCTGACCCTGCTGGGCGACGCCGTCCAGGGCGCCAACGACCGGCTCCGGCAGATGGTCGAGGACGACCCCCAGCTGGAGGGCATGGGCTGCACGCTGACCGCCATGCTCTGGACGGGCCAGCGGATGGGCATGGTGCACGTCGGCGACTCCCGCGCCTACCTGCTGCGCGACGGTTCGCTGGTGCAGATCACCCAGGACCACACCTGGGTGCAGCGCCTGGTCGACGAGGGCCGGATCACCCCGGAGGAGGCCGAGACCCACCCGCAGCGCTCGCTGCTGATGCGGGCGCTCGACGGCCGCGGCCAGGTCGAGCCCGACCTGTCGATCCGCGAGGTCCGGGCCGGCGACCGCTACCTGATCTGCTCCGACGGCCTCTCCGGCCCGGTCAGCCACCAGACCCTCCAGGACACCCTCGGCAGCTTCTACTCGCCCGAGCAGACCGTGCAGGAGCTGATCCAGCTCGCGCTGCGCGGCGGCGGTCCGGACAACATCACCTGCATCGTGGCCGACGTCATCGACGTCGGCGCCACGGACACCATGAGCGGCCAGTTCAACGACGTCCCGGTGGTGGTCGGCGCGGTCGCCGACACCCCGCCGTCCTCGGCCGCGGCCGACCGCTCGATCGCCGACACCCCGGCCGGCCGCGCGGCCGGCCTCGGCCGCAACCCGCAGGGCACCTTCGGCCCGGCCGAGGGCTACGAGGGCGAGTACGGCGGCCAGGGCGGCTTCGGCCCCGCCGAGGGCTACGAGGGCGAGTACGGCTACCCGGCCGAGCCGTCGGTGTACGGCACCGAGGAGTTCGACGAGCCGCGTCCGAGCCGGCGCAAGCGCAAGGGCCTGACCGTCTCGGTGGCCGTCCTGGTCACCCTCGGCCTGCTCGGCGGTGCCGGGTTCCTCGGTTACCAGTGGACCCAGGACCAGTACTACGTCGGCGAGGACGGCGACCACGTCGCGGTCTACCAGGGCGTCAACCAGAGCCTGGCCGGCCTGAGCCTGTCCTCCGTCCACTCCTCGTTCAGCAACGTCAAGCTGAAGTTCCTGCCGCAGGACCAGCGGGCGCACCTCAGCAAGACCATCTCGGTCGGCAGCCTGAACGACGCCAACGCCACCGTCCAGGAGCTCGACGGCTGGTCCCAGCTCTGCCAGAAGGTCGCCCAGGCGGCCCAGGCCGCCCCGCCCGCGCAGGGCACCCCGGCGACGCAGGCCACCCACGCCGCGTTCCTGGCGAGCACACCCACCCCGGGCGAGAAGAGCCGCGGACCGGCCGCCGCCGTCCCCAGCGCCTCGCCCACGCCCGCGCCCACCACGAGCACGCCCGCCCCGAGCACGCCCGCCCCCTCGCCGAGCGCCACCGCGCCGGCCGCCGGTTCGCCGGGCGACCTGCCCGGGCTGACCGACGAGGAGCGCGGCCGGGCCGAGTCCTGCCCGAAGCCGTGACGTCCGTGATCCGACATAGGCCCGCCCCCTGCGGGACCGCCGGCCGTCAGGGGGCGGTCACCACGTGAGCACCTACGACCTGAGCGGCGACCCCGGCCGGACCGGCCGGCGTCGCGCGGCGGCCGAACCCGCCGCGCCCCGACGCCGGGGCAACACCACCATCTCCCCGCAGGGCGCGCCGAACCGGCGCAACACCGAGCTGGCCCTGCTGGCCTTCGCCGTCGTCCTGCCGATCCTCGCGTACGCCAACGTCGGCCTCGCGATGGACTCCGCGCTGCCCGCCGGCATGCTCGGCTACGGGCTCGGCATGGGCGCGCTGGCCCTGGTGGCGCACCTGCTGGTGCGCCGCTTCGCGCCGTACGCCGACCCGCTGATGCTGCCGATCGCCACGCTGCTGAACGGGCTCGGCGTGGTGATGATCTGGCGCCTCGACAAGGCCGGCAAGCTGCTCAGCGGCAACTACCCGGCGGCCCAGAACCAGCTGATGTGGTCGGGACTGGGCATCACGCTGTTCATCGGCGTGATGGTGTTCCTGAAGGACCACCGGGTCCTGCAGCGCTACACCTACATCTCGATGGTGGCGGCGCTGGTGCTGCTCGCCGCGCCGGCCTTCTTCCCGGCCCGGGCGGAGGACTTCGGCGCCAAGATCTGGATCCGGGTGGGCAGCTTCTCCATCCAGCCCGGCGAGTTCGCCAAGATCATCCTGACGGTGTTCTTCTCCGGCTACCTGATGGTCAAGCGGGACGCCCTGGCGCTGGCCAGCCGCCGCTTCATGGGGCTGTACCTGCCGCGCGGCCGCGACCTCGGCCCGATCGTCGTCATCTGGCTGCTCAGCCTGCTGATCCTGATCTTCGAGAACGACCTCGGCACGTCCTTCCTGTTCTTCGGCCTGTTCGTGGTGATGCTCTACGTCGCCACCGAGCGGACCAGCTGGATCCTGTTCGGTCTGCTGATGTCGATCGGCGGCGCGGTCGCCGTGGCCTCGACCGCCGACCACGTGAAGGTCCGCATCAACGCCTGGCTCGACCCGATGGCCGCCTTCGCCCCGCACCCGCCGAAGGGCGCCACCGAGCAGATCGGCCAGTCGCTGATGGCGCTCGGATCCGGCGGGGTGACCGGCTCGGGCCTGGGCCAGGGCCGCTCCTGGCTGATCAACTTCGCCGCCAAGAGCGACTTCATCCTGGGCTCGTTCGGCGAGGAGCTCGGACTGACCGGCCTGATGGCGATCTTCCTGCTGTACGGGCTGCTGGTGCAGCGCGGTCTGCGCACCGCGGTCGCCGCCCGCGACCCGTTCGGCAAGCTGTTCGCGGTCGGCCTCTCCTCGGCGATGGCCCTGCAGGTCTTCGTCGTCGCCGGCGGTGTCACCGGGCTGATCCCGCTGACCGGTATGACCATGCCGTTCCTCGCCCAGGGCGGCTCGTCCGTGGTCGCCAACTGGGCACTGGTCGCCATCCTGCTGAAGATCAGCGACAGCGCCCGCCGACCCGGGGCCGAACCGGCCCCCGCCACCGAGGGCCAGGGAGGACCCGTCCGATGAACAAGCCGATCCGCCGGGTCTCGATCTTCTGCCTCGTCCTGATCCTGGCCCTGATGGTCCGCACCAACTGGGTGCAGGGCGTCCAGGCCGACGCCTGGGCCGGCAACAAGAACAACAAGCGCCAGCAGTACGACCGCTACGCCCACCCGCGCGGCAACATCATCGTCGGCGGGCAGCCGGTCACCAAGTCCGACTTCGTCAACGGCCTGCGCTACAAGTACAAGCGCTCCTGGGTCGACGGCCCGATGTACGCCCCGGTCACCGGGTACTCCTCCCAGGTCTTCGGCTCCAGCCAGCTGGAGAACCTGGAGGACGGCATCCTCTCCGGCAGCGACGACCGGCTGTTCTTCCGCAACACCCTGGACATGCTGACCGGCGAGCAGAAGCGCGGCGGGGACGTCCTCACCACGATCAACGCCAAGGTCCAGAAGGCCGCCTTCGACGGCCTCGGCGACAAGAAGGGCGCGGTCGTCGCGATCGACCCGAAGACCGGCGCGATCCTGGCGCTGGTCTCCACCCCCTCCTACGACCCGAGCACCATCGCCGGCAGCGAGGGCACCGACTCCAAGGCCTGGACGGACCTCAACGCCGACCCGAACAAGCCGATGCTCAACCGGGCGCTGAAGGAGACCTATCCGCCCGGCTCGACCTTCAAGCTGGTCACCGCGACCGCCGCGTTCGAGAACGGCCTCTACCAGAACGTCGACGACGCCACGACGACGCCGGAGCCGTACATCCTGCCGGGCACCAGCACCCAGCTGAAGAACGAGAGCCCCAACGAGCGCTGCGAGAACGCCACCGTCAAGTCCGGCATGGACCAGTCCTGCAACACGGTCTTCGCCAAGATCGGCGCCGACCTGGGCAAGGAGAAGATGCGGGCGCAGGCCGAGAAGTTCGGCTTCAACAGCACGATCGACACCCCGGTCCGCTCCGAGAAGAGCATCTTCCCGGACAGCGCCAGCCTGGACGGCACCGCGCAGGACTCGATCGGCCAGCACGACACCCGCGCCACCCCGCTGCAGATGGCCATGGTCTCCGCCGCGATCGCCAACAACGGCAGCCTGATGCAGCCCTACCTGGTCGACCAGGAGCGCTCGGCCTCGCTGACGACCATCTCCAAGCACACCGAGAAGCAGTTCTCCCAGCCGATGAGCCCGGCCACCGCGCAGAAGATGCAGGACCTGATGGTCTCCGTGGTGGAGAACGGCACCGGCAAGAACGCCAAGATCCCGGGCCTGCAGGTCGGCGGCAAGACCGGCACCGCGCAGCACGGCGAGGACAACGCCGGACTGCCCTTCGCCTGGTTCACGTCCTGGGCCAAGACCTCCGACGGCCAGTCGGTCGCGGTCGCGGTCGTGGTCGAGGACGGCTCCAACAACCGCGACGGCATCAGCGGCGGCCGGCTGGCCGCCCCGATCGCCAAGGCGGTGATGCAGGCCGCACTCGGCAAGTAGGGCGCGGCTGCGGTGAGTGGAATGTCACGATCGGCACCCCCGTCCGGATACCGGTCTGATATCGGCCGACGGCTGACTCCGGTCCTCCGTGGTCCGACCGGTAGCGTATCCGCCAGCAGCGGGTGTGCCCGTTGCCGCCCGCGAGGCCGCGCACGGCCCGGCCGGAGAACCGGTCGAGTCCCGCGCGGCGTCACCCAGAGCGTGCGGGGACACCTACGTCACAACCTCACCGGCGGGTGAGGGAGAGGGTCGGAACTATGGAAGAGCCTCGTCGCCTCGGCGGCAGGTACGAGCTCGGCGGCGTCCTCGGGCGCGGCGGCATGGCCGAGGTGTACCTCGGCCATGACACCCGGCTCGGCCGTTCCGTCGCAGTGAAGACGCTCCGGGCCGACATGGCCCGGGATCCGTCGTTCCAGGCCCGCTTCCGCCGCGAGGCCCAGTCCGCGGCGTCCCTGAACCACCCCGCGATCGTCGCCGTGTACGACACCGGCGAGGACTACATCGACGGCATCTCCATCCCGTACATCGTGATGGAGTACGTCGAGGGGTCCACGCTGCGCGAGCTGCTGCACTCCGGCCGCAGGCTGCTGCCCGAGCGCGCGCTGGAGATGACGATCGGCATCCTGCAGGCGCTGGAGTACTCGCACCGCGCCGGCATCGTGCACCGGGACATCAAGCCGGCCAACGTGATGCTGACCCGGCAGGGCAACGTCAAGGTCATGGACTTCGGCATCGCGCGCGCGATGGGCGACGCCGGGATGACCATGACCCAGACCTCGGCCGTCATCGGCACCGCCCAGTACCTCTCCCCGGAGCAGGCCAAGGGCGAGCAGGTCGACGCCCGCTCCGACCTCTACTCCACCGGCTGCCTGCTGTACGAACTGCTGACCGTCCGGCCGCCGTTCGTCGGCGACTCCCCGGTCGCGGTGGCCTACCAGCACGTCCGGGAGGAGGCGCAGCCGCCGTCCGTCTTCGATCCCGAGGTGCGCCCGGAGATCGACGCGATCGTGCTGAAGGCGCTCGCCAAGGAGCGCGACTACCGCTACCAGACCGCCGACGAGATGCGCGACGACATCGAGCGCTTCCTCGACGGCCTGCCGGTGGCCGCCGCGCAGCAGGCCGCCTACGGCATGGGCGCCGCCGGCTACGGCTACGACCAGAACGGCTACCCGCAGCAGCACGACCCGTACGGCCAGACCAACGTGCTGCCGCAGCAGCCCGGCGGCGGCCCGACCACCGTCCTGCCGCAGGCCGCCCCGCAGGCCGGCTACGGGCAGCCCGGGGGCTACCAGGACGACGGTTACGGCCAGACCTACGCCGGTGGCCCGTCGGGCGGCGGCGACGACGGCTACGGCCGCGAGGGCGGCCGGCGCGGCGAGGAGCCGCCGAAGAAGAACAACACCTCCTGGATCGTGCTGGCGGTCGCCGCCGTGCTGGTCCTGGTCGGCACCTTCTTCGTGGCCCAGGCGATGTTCAACGGCAACGACGGCGCCAAGAAGGAGTCGCCGAAGGTCGCCGTGCCGAGCCTGGTCGGCAAGAGCCTGGCGGACGCCAAGACGGCCGCCGCCGCGGCCGGCCCCAAGCTCGTGGTGGCCGAGGGCGACAAGGTCGCCTGCCCGGACAGCAACGTCAAGAAGGACCAGGTCTGCAGCCAGAGCCCGGCCGCCGCGGCGCAGGTGGCGGAGAACAGCACCATCACGGTGCAGCTCTCCTCGGGCCCGGCGAAGTCGAGCGTGCCGAACGTGGTCGGCAAGACCAAGGACCAGGCGACGAAGGCGCTCGCCGACGCCGGCTTCACCAACGTCACCACCGAGTACAAGGACGACGACACCGCTCCGCAGGAGACGGTCACCGCCCAGGACCCGGCGGGCAACGCGGCCGGCGACCCGACCGCCCCGGTCAAGCTGACCGTCTCGCAGGGCAAGAGCAAGGTCGCCGTCCCGAGCGTGGTGGGCCAGCCGAAGGAGGCCGCCCAGGCCCAGCTGGAGCAGGCCGGCTTCCAGGTGGACGCCTCGAAGACCACCCAGACCAACGACCCGACCAAGATCAACACGGTCGCGTCGCAGTCGATCCCGGCGAACAGCAAGGCCCCGGCGAACTCGAAGATCACGCTGACGATCTACAAGGCCCCGGACAAGGCCACCGTCCCGCCGCTGCAGAACGTCAAGCTGTCGGACGCCATCGCCGCGCTCGGCAAGGCCGGCCTGGGCTACACCGTCACCGGCCCGTCCGACCCGAACGCGCTGGTCATGGGCAGCAACCCGCCGGCCGGCACCCAGCTGGACCCGAACAGCCAGGTCGCCCTGGTCACCAGGCCGGCGGAGCCGACCAAAGGGGGCGACCCCCTCCCCTCACCCACCAACACCAAAGGGCAGCCCAACAACTAAGCCCTGGTTCCCGTTCTTCTGAGGCCTGGTTGTCCCGAGCAGTACGCCGAGGGCCCGTCGCGATCACCGCGACGGGCCCTCGGGCGTTCCGGGCACCGGCCCCGCGCGGGCCGCCGGGCCCGCCGACCGGCTGTCAGGAGTGGCGCAGCTCCGGCGGCGGCGTCCGCTTGGCGTCCACGTCGTCCACCCGCACCAGGCTCCCCCACACCGCCATCCGGTAGCGCGAGGTGTACACCGGCGTGCAGGTGGTCAGCGTGATGTACCGGCCGGGCCCGGTGTAACCGGAGCCGACCGGGACGGGCGCGACGATGCCGGTGTCGTACTTGGAGGTCTCCGGCAGGGTGTTGTCGACCTTGTAGACGTACCACTTGTCCCTGGTCTCCACGACGACCGCGTCGCCCCTGTGGACGGCGTCCAGGTCGTGGAACTTGGCGCCGTGGCCGTCCCGGTGGGCGGCCAGCGCGAAGTTGCCGCTCGGGTCCCAGGGCATCGCGGCGCGGTAGGGCTGCTCGTACACCCCGGCCACGCCCTCGGCCAGGACGTCGCCGCCGGTGCCCATCCTGATCAGCACCTGGTAGTCCCGGCCCATCGCCGGGACGTGCAGGAAGCCGAGCGCGTCGCCGGCCGCGTACGGCGCGGCGGGCGCGGCGCCGGGCGCCGGCGTCGCACCGGGCGACGCCGGCGCGGGGGCGGCGGTCGGGCCCGCGGCCCAGGCGCCGCGCAGCCGGTCGGCGGCCGCGGCCGCGGTGCGGTCGGCCTCCACGTTGGTCCACCACAGCGAGTAGGCCACGAACAGGCCCAGCACCAGCCCCAGGGTGATCAGCAGCTCGCCGAAGACGCCGAGCGCGGCCAGTGCCCGGCCCTGGCCGCGCCGGGCCGGCTCCGGGCCCTCCCCGGGCGGCGGGAAGGCCTCCTGCACCGGCTCGGCCGACTGCGCCGTCTCGTCCGTCATCTGCGCTGCTCCCCATCCGTGCCGGGCGGCCGGGCGACTACCCGCCGATCGCGGCCGGCTTGCCCTGACTGCGCGGCCGTTCCTCGGTCATCTTGCCAAAGACGATGAGGCGGAACTTCGAGGTGAACTCCGGGGTGCAGGTGGTCAGCGTGATGTACCGGCCGGGGCCCGCGTACCCGGCGCCGTTGGGCACCGGCTTGATCACGCTCACGTTGCTCGGGGAGGTCTCCGGGATGCCGCCGGTGATCTCGTAGGTGTAGTACGAGGTGGCGGTCTCCACCACGACCTTGTCGCCCTTGGCGAGCTGGTTGATGTACCGGAACGGCTCGCCGTGGGTGTTGCGGTGGGCGGCCAGCGCGAAGTTGCCCGACTTGTCGGCCGGCATGCCGGTGCCCGTGTAGTGGCCGACCAGGCCCTTGTCGAGCACCGCCGACTTGGAGGTGCCCTCGGCGATCGGGAACTTCAGGCCCAGCTTGGGCAGGTAGATGATGGCGAAGCCCTTGCCGGGCTCGAACACCTCCGGCTTGGCCGGGTCCGGGGCCGGCTGGCCGGGAGCCGGCGCCTGCGCCGCGTCGAACTGCTGCTCCAGCTGGTTGCGGGCGCCGCTGGCGGCCGCGTCGGCCTGCACGTTGGTCCACCACAGCTGGTAGGAGACGAACAGCAGCATCACGACGCCGAGCGTGATGCACAGCTCGCCCACCATGCGCGCGGCCACCACGGCCTTGGACTCCTTGGGGCGCGCCCGCCCGGCCGCGCGGCCGTTCGCCCGGCGCCGCCCGTTGCCGGAGCGCACCGAAGTGCGGCCCTGCGCGGCCCGCCGGCGCTCGGCCCGGCCGCCGGTCGGCGGGGCGGGCTCGGTGGCCGGCCCGGCCTCGAAGGCCGGCAGCCGCAGCTGGAGGGTCTGGTCGGGCAGCCACGGGTACTCCGGGCCGGACGCCCCGGGCTGCGCGGCCTGCTCGTAGACGCCCCAGGCGTCCTCGGGAGCGCCCGGGCCCTGCCGGTACGGCTCCTGACGGTGCGGCTCGGCGCCGCCGCCCCCGTACGACCCGTCCCCGTACTGGGCACCGCCGAACGGGGCACCGCCGTACTGCTGCTGCACCTCGCCGTACTGCTGCGCCCCGTCGTACGGGCCCGCCTCCGGCTGGTAACGCCCCTCCGGACGCAGCGTGGTCACGCCGCTCAGCCCCGGCCGATCACCGGGGCGAGCCCGGCCGACCGGTCCACGGCCTGCGGGTGGCCGCACTCGGCCAGCCAGTTCGCGAGCATCCGGTGCCCGCCCTCGGTGAGCACCGACTCGGGGTGGAACTGCACGCCCTCGACGGGCAGTTCGCGGTGCCGGAGGCCCATGATCACACCGCTCCCGGTGCGCGCGGTGACGGCCAGCAGGTCGTCCGGCACGGTGTCCGGGTCGACCGCCAGCGAGTGGTAGCGGGTGGCGGTCAGCGGCGAGGGCAGTCCGGCGAACACTCCGCCGTCCTCGTGCTCGACCAGCGAGGTCTTGCCGTGCAGCAGCTCCGGCGCCCGGCCGACCACCGCGCCGTACGCCACCGCGATCGACTGCAGGCCCAGGCAGACGCCGAACACCGGCAGCCCGATCCCCGCGCAGTGGTGCACCATCTCGATGCAGACCCCGGCCTCCTCGGGCGCGCCCGGGCCGGGGGAGAGCAGCACCCCGTCGAAGCCCTCGTCACCGGACCGGCGGACGGCGTGCCCGACGGTCACCTCGTCGTTGCGCACCACCTCGCAGGTGGCGCCGAGCTGGTACAGGTACTGGACCAGGTTGAAGACGAAACTGTCGTAGTTGTCGACGACCAGGATGCGGGGCGGGGTCGGCTGGGTGGTCATTCTCGCGTGGTCTCCGTGGGATGCGGGGCGGGGTCGGCTGGGTGGAGGGGCCGGGCCGTCGGTTCAGCCGGCCGCGGCACCGTCGCCGCCGTCCACTGTGACGTCACCGAAGGGGAGCAACGGTTCCGCCCACGGGAAGACGTAGGTGAAGAGGAGGTAGACGATCCCGACGACGAGGAGCAGCGAGATGACGGCCCGGACCAGGGTGTTCCCCGGGAGATGACGCCAGATCCAGCCGTACATGGTGCTCCCTCGACGTAGCGGACTGGGGTCAAGAGTAGACCCGGGATCAACGGCCGGGAGGCCGGTCCCGTCACTGCTGTCCGCCGGCCGATCGCAGCTCGGTGGTGCCGGTGTAGCCGGGAAGGGTCAGGTCGCCGCTCTCCTGGACCTTCCAGCCGAGCCCGTACGCCTGGACGTACTGCAGGTAGTTGCGGATCGTCGGGTCGGTGTCCACGGCCGCCCGCAGGGCGTCGGTCCGGCCCACCGCCCGGACCACGTAGGGCGGCGAGTAGACCCGGCCCTGGAGCAGCAGGGTGTTGCCGACGCAGCGGACGGCGCTGGTGGCGACCAGCCGCTGGTCCATCACCTGGACGCCCTCGGCGCCGCCCCGCCACAGCGCGTTGACCACCGCCTGGATGTCCTGCTGGTGGATGACCAGGTCGTTGACGCCGGGCTCCGGGACGTTCGGGATCCGCGCGGTGGCGTTCGGCGGGGCGTCGTTGAGGGTGACGGTCAGGCCGCCGCCCTGCAGCGGTTCCAGGGCCGCGCCGAGCCGCAGGCCGTCCATCCGGGCGGCGTCGGCGGGGTTGCGGCCCTGCTGACCGGTGAGCTCCTGGGCACGGGCCTGGAGGTCGCTGAGCTGGGCCTGGGCCTGCTGGTTCTGCGCGCTGCGCTGGCGTATCACGTCGCCGAGGCTGAGCAGCGAGTTGTCGGTCCGCAGGTCGGTGCCGCGGGCGGTCTGCGCGCTGATGTAGAAGAGCAGTCCGGCGAGCGCGAAGACGGCGCAGGTCAGGGCACGTCCGACAATTCGGGTGCGGGAGCGGCGGGTGGCGGTCGGCCGAGGGGGAATCGACAAATTAGGCACCGTACCCTTATCTCCTTAAGACCCGCCGAGCCACTACGCTAACGGACGCCGGTGGCGACTGCGGGAACGGTCCCCGTAGCGTTCCCCACAGCCCACCACCGCCGACTCGAACCCCCGCTGCACCTCTGCGCGGTCTCACAGCGCATCGACAGGAGAGCTCCTCGTGCCGAAGTCTCGACTCCGCAAGAAGTCCGACTACACCCCGCCGACCACGGCCGCCGCGGTGAAGATCAGTTCGGGCCGTAGTTGGGTCGCGCCGCTGATGCTGGCACTGTTCCTGATCGGCCTGGTGTGGATCGTCACCTACTACGTGACCAGCGGCAGCTACCCGATCGAGAGCTGGCGGAACTGGAACATCCTGGTGGGCTTCGGGTTCATCGCCGCGGGGTTCGGCGTCTCCACCCAGTGGAAGTGACCTCCCGCTCGTCCTGAGGCCCGCACCGGGCCTCCCCTCCCGCCGCTCCGGACCGCGTGACCCGGGGCGGCGGTCAGGCGTGTCCGGGCCCGGACGCCCACCCGATGCGCTATCCCGACAATCGGGTTGTCGCGCTTATCCACATGGTTATCCACAGTGGGGAAAAGTCTCCCCGGCCTGTGGATAACCAGGTGCCCGCGGACTGTCCACAGCTGTGCACAACTCCCCCGGTCCGGGGGAACCGCACAGCAGGACACGCGTAGAACAGCAGTTCACCACGGGGGCGCGGAACAGCCTGTGCACAACCCCGCACCCGCTGTGGACAACCCTCCGGCGGCGTCACGCGCCGTAGCGGGCCATCCCGATCATCACCATCGCCGCCACCACGGCCACCGCCCCCAGCACGGTCAGGGCCTGGAGCGGGCCGCGCCGCTCGCGCGGCGCGTACATCAGCCCGGCCGCCGTCAGGCCGCCCACGAAGAGGCCGCCGAGGTGCGCCCGCCAGTCGATCACGTCCGACCGGGCGAAGGTGATCACCAGGTTGAACACCAGGAAGGCCACCACCCAGGCCAGCGGTCCCCGGTCGCGCAGCCGCATCACCACCGTGGCGCCGATCAGGCCGAAGATCGCGCCGGAGGCGCCCACCGTCCGCAGGCCGTCGCCCGACACCAGGAAGGCCAGGGCGCTGCCGCCCAGTCCGGAGAGCAGGTAGAGGGCCAGGAAGCGCAGCCGGCCGAGCGCCTCCTCCAGCTCGGGGCCGAGCCAGAGCAGCACCAGCATGTTCAGGCCGACGTGCCACCACTGGAGGTGCAGGAAGGCGGCGGTCAGCAGGCGGTACCACTGGTCCGGGCCGGCGGCCACGCCCTCCGGCCCGCCGGCGACGCCCCGCCCGACGCTGTACAGCTCCCAGACCTGCCCGAGCCGCGGCGCGAGCACGTAGGCGGCCAGGACGAAGACCACCGCGTTGATCCCGACCAGCACCCTGGTGACCAGTGCGTCGCCCGCGCCCGGGGCCCCGCCGAACCGGGTGGTCGCCCGGCGCGCCCCCCGGTGCCCGTCCCCGACGCACCCGGGGCACTGGAAGCCCACCGCGGCGGGCACCATGCACTCCGGGCAGATCGGCCGGTCGCAGCGGGTGCAGTGGACGCCGGTGGCCGTCCCCGGGTGCCGGTAGCAGCAGCCCGTCGCGGCCTCCGGTGTCCGATCGTCCGGGAGCATCGGCGTTCCCCTTCCCGTGCGCTACCAGCGAGGCCGTCAGCCTACTGCCGGGGCTTCCCGCCCCGGGCGTCCCGAGGGCCGGTACCCGGGCCCCGCAGACGGCCCACTCCGGAGTGCCGGTGGACAAATCAGGATGCATGATCAGCATTCAGGTGGATATGTGCATAAAGGACGCCACCCAGGAGGAGAGACTCGTGACCTTTTCGGACTCGGCTCGTGAGACGGCCACCAAGACCCGGGACACCGCCGCGCAGTTCGCGGACGGCGCGAGGCAACGCCTGGGCCCCGCCATGGACGCCCTCGGGCCGAAGGCCGCCCAGGCCGCCCAGGGCCTCCGCGTCCAGTACGACCGGCACCTCGCGCCGCAGTTCGGTCACCTCTTCGCCAGCCTGCCCCCGGAGGCCCAGAAGAGCACCCTGAAGGCCCTCCACCGGGCCCAGGAGGCCGCTCTGGCGGCCCGGCTGTCCGCCGCCCACGCCGCCGACCAGGCCCGCTCCACGGTCGGCCCCAGGGTCGCCCAGGCCGTCGAGGACGCCCGGGCCGTCGTCGTCCCGGTCGCCCAGGAGGCGCAGACCCGCGGCGCCGCCGCCTTCACCGCCCTGCAGGGCAACGTCACCTCGGCCGAGATCAGCGACCTCGCCGCCCGCAACGCCCGGCGCCGGCACCGCAACCGCTGCGCCACCGGGCTCGCCGTGGCCGGCGCGGTGGCGGTCGGCAGCGGCGTGCTGGTGTGGCAGTGGTGGCGCCGGCACAGCAACCCGGAGTGGCTGGTGGAGCCCCCGACCGGGGCGGCCGGCCGGCCCGCCGGCGCCCACGCGGCGGGCGGCGCGGCCCCGGCCGGGGTCACCGCCGCGGACGCCGCGAACGGCCCGGCGGTCACCCCGCCGGCCGCCGGCACCGGCACCGGCACCGGGGACGCCGAACCCGGCCCGCCGCCCGGCCGGCCCGCCGAGGACGACCGCCCCAAGCCGCACGACCCGCGCAAGCACCACTGACCGCCGCAACGGCCCCGCCCGACCGGCGGGGCCCGCCGGAACGCAGATCGGCCGCTGACCCGGATTCAGGTCAGCGGCCGATCGGTGTCACGACTGCGTGGAACTGTGGAGCATAGGAGACTCGAACTCCTGACATCTGCCTTGCAAAGGCAGCGCTCTACCAACTGAGCTAATGCCCCTCGTCAGGCACCGCGGGTGCCGACGGGCACTAGCGTACCGGGTTCCGGCGCGTTTCCCAGCGCCGTCCCCCCGGGCCGACCGGACCGGCCGCCGAGGCGGGGTCCGAGCGGTGCCTGGGGCGCGGCCGATCCGGTCGGGTGACCGGGCCGGCCGGCCCGGGAGGCGCGGTCGTGCGCCTCCGGAGATCGTCGATCGTCAGATCGTCCGGGCTCAGCGACCGGCCGGAACCGGGTCGGTGGCCTCGGTCCACAGGTCCTGCTCGGCGCGGTCCGCCTGGACCTGACGGTAGACAAAGAAGCCGCCGAGGGCGACCAGGGCGACCAGGAGAAGCTTCTTCACCGCGGGACCTCGTCCTTCTTGCGTTGGCGGACTCAGGAGCCGGTGCTCCGGCCGGAGTGACCGGGCCGACGAGTCCAGATGTGTTTCGAGCGCAAACGGGCTGTCGGGTGCCGGACCGCCCTTGCGGCCGATGATACACACCGGTGTCCCAATCGTGACCAGCCACCGCTGCGGCCAACCCGGGGGTCCGGGCCGAGGATTGACGCCGCACCTCCTGTCGTACCGGTCGGGCCGCCCGGAACGGGCCGGGGAAACGCCGAGGGGCCCGGAGTGCTGCACTCCGGGCCCCTCGTGGAGGTGGGCCTAACAGGACTTGAACCTGTGGCCTCTTCCTTATCAGGGAAGCGCTCTAACCGTCTGAGCTATAGGCCCCTGCCACGCGGCAAAGGTTACCGGAACAACCGGCCGGCGGTGACATCCGGTCGAACCCCCGGCTCCGGCCGGCGTCCGCGCGGAACGCCGAAGGGCCCGGAGCACATCGCTCCGGACCCTTCGCGGTGGTGGGCCTAACAGGACTTGAACCTGTGGCCTCTTCCTTATCAGGGAAGCGCTCTAACCGTCTGAGCTATAGGCCCTTGCCGCACTGAAAGATTAGCGGACCGATGGCCGATCCCCCAAATCCGGGTCGGCGGGGGCCGCCGCGCGGACTCCCCCGACCAGCGGCGACGCCCCCACGGCCGGGCGGCCCAGCAGCCACTCCCCGCGGGTCGGCGGGAGTCCGGCCGCACCCGCGTCGGTGCTGCGGACGGCGAGGACCTGGTTGACCCCGATCCGGTTCTGCTCGAAGGCGAGCGCGCTGGCGGCCATGTACAGCCGCCAGACCCGGGCCCGGCCGCGGCCGACCAGTCCGACCGCCTCCGTCCAGCGGGCCTCCAGGTTGGCCACCCACTCGCGCAGGGTCAGCCCGTAGTGCTCGCGCAGCGACTCGACGTCCCGGACCTCGAAGCCGGCCTCCTCCAGCCGGGCCACGGTGGAACCGACCGGGGAGAGCTCGCCGTCGGGGAAGACGTAGCGGTCGATGAAGGGACTGGGGCGGTAGGGCTCGCCGGGGTGGTCGGGGCGGCGGGCGATCTGGTGGTTGAGCAGCCGGCCGCCGGGCACCAGCAGCCGGTACAGGCCCTCGGCGTAGGCCCGGTACTGCACGGAGCCGACGTGCTCGGCCATCCCGATGCTGGAGATCGCGTCGAAGGGGCGGTCGGGGACCTCCCGGTAGTCCTGGAGCCGGACCTCCACCCGGTCGGCCAGACCGGCCTCCTCGACCCGGTGGCGGGCCAGCGCGACCTGTTCCCGGGAGATGGAGACGCCGACGGCGGTGACGCCGTAGTGCCGGGCCGCGTGCAGCAGCAGCGAGCCCCAGCCGCAGCCCACGTCCAGCAGGCGCATGCCGGGGCGCAGGCCTAGCTTGCGGCAGACCAGGTCGAGCTTGGCCTCCTGGGCGGCCTCCAGGCTCTTCGCCTCCGGCGTCCAGTAGGCGCACGAGTAGACCATCGAGGGGCCCAGCACGAGCCCGTAGAAGTCGTTGCCGACGTCGTAGTGGTGGCTGATGGCCGCGCGGTCCCTGCCCCGGCTGTGCAGCCGTCCGCGGGCCCGGCGGACCTCCTCCGGCGGCGGCGCCGGCTCCGGGCCGAGCGCCCCGGCCCGGAGCACGGCCGTCAGCGCGCGCAGGCCCGGCTCCCCGAGCACCTCGCCCGGGCCGAGCCGCAGCGTGCGGATCTCCGGGAGCTCGCCGAACCGGCCGACGGCCGAGAGCACCTCGTAGAGGTCGGAGTCGGGGGCGACCTCCAGGTCCCCCGCGACGTAGGCCCGGGCCAGGCCCAGCTCGCCCGGCTGCCAGAGCAGCCGGCGCAGCGCCCGGCGGTTGCGCAGGACCACGGTGGGGGCTCCCGGCGGCCCGGCCGCGCTGCCGTCCCAGACCTGCAGCCGCAGCGGTGCCGGCACCCCCAGCAGCCCCTCCACGGCCCCGACCAGTCGATCTGCGAGCTTCGCCACGTGCGCCTCCGTCCAGCCGTCCTGCGGAACGTCCTCCGGCCCGGTCGGGCGGACCGGGGGGCGGCCTGCGGCACTCCCAGACCTGGACCGGGCGGCGTCCAGCTAAACCCACCGCGGCCGGCCCGTTTCCGGGCGGCACGCCGCGGGCGGCCGGCTGTCACCCGAAATGCCGACGGGCCCCACAGGCTGGAACAGCCTGCGGGGCCCGGTCATTCCGTCCGTGGACGGCGGGCTGAGCCCGGATCAGGAACCGACCCGGGGTCAGTCCTCCTCGGCCAGCGTCAGCTCGATGCCGCCGGTGAAGCCGGCCGCCGCGTTGTAGATGAACGCCGAGAGCGTGGACAGCGCGGTCAGCAGCACGACGTCGACCACGGCGATCAGCGCGGTGAAGGTCATCACCTTGCCGAAGCCCACGTAGTCCATCAGGTTCAGGCCGCCGGTGCTGTCCGAGCCGGTGACGTCCTTCAGGGTCTTGGTCAGCGAGTCGAAGACGCCGAGCGAGTCCAGCGTCATCCACAGCACCGCCGCGGCCACGATGATGATGATCCCGACCGCCAGCGACAGCAGGAAGCTGACCTTCATCACGGACCACGGGTCGGCCTTGGTCACCCGCAGCCGGGCCTTGCGGGTCCGGCCGAGGCCGGGACCGGCGGCCGCGGGGGCCGCGGCCGGACGGCGCGCGGCGCCCGGGACGGGCGTGCCGCCGGGCGGGGTGGTGCCGCCGGTCCGGGTGCCCCGGGCCGGGGTCGGCTGCCCCTTGGCGTAGGTGGTCGGCTGCGAGAAGCCGCCCGAGCCGGGCGCCGGTGCGCTCGGCGGCGGGGGCGTCTGACCGCCGTAGGTCGCACCGCCCTGGCCCGCTCCGCCCACCGGTGGCATCAGCGAGGTGGACGCGGCCGAGTGCTCGGCCGGCGGCTGGGGCACGCCGTACCCACCCCCGCCCTGCGCGCCCGGACGGCCGCCGGAGGGTCCTCCCGCAGCACCCGTGGCTCCACTCACCTGGTCCTCCCGCACTTCCCACCAGGGCGGCGGCACCGCCCTGCTTCGTCACTCGTCATCCAGCGCCCGGCGGGATTGCCCGGAACTGGTCGGCGACCGGAGCCGCCGCGTCCTCTCTCTGGACGCGACGGCGCCGGTCCGCGGTTCGGTTCAGGCCTCGGCGTCGCCGCCGGCCACCGTCTCCGTACCCTCGGCCGTCTCGGTGGACGCGGTGTCCGCGACCTCGTCCTCCGCCGTCTCCTCGTCCTCGGCCTCCGCGTTGCGGGCCATGCCCACGACCGCGTCGCGCTTTCCGAGGTTGATCAGTTGGACGCCCATGGTGTCACGTCCGGTTTCACGAACTTCGGAAACCCTGGTGCGGATCACCCCACCCGACAGGGTGATCGCCATGATCTCGTCGGTGTCGTCGACCACGAGCGCCCCGACCAGCGAGCCCCGGCCCTCGACGATCTTCGCCGCCTTGGTGCCGTAGCCGCCGCGTCCCTGGACACGGTACTCGTCCACGCCGGTGCGCTTGGCGTACCCGCCGTCGGTCGCGGTGAAGACGTACGTCCCCGGCCGGACGACGTTCATCGAGAGCATCTCGTCGTCCTCGCGGAAGGCCATGCCCTTGACGCCAGAGGTGGCGCGGCCGGTGGGCCGCAGGGCGTCGTCGGTCGCGGTGAAGCGGATCGACTGGGCCTTCTTGGAGACCAGCAGCAGGTCGTCCTCGGAGGAGACCAGCTCGGCGCCGATCAGCTCGTCGTCCCGGCCCTCGTCGTCCTGGCGCAGGTTGATCGCGATCAGGCCGCCGGAGCGCGGGGAGTCGTAGTCCTTCAGCGGGGACTTCTTCACCAGGCCGGCCCGGGTGGCGAGGACCAGGTACGGCTTGTCCTCGTACGTCCGGACGGCCATCACCTGGGCGATGTGCTCCTCCGGCTGGAAGGCCAGCAGGTTGGCGACGTGCTGGCCGCGGGCGTCGCGCCCGGCGTCCGGCAGCTCGTAGCCCTTGGCCCGGTAGACCCGGCCCTTGTTGGTGAAGAACAGGATCCAGTTGTGGGTCGTCGTCACGAAGAAGTGGTCGACGATGTCGTCCTGCTTCAGCTGGGCACCGCGCACGCCCTTGCCGCCGCGCTTCTGCGAGCGGTAGAGGTCGGAGCGGGTCCGCTTGACGTAGCCGCCGCGGGTGATCGTGACGACGATGTCCTCCTCGGCGATGAGGTCCTCGATGGAGAGGTCGCCGTCGGAGGGGATGAGGGTGGAGCGCCGCTCGTCGCCGTACTTCTCGACGATCGCGGTGAGCTCCTCGGAGATGATCTCCCGCTGGCGGGTCGGCGAGGCCAGGATCGCGTTGTACTCGTCGATCTTGCGCTGCAGCTCGTCGTGCTCGTCGGTGATCCGCTGGCGCTCCAGGGCGGCCAGGCGGCGCAGCTGCATCTCCAGGATGGCGTTGGCCTGGAGCTCGTCGATCCCCAGCAGGCCCATCAGGCCGGTGCGGGCGGCGTCGGCGCTCGCCGAGGCCCGGATCAGCGCGATGACCTCGTCGATCACGTCCAGGGCGCGCAGCAGGGCGCGCAGGATGTGGGCGCGCTCCTCCGCCTTGCGCAGGCGGAAGGTGGTGCGCCGGACGATGACCTCGACCTGGTGGTTGACCCAGTGCCGGATGAAGGCGTCCAGCGCCAGGGTGCGCGGCACGCCGTCGACCAGGGCCAGCATGTTGGCGCCGAAGTTGGTCTGCAGCTCGGTGTGCTTGTACAGGTTGTTCAGCACGACCTTGGCGACGGCGTCGCGCTTGAGCACGACCACCAGGCGGGTGCCGGTGCGGGACGAGGACTCGTCGCGGACGTCGGCGATGCCGGCGATCTTGCCGTCCTTGACCAGGTCGGCGATCTTCAGCGCGAGGTTGTCCGGGTTGACCTGGTAGGGCAGCTCGGTGATGACCAGGCACTGGCGGCCCTGGATCTCCTCGACCTCGACCACGGCGCGCATGGTGACCGAACCGCGGCCGGTGCGGCAGTAGTCGTCGATCCCGCGGCGGCCGACGATCAGCGCGCCGGTGGGGAAGTCGGGGCCCTTGATCCGCTCGATCAGCGCCTCGAGCAGCTCCTCGTTGGAGGCGTCCGGGTGCTCCAGCGCCCAGAGCGCGCCGGAGGCGACCTCGCGCAGGTTGTGCGGCGGGATGTTGGTGGCCATGCCGACCGCGATGCCGGTGGCACCGTTGACCAGCAGGTTGGGGATGCGCGCGGGCAGGACGGTGGGCTCCTGCGAGCGGCCGTCGTAGTTGGCGGCGAAGTCGACGGTCTCCTCGTCGATGTCGCGCATCATCTCCATGGCCAGCGGCATCATCTTGCACTCGGTGTAGCGCATGGCCGCGGCCGGGTCGTTGCCCGGGGAGCCGAAGTTGCCGTTGCCGTCGACCAGCGGCATCCGCAGCGACCACGGCTGGGCCAGCCGGACCACGGTGTCGTAGATCGAGGTGTCGCCGTGCGGGTGGTAGTTGCCCATCACGTCGCCGACGACGCGGGCGCACTTGTAGTAGCCCTTCTCGGGGCGGTATCCGCCGTCGTACATCGCGTAGAGCACGCGTCGGTGCACCGGCTTGAGGCCGTCGCGGACCTCGGGGAGCGCCCGGCTGACGATCACGCTCATCGCGTAGTCGAGGTAGGACCGCTGCATCTCGGTCTCGAGCTCGACCGGCTCGATGCGCATCGTCGTCTGGGCGGTGGCCTCGGCGGCCTGGGGGGTCTCGGGCTGTTCGCCGTCGGGACGGTTGTCGTCGACCACTGGTGGTCAGTTTCCTTTCACGCGGACTGGTACGTGCTCGCTGCCGGGTCGGGCGGCGTCACACGTCCAGGAAGCGGACGTCCTTGGCGTTGCGCTGGATGAAGGAGCGGCGCGCCTCGACGTCCTCGCCCATCAGCACGGAGAACAGCTCGTCGGCACGGGCGGCGTCCTCCAGGGTGACCTGGAGCAGCAGCCGGTGCTCGGCGTCCATGGTGGTGACCCGGAGCTCCTCGGCGTTCATCTCGCCGAGACCCTTGAAGCGCTGGATCGCGTCGTCCTTGGGCAGCCGGCGCCCGGCCTCCACGCCGGCCGCGATGACCGCGTCGCGCTCGCGGTCGGAGTAGGCGTACTCGAAGTCGTCCTTGCCCCACTTGATCTTGTACAGCGGGGGCATGGCGAGGTACACGTAGCCGGACTCCACCAGCGGCCGCATGAAGCGGAACAGCAGGGTGAGCAGCAGGGTGCGGATGTGCTGTCCGTCGACGTCGGCGTCCGCCATCAGGACGATCTTGTGATAGCGGAGCTTGGCGTCGTCGTAGTCCTCCTGGATGCCGCAGCCGAAGGCCGAGATCAGCGCCTGGACCTCGGTGTTCTGCAGCACCTTGTCGATCCGGGCCTTCTCGACGTTCAGGATCTTGCCGCGGATCGGCAGGATGGCCTGGGTGCGCGGGTCGCGGCCCTGCTTGGCCGAGCCGCCGGCGGAGTCACCCTCGACGATGAAGATCTCGCACTCGGACGGGTCCTTGGACTGGCAGTCGGAGAGCTTGCCCGGCAGCGAGGCGGACTCCAGCAGGCCCTTGCGGCGCGTCAGGTCGCGGGCCTTGCGGGCGGCGACGCGCGCGGTGGCGGCCTGGATGGAC
The DNA here is from genome assembly GCF_044768035.1 of Kitasatospora sp. NPDC101176. Classification (NCBI taxonomy): domain Bacteria; kingdom Bacillati; phylum Actinomycetota; class Actinomycetes; order Kitasatosporales; family Streptomycetaceae; genus Kitasatospora; species Kitasatospora sp. NPDC101176. The sequence goes on from NZ_JBIWPA010000004.1 coordinate 44,890, forward strand.
TTGCGGATGATGTCCGCGGCCTCGTTGGGGTTGCGGTCCAGCCAGTCGTTGAGCTGCTCGTGGACGACCTTCTGGACGAAGGTCTTGGCCTCGGTGTTGCCCAGCTTGTCCTTGGTCTGGCCCTCGAACTGCGGCTCGCCGAGCTTGACCGAGATGATCGCGGTCAGGCCCTCGCGGATGTCCTCGCCGGAGAGGTTGTCGTCCTTCTCGCGGAGCAGCTTCTTGTCCCGCGCGTAGCGGTTGACCAGGCCGGTCAGCGCGGCGCGGAAGCCCTCCTCGTGGGTGCCGCCGCCGTGGGTGTGGATGGTGTTGGCGAAGCTGTAGACCCCCTCGGTGTACGAGGAGTTCCACTGCATCGCGACCTCCACCGAGATCGCCTTGTCCTTGTCCTCGGCTTCGAAGTCGATCACCGAGGGGTGGACGACCTCGCCCTTGCGGGAGTTGAGGTGGGCGACGAAGTCGGCGATGCCGCCGTCGTACTTGTACGTGACGGTGAGCGGCTTGCCGTCCTCGTCGACGTGCTCGGGGCGCTCGTCGGTCAGCGAGATCGACAGGCCCTTGTTGAGGAAGGCCATCTCCTGGAAGCGCCGGGAGAGCGTCTCGAAGGAGTAGACGGTGGTCTCGAAGATGTCGCCGTCGGCCCAGAAGGTCACCGTGGTGCCCGTCCGGTCGGTCGGCTCGCCCTTGACCAGGGGGGCGACCGGCGCGCCCATCTTGTAGTCCTGGGTCCAGATGTGGCCGTCCTTGTGGATCTCCACGGAGAGCCGGGTGGACAGCGCGTTCACCACGGAGACGCCGACGCCGTGCAGACCACCGGAGACCGCGTAGCCGCCGCCGCCGAACTTGCCGCCGGCGTGCAGGACCGTGAGCACGACCTCGACGGCGGGCTTGTCCTGACCGGGGACGATGTCCACCGGGATGCCTCGGCCGTTGTCGACGACGCGGATCGCACCGTCGGGCATGATCGTGACGTCGATGGTGTCGGCGTACCCCGCCATCGCCTCATCGACGGAGTTGTCCACGACCTCCTGCACCAGGTGGTGCAGGCCGCGCTCGCCGGTGGAGCCGATGTACATGCCGGGGCGCTTGCGGACGGCGTCGAGGCCTTCCAGCACCTGGATGTTGCTACCGGTGTAGGAAGCCTGGTCGGTCTGGTCTGGGGTCTGGCTGGGGTTGCCGGAATCGGCCACGAAGCGCCCTCTCTGGCACAGCACGGGCCGCATTCCCGCCCCGTGCGGGCGAGCGTGCGACCACGGCGTTTCGACTCGGTTGCCACTAGCAACAGTGTTTGGCTCTCAGTCTACCGGTACGACTGACAGAGATGGGCGTTTGGCAGCCCTTGAAGGCAGATACGCCGCCCTGAATCCCCTCTGCACATGTCCCGATACTCGCCCCGGGGGCCCAGAGCGCCTGGAAGGGCTGTCAGGGGTTCCGGAAGATCGTGGTCCGGTCGGGGCCGGGCCGGCACCGGTCAGCCCCAGGTGTCGCCCGGCCCCTTGCTCCCCGGCGCCCGCAGCCGGCCGTAGCCGCGAGCGGGTGCCGCCGGGCCGAGGACCTTGATGGTGCGGACCGTGCCGTGCCCCAGCTCGTGGTTCAGACGGGCCACCAACTGCTTGGCCAGCCAACGCAGTTGGGTGGCCCATGCGGTGGAGTCGCACTGCACGGTGAGGACCGCGGCGGTGTCGTCGAAGGAGGAGGGGTGGCAGTGCGCGGCGATGTCCGGGCCGACGATCTGCGGCCAGCGGCCCATCACTCCGCCGACCGCGGCCGAGGACTCCCAGCCGCGCTCGGTCAGCAGCCGGTTCAGTGCCGCACCCAGCGGGACGGGGTCGCGGCCGTCCGAGCGGGCGCCGCTGCGCAGGCCGTACCGCTTCGCCTCGCGCTTCTCCCGCACCTGCTCGCCGCGCTGGCGGGCGTTGGCCCGGGCCGCCCGCAGCGCCGAGCGGGCGAGGTCGGCGCCGGTGGGCGCCGCGTCACCGGGCCCGGCGGGCCGCTGCTCCGCGGACTCGCTCACGGCGATCTCCTTTTCCCCAACCTGTGGACAACGGTCGCGGTCGCGCGCCGATGAGCCGTCCAGCCTACGGGAGCGCGCGGGCCCGGGGGACGGGTGTGACGGGTGGGGACCGGACGGACGGGGGCGGCGGCCCGACGGGGGGAGGGGGCCGGGCGCTCGGGTGCCCGGGCGGGCGTTCGGGCGTTCGGGCGGGCGGGCGGGTGTCCTAGGCGTCGATCCGGCGGACGGCGCCGTCGGCGACCGCGAACCGGGCACCGGCCAGCGCCTTCGGCACGTCCTCGGCGACCGCCGCGGTCACCAGCACCTGCTCGCCGTCGGCGACCAGCTCGGCCAGCCGGTCCCGGCGGGCGGCGTCCAGCTCGGCGAACACGTCGTCCAGGATCAGCACCGGCTCCCCGCCGTCGGCGCGCAGCAGCTCGTACGAGGCCAGCCGCAGCGCCAGCGCGAACGACCAGGACTCCCCGTGGCTGGCGTAGCCCTTGGCCGGCAGCGGGCCGAGCTTGAGCACCAGCTCGTCGCGGTGCGGGCCGACCAGGGTGATCCCGCGCTCGACCTCCTGCTTCCGGACCGCCTGCAGCGCCCCCAGCAGCTGTTCCTCGGCCTGCTCCCGGCTGGTCGGCAGCTCGCCCTCGAAGGAGCTGCGGTACTCCAGCGCGGTCTCCCCGCCGCCGGGCGCCAGCCGCCCGTAGGCGGCCGTCACCAGCGGCTGCAGCGCGGCCACCAGCTGGATCCGGAAGGCCGTCAGCTCGGCTCCGGCCCTGGCCAGGTGGCCGTCCCAGACCTCCAGGGTGGAGAGGTCGGCGCCCTTGCCGCCGCCGGCCCGGCGGGCCATCGCGGCGGTCTTCAGCAGGGCGTTGCGCTGCTTGAGCACCCGCTCGTAGTCCTGCCGGACCCCGGCCAGCCGGGGGGCCCGGGCGGTCAGCAGCTCGTCCAGGAAGCGGCGGCGCTCGCCCGGGTCGCCCTTGATGAGGCTGAGGTCCTCGGGGGCGAACAGCACGGTGCGCAGCAGGCCCAGCACGTCGCGCGGGCGGACGTTGTCGGAGCGGTTGATCCGGGCCCGGTTGGCCTTGCCGGGGGCGAGCTCCAGCTCGACCAGCGTGGAACGGCCGCGGTCCACCACCGAGGTGCGGATCACCGCCCGCTCGGCGCCCAGCCGGATCAGCGGCGCGTCGGTGGCGACCCGGTGGCTGCCCAGGGTGGCGACGTAGCCGATCGCCTCGACCAGGTTGGTCTTGCCCTGGCCGTTGGGACCGACGAAGGCCGTCACGCCCGGGTCGAGGGGAACCTCGGCCAGGGTGTACGACCGGAAGTCGGCGAGCGACAGGTGCGCGACGTGCATGGCTGTGGACTGCGCTCGCCTTCTGTGGACGTGCCCGCCCGGGGGAGGGCCCCCGGGCGGCGCGTTTCCTGCTTACTTGGACTCGACCGCGTGGCCGCCGAACTGGTTGCGCAGCGCGGCGATCATCTTCATCTGCGGCGAGTCGTCCTGCCGGGAGGCGAAGCGCGCGAACAGCGAGGCGGTGATCGCCGGCAGCGGCACCGCGTGGTCGATCGCGGCCTCGACCGTCCAGCGGCCCTCGCCGGAGTCGGCGGCCCAGCCGCGCAGCTTGGCCAGGTGCTCGTCCTCGTCCAGGGCGCGGACGGCGAGGTCCAGCAGCCAGGAGCGGATGACGGTGCCCTCCTGCCAGCTGCGGAAGACCTCGCGCACGTCGGTGACCTCGGGGGCGGCCTCGAGCAGCTCCCAGCCCTCGGCGAAGGCCTGCATCATCGCGTACTCGATGCCGTTGTGGACCATCTTGGCGAAGTGGCCGGCGCCGACCGCGCCCGCGTGCACCGAGCCGAAGTCGCCCTCGGGCTTGAGCGCGTCGAAGACCGGCAGGACCTTGGCCACGTGCTCGGCGTCGCCGCCGTACATCAGGGCGTAGCCGTTCTCCAGGCCCCAGACGCCGCCGGAGACGCCGCAGTCCACGAAGCCGATGCCCTTGGCGGCCAGCGCCTCGGCGTGCTTGACGTCGTCGGTCCAGCGGGAGTTGCCGCCGTCGACGACCACGTCGCCGGGGGAGAGCAGCTCGGCGAGCTCGTCGACGGTCGCCTGGGTGGCGGCGCCGGCCGGGACCATCACCCAGACCACCCGGGGGCCCTCGAGCTTGGTGACGAGTTCCTGCAGGCTCTCGACGTCGGAGATGTCCGGGTTGCGGTCGTAGCCGATGACGGTGTGGCCGGCGCGGCGGATCCGCTCGCGCATGTTGCCGCCCATCTTGCCGAGACCGATGAGGCCGAGCTCCATGACCAAGTCCTTACCTGTGGTGACGTGCCTGCCGGCGGCGCCGTTGCCGCACGCCCCGAGCCTACGCGGTGGAGCGGTGCCGGCTCCTGGTGGTCGGGCCGACCGGGGGAGACGTCCACAGGCTGTGCACAGCGGGTGTGCACAGCCTGTGGATCCCGCGCGCGGGGGCTCAGCCGGAGAGGCGGACCGGCATGATCAGGTACTGGTACGCCCGGTCCTCCTCGGCGTCCACCGAGGCCTTGCCGCTGAGCAGGGCGGGCTTGGTCGGGGTGGTGAAGCTGAGCTGGGCGTAGGCGGAGTCGATGGCCTTGAGGCCCTCCTCCAGGTAGCCCGGGTTGAAGGCGATCGAGATGTCGTCGCCCTCGAGGTCGGCGTCGATCCGCTCGGTGGCCTGGGCGTCGTCGCCCGAGCCCGCCTCCAGGGTCAGCACGCCCTGCTCGAAGCTGAGCCGGACCGGGGTGTTGCGCTCGGCGACCAGCGAGACGCGCTTGAGCGCCTCCAGGAAGGGCTGCGTCTGGATCGCGGCGACGGCGCTGAACTCGGTCGGGAAGAGGCTGCGGAACTTGGGGAACTCGCCCTCCAGCAGCCGGGTGGTGGTCCGGCGGCCGGCGCCCTCGAAACCGATCAGGCCCTCGCCCGCGCCGCCCGAGGACAGCGCGATCGAGACGTTGTCGCCGCTGCCCAGGGACTTGGCGATGTCCTGCAGGGTCTTCGCCGGCACCAGGGCCACGGCGGAGATGTCCGACTGCTCGGGCTTCCACAGCAGCTCGCGGACCGCGAAGCGGTAGCGGTCGGTGGCGGCCAGGGTGATCCGGTCGCCCTCGATCTCGACCCGCACGCCGGTGAGCACCGGGAGGGTGTCGTCACGGCCGGCGGCCACCGCGGCCTGGCTGACCGCGGAGGCGAAGACGTCGCCGGAGACGGTGCCGGTGGCGGTGGGCATCTGGGGCAGTGCCGGGTACTCGTCCACCGGGAGGGTGGGGAGGGTGAAGCGCGAGCTGCCGCAGACCACGCTGACCCGCTGGCCGTCGGTGGAGATCTCCACAGGCCTGTTGGGGAGGTTCCGCGAGATGTCGTTCAGCAGGCGGCCGGAGACCAGCACGGTGCCGGCCTCCTCGATGTCCGCCTCCAGCTCGACCCGGGCCGAGACCTCGTAGTCGAAGCCGGACAGCGCCAGGCTGCCGTCCTGCGCCGTCAGCAGCAGGCCGGCCAGCACCGGCACCGGCGGCCGTGCCGGGAGGCTGCGGGCAGCCCAGGCCACCGCCTCCGCGAGGACGTCACGCTCCACCCGGAACTTCACCGGTAACCGCCTCCTGGATCGAGCGCTCCCGCTCGCACTCTGGTTCGTCTGATCTTGATCGTCGGTCTGGCTGTCCGCCGAGCTCTGCCACTCCGCTTCCAGTCGCCGAGGACAGTCTGACGTACTCCGCCGACAGACGGGGCAGACGGGCGGAAGCAACCCGAACAGATGTCGGGGCGCGGTTGTCCACAGATTCGGGGCCCACCCACTTTCAAGCGAGTCGATGGGTCTAAATGTGTAGTGGTAGTAGTAGGGCCTGTGGAAACCGTGGATAACCCCGTTTCCGCAGGTCAAGGCCCGTTTTTTGTCCACAGTGCGTGTGGACGGCGGCTGTGGACGGACAGGGCCCGCTGTGGACAGCGGAGCGTTACCCACAGGGCACGTTGGGTATCCACAGGTTATCCCCAGGGCTTTCCCCAGATCCGGGCCCGGTTATCCACGGGCCTCGGTCAACTTCACGTGACGCCTTTCACACCAGGGTATGAACGGAGCCCCACGGTTGTCGAACTGTGGATCGCGCTGTGGACAACCTGGGGATAACCGGGGTGCCCCTGGGGACAACCGGTGGATAACCCGAACGGCCCACTGGCGGCCCGTCAATTGTCCACACCCTGTGGATAACCGTTGTGCACAAGTCCACAGGCACCTGACCTGCGCGGAAGAGCGTAGCGGTGACGGAGCTGTGGACGAATTCTGGATAACTTCGGACTCCCCGGCCTGTGGACCACGGGTACGGCTCCCACCCTGTGGACAACTGCCCTGCGCGGGCCCGGTTTTCGAATCACCGGTCAGATGTTCGGCGCTGGCTGTGGACTGGTGGAGCGTCCGTCGTGCACAACCCTGCCCAGCCGGTGCCCGGTGCACACCTGTGGATATGCGGAAAGGGCGTCAGGAGCGATCCTGACGCCCTTTCCCGGGGGTGGCCGGCGGCCGGCCCCGGCTAGCTCTTGATGCGGTTGGTCAGCTCGGTGACCTGGTTGTAGATCGACCGGCGCTCGGCCATCAGCGAGCGGATCTTGCGGTCGGCGTGCATCACCGTGGTGTGGTCGCGGCCGCCGAACTGGGCACCGATCTTCGGCAGCGAGAGGTCGGTCAGCTCCCGGCACAGGTACATCGCGATCTGCCGCGCGGTCACCAGCACCCGGCTTCGCGAGGAACCGCAGAGGTCGTCCACGCCGAGTCCGAAGTACGCGGCGGTCTGCTGCATGATGACCTGCGCGGTGATCTCCGGCCCGGCGTCCTCGTCCCCGCCCGGGATCAGGTCCTTGAGGACGATCCCGGCCAACTCCAGGTCCACCGGCGCCCGGTTGAGGTTGGCGAAGGCGGTGACCCGGATCAGGGCGCCCTCCAACTCCCGGATGTTGCGGGTGATCCGGGACGCGATGAACTCCAACACGTCGGCCGGCGCGTTGAGTTGCTCCTGGATCGCCTTCTTGCGCAGGATCGCGATCCGGGTCTCCAGTTCCGGCGGGGTGACGTCGGTGATCAGACCCCACTCGAAGCGGTTGCGCAGCCGGTCCTCCAGCGTGGTCAGCAGCTTGGGCGGCCGGTCCGAGGAGAGGACGATCTGCTTGTTCGCGTTGTGCAGGGTGTTGAAGGTGTGGAAGAACTCCTCCTGCGTGGACTCCTTGCTCGCCAGGAACTGGACGTCGTCCACCAGCAGGATGTCCATGTCCCGGTAGCGGCGGCGGAAGGTGTCCGCCTTGCCGTCCCGGATCGAGTTGATGAACTCGTTGGTGAACTCCTCCGAGGACACGTAGCGCACCCGGGTCCCCGGGAAGAGGCTGCGCGAGTAGTGCCCGATGGCGTGCAGCAGGTGGGTCTTGCCCAGCCCGGACTCGCCGTAGATGAAGAGCGGGTTGTACGCCTTGGCCGGGGCCTCGGCGACCGCCACCGCCGCGGCGTGCGCGAAGCGGTTGCTCGCGCCGATCACGAAGGTGTCGAACAGGTACTTGGGGTTCAGCCGGGCGGCCGGCTCGTCCTTGCGCGAGCCGCCGGCCGGGGGAGCGCCGGGCGGGGCGGGCACGCCGGGGACGGCGGGGCGCTCGGTGGCGCGCTCCGGCGCGGACTTCTCCGCGGGGCGGCCGCCGGCCGGGCGGGCCCCCGGGCCCCGGCGACCGGCGCCGGCCCGGGGCTGCTCGTTCGGGCCGGGGCCGTAGGCGCCGCCGAACAGGTCGCCCTGGGTGGTCGCGGGCGGGCCGGGCAGCGGGCGGGGTGCGGGCCGGCCCGTCGGCTCCTCGGGCTGGCGGTAACCGGGCGGCTGCTCCTGGTACCCGTGCTCGGGGTAGCCGCCGCCCTGCTCCTGGTACCCGTTCTGGTCCTGGTAGCCGCCCTGCTCGGGGTAGCCGGACCAGGCCGGGCCGGGGCCCGGGCCGCCGTAGGGCGCGGGGCGCTGCTCGTAGCCGCCGGTGTCGTAGCGGGGCCGCTCGTAGTCCTGCTCGTAGGGCTGCTGGTAGCCCTGGCCGTCGTAGCCGCCGTCGTCCTCGTCCTCCGCGGACGGGCCGGGGTACGGCTCGGCCGGGGCCTGGGCGGGCGGCGCGGGGGTGGTCGGCACGGCGTTGGCGTCGACCATCACGGCGATCCGGACCGGACGGCTGAGCTCGCGGCTGAGGGCCTCGGTGAGCTGCGGCAGCAGCCGGCCCTCCAGCACCTGCTTGGCCCGCTCGTTCGGGGTCGCCAGCAGGGCGGTGTCGTGCATCATCCACATCGGCTGGGTGCGCTGCACCCACTGCTTGTCCATCTCCCCGACGTCAGGGTCGCTGACCAGCCGCTCGACGACCCTCGCCCAGACCGGGACGAGGTCGCTGTTGACATCAGCCACTGGTGCACGCTTTCTCGGTTCCCCGCGGCTCCAGCAGGGGGGTGGTGGATCAGGAGACAGTGGATCGGCGGGCCCGTCTCCGGCGGACCGACCCCAGGAAGAACAAACCAGACAAGTCCTGCAACGGTAGTCAGCGAACAGAGCCGGATCAAGTCGTTGTCCACAGGCTGTGGGCAAAGGGGGGCGGGGGTGCGTCGGAGCTGGCCGCGCCCCGGGGCCGGTTTGACCCCCGTGCCCCGTCCCGCGTACCGTAACCAGGTCGAGTTGTCGATGGCCGCTGCCGCATGTCCGCGGGTCCACCCGCTCCATAAGGCGCGCAGCACGGGCGCCGTGGATTGCCCCGAACCCCAGCCGAACTGGGGTGATGGGGCCGGATTTCCGAATCAGGGGAGATCACGCGGACGCACGGTGACGGCCAAGCGATTCCCCGTCATCCTACGATTCACCTCAGGAGCCCCCGAGTGAGCAAGCGCACCTTCCAGCCGAACAACCGTCGTCGCGCGAAGACCCACGGCTTCCGGCTGCGTATGCGTACCCGCGCCGGCCGCGCCATCCTGGCCGCCCGCCGTGGCAAGGGCCGCGCCAGCCTGTCCGCCTGATCCGCACCAGAGTCTGTTGTGCTGCCCTCCGAGAATCGGCTGCGGCGGCGCCAGGACTTCGCGACCGCAGTGAAACGCGGTCGCCGGGCCGGCCGGCCCCTTCTGGTCGTCCATCTCAGCAGAGACGGTGACCCCAAGGGGCAGGTCGACCGGACCAGCGACTCCCGCCCGCACGTCGCCGAGGGGACTCCTTCGGCGCGTGCGGGTTTCGTCGTGAGCAAGGCCGTCGGCCCGGCGGTCGTCCGCAACCTGGTCAAGCGCCGGCTGCGGCACCTCGTTCGTGATCGTCTCATCAGGCTGCCCGCCGGTAGCCTGATAGTGGTGCGTGCGCTGCCCCAGGCCGCGACCGCCTCGTACCAGGACCTCGAACGTGACCTGGACGCGGCGCTGAAGCGGTTGCTGAAGGCGGAGCCCGCCATGACGGCGCCGACGGGAGCAGGGCGATGAAGTACCTGCTGATGGGTCTGATCAGGGTCTACCAGTGGACCATCAGCCCACTGCTCGGTCCGGTCTGCCGTTACTACCCCTCCTGCTCGCACTACGGCTACGAGGCCGTGAAGGTGCACGGGGCGGTCAAGGGCGGCGGTCTGACCGCCTGGCGCATCCTGCGTTGCAATCCGTGGACGCCCGGTGGGGTCGATCACGTCCCGCCGCGCAGGCATCCGGTGTGGCACCGGCGGCTGCGAGACTGGCTGAACAGCCGGTCCGCCACCGGACAGCCGGTGACCACCACCCCCGCCGGTCCGGACCCCGAGGGCCCGGCGACCATTGGCCCCGAGGGGCCAATCCACATGTCCAAGGAGCCTGACCGGTGACCTTCTCCTTCCTGAATCCCCTGTACACAGCGGTGTCCTGGATCATCGTCCAGTTCCACTCGCTGTACAGCCACATCTTCGATCCGGACGGTGGCTGGGCCTGGGGTCTGGCCATCGCCTCGATGGTGGTCGTCATCCGGATCTGCCTGATCCCGCTCTTCGTGAAGCAGATCAAGGCGACCCGGGCCATGCAGGCGATCCAGCCGAAGATGAAGGCCATCCAGGAGCGCTACAAGAACGACCGGCAGCGCCAGTCCGAAGAGATGATGAAGCTGTACAAGGAGGCGGGTACCAACCCGTTCTCCAGCTGCCTTCCCATCATCGTCCAGGCGCCGTTCTTCACCGCCCTCTACGGTGTGCTCGCCAAGGTCGCGAAGAACGAGCCGATCGGCGTCATCCACGGCGACCTGCTGGTGAGCGCCGGCAAGGCGCACATCTTCGGCGCCCCGCTGTCCGCGACCTTCCTGGGCAGCACGGAGACCAGCGTCAAGATCGTCACCGCGGTGATGATCATCCTGATGTCGCTGTCGCAGTTCATCACCCAGCGCCAGCTGATGACCAAGAACGTCGACCTCACGGTGAAGACGCCGTTCATGCAGCAGCAGAAGATGCTGATGTACGTCTTCCCGATCATGTTCGCCGTGATGGGCATCAACTTCCCCGTCGGTGTCCTGGTCTACTGGCTGACCACCAACGTCTGGTCCATGGGCCAGCAGCTGATCGTCATCCACAACAACCCGACCCCGGGCAGCAAGGCGTGGGCCGAGCGCCAGGAGCGGCTGAAGAAGGCCGGCCGGCTCAACCCGGACGGCACGGAGATCAAGGGCGCGCTCTGGGGCATGCTGCCCCCGTCGAAGGCCGCCGTCAGCGCCGCCTCGGCCGCGGCCGCGGTGGTGGAGGAGTCCGCCCAGGCCCGCCGCCAGCAGCCCCGCAAGCAGACCAAGGCGCAGCGCCAGCAGGGCGGCCACCAGCCGGCCGCCGACCTGACCAAGGACGCCCCGGCCGAGGAGCCCGCGGACGCCGTTCCGGCCGACGCGGCCGCCGAGCCGGCGCCCGCCCAGCAGGGCACGGCCAAGTCCGGCGGTGCCAAGCCGGCAGCCGGCCGCCAGCAGGGCGCCCGGCAGCAGCCGAAGCGCGGTGGCGGCCAGCGGCCGAAGAAGAAGTCCTGACCCGGACCGCACGCAGAGCTTCGTCCCCGGCCCACCTACCCGGGCCCATCTCCGAAGGAGTCCATCAGTGACGGAAGGCACCACCTCCGCCGTCGAGGCCGAGGCCGCCGCCAGCGCCGACGAGAACCTCATCGCCCGACTGGAGCAGGAGGGCGACATCGCGGCGGACTACCTGGAGGGTCTGCTCGACATCGCCGACCTCGACGGTGACATCGACATGGACGTCGAGGGCGACCGCGCCCTGGTCTCCATCGTCGGTGACGGCAACGACCGCGCGCTGCAGCGCCTGGTCGGCCAGGACGGCGAGGTGCTGGAGGCGCTGCAGGAGCTGACCCGGTTGGCTGTCCACCGGGAGACCGGCGAGCGCAGCCGCCTCATGCTGGACATTGCCGGCTTCCGGGCCCGCAAGCGGTCCGAGCTGGCCACGATCGGCGCTCAGGCCGCCGAGCAGGCGAAGAGCACGGGCGAGCAGGTCAAGCTGCGGCCGATGACGCCGTTCGAGCGCAAGGTCGTCCACGACGCGGTCGCCGCGGCGGGTCTGCGCAGCGAGTCCGAGGGCGAGGAGCCCCAGCGGTGCGTGGTCGTGCTCCCGGCCTGAGCCGGCGGCACGACGACCGGCCGCCGAGGCGGCCGGTGGGTTCACCGGACGCGACCCCGTCCGCCTCGTGCGGGCGGGGTCGTCGTCCCTTCGCGGGGCCCGGGCCCGGCGCGAGATGTTTCACGTGAAACGGTGTGGAGAGCGGGTCGGTGGATCCGGGGATCGGAGAGGTCGAGATGGACACGGAGAACGCGGCCGACGGCCGGCCGGGGGCGGCTGACGTGGATCCGGCCGCCACGGGCCCGGACGCCGGGGCGACGGACGTGCCCGAGCTGGCCGAGGCGCCCGCCGTCGCGCGGGAGGTCTTCGGCGACCGCTACGACGCCGCGGTCCGCTACACGGAGCTGCTGGCGACCGCGGGCGTGCGCCGCGGGCTGATCGGGCCGCGCGAGGTGCCCCGGCTCTGGGACCGGCACGTCCTGAACTGCGCGGTGCTCGCCGAGCTGCTGCCGCCCGGCTCCACCCTCTGCGACGTCGGCTCCGGCGCCGGCCTGCCGGGCATCCCGGTGGCACTGGCCCGGCCGGACGTCTCGGTCACGCTGCTGGAGCCGCTGCTGCGCCGGACCACCTTCCTGGAGGAGGTCGTCCGGGAGCTGGGCCTGGAGAACGTCACCGTGCTGCGCGGCCGCGCCGAGGAGATGGTCGGCAAGCTCGCGGTGGACGTGGTGACCGCCCGGGCCGTGGCGCCGCTGGACCGGCTGGCCGGCTGGGGGCTGCCGCTGCTGCGTCCGCACGGGCAGATGCTGGCGCTCAAGGGCGACAGCGCGGAGCAGGAGCTGGCCGACTCGCGGGCCGGGCTGACCAAGCTGGGCGCGGTCGAGTGGAGCGTCATCGCCGTCGGCGAGGGCACCCTGGAGACCTCCACCCGGGTGGTCCAGGTCAAGGCGGGGGAGAGCCCCGGCGGGGTGAAGGCCGCCACCCGGCGGGCCAAGGCGGCCCGGGCCGGGCGGACCGCGGGCGCGGCCCGGACGGGCGAGCGCGGCCGGAGCGGGCGGCGCCGCGGCCGCTGAGCCGGCCGGGCCCCGACACCTCCGCCGACGGGCGGGCACTTCCCCGGAGGGGGAGCGCCCGCCCGTCGGCGTTCCGGTGACCGTGCGGGGGACGGCGGGTCGACGGCAGGACATCGGAGTGTCGCAACGTCAGATTTCCGACATAGCGGGCATGGTGTTTCACGTGAAACGTCGATCCTTGCTATCCGACAGTCTCGATCTGCGGCTTCGCCGCGGCCTCGGCCTCTTCCGGGCGGCGACTGTTGCCGCTCCGGTTTCACGTGAAACACTGACCCCCATGCAGGACTCGGAGACCGTCGACCAGATCGACGACACGCCCATCGCGCGGGCTGCCCAGGCTGCGGTCCAGGCGATCGGCCGAGCGGGTGAGGGCCTGCCCCGCCCCGCCGCCACCCGGGTGATCGTGGTCGCGAACCAGAAGGGCGGGGTGGGCAAGACCACCACCACCGTCAACATGGCCGCCTCGCTCGCCATGCACGGACTGCGCGTCCTGGTCGTCGACCTCGACCCGCAGGGCAACGCCTCCACCGCCCTCGGCATCGACCACCACGCCGAGGTGCCGTCCATCTACGACGTCCTGGTCGAGGGCAAGCCGCTGGCCGACGTGGTCCAGCCGGTGGTGGACGTGGAGGGACTGTTCTGCGTCCCCGCGACCATCGACCTGGCCGGCGCCGAGATCGAGCTGGTCTCCCTGGTGGCCCGGGAGAGCAGGCTGCAGCGCGCCATTGCCGCCTACGAGCAGCCGCTCGACTACATCCTGATCGACTGCCCGCCCTCGCTGGGCCTGCTGACCGTGAACGCCCTGGTGGCCGGCCAGGAGGTGCTGATCCCGATCCAGTGCGAGTACTACGCGCTGGAGGGCCTGGGGCAGCTGCTGCGCAACGTCGAGCTGGTGCGCGCCCACCTCAACCCGGCGCTGCACGTCTCGACCATCCTGCTCACCATGTACGACGCCCGGACGAGGCTGGCCGCCCAGGTCGCCGAGGAGGTCCGGACCCACTTCCAGCAGGAGGTGCTGAGCACGGCGATCCCGCGCTCGGTGCGCATCTCCGAGGCCCCCAGCTACGGTCAGACCGTGCTCACCTACGACCCGGGTTCGACCGGGGCGCTCTCCTACCTGGAGGCGGCGCGCGAACTCGGGCTGCGCGCGGTGGGCGCCGGAGGCGGCACACTGGTGGGCCAGCAGCGGGACGGCCAGCCGGGGCACGGAGCCCCGGTGGCACAGCACGGTACGACGGAGGGTCATCGGTGAGTGCGCGCAGGGGTCTGGGACGGGGGCTCGGGGCGCTGATCCCGGCCGTCACGCCGGCGGCGAACGGGACGGCACAGCCCGTGGAGGCCGCGCCCGTACCGGCCCCGGTGGCGGCCACCGGCACGGTGTCGCCGGTCGCGGTGCCGGTGCTGCCGACCGGTCGGGGCACGGTGGCGGCCAAGGCCGCCGCGGAGAGCCTGCGGGAGCAGGCCGACCGTGAGGCCGAGCTGGCCGAGGTCGCCGGGGCGCGCTTCGCCGAGCTGCCGCTGGACGCGATCCGGCCGAACCCGCGCCAGCCGCGCGAGGTCTTCGACGAGGACAAGCTCGCCGAGCTGGTCGCCTCCATCAGGGAGGTCGGCCTGCTGCAGCCGGTCGTGGTGCGCCAGGTCGGTGCCGAGCGCTTCGAGCTCATCATGGGCGAGCGCCGCTGGCGGGCCTCCCGGGAGGCGGGCCTGGAGCGGATCCCGGCGATCGTCCGGGCCACCGAGGACGACAAGCTGCTGCTGGACGCCCTGCTGGAGAACCTGCACCGGGCCGAGCTGAACCCGCTGGAGGAGGCCGCGGCGTACGACCAGCTGCTGCGGGACTTCTCCTGCACCCACGACGAGCTGGCCGACCGGATCGGCCGCTCGCGCGTCCACGTCTCCAACACGCTGCGGCTGCTGAAGCTCCCGCCGGCCGTGCAGAGCCGGGTCGCCGCCGGGGTGCTGACGGCCGGGCACGCCCGGGCGCTGCTCGGCGTGCCGGACCGCGAGCGGCAGGAGGAGCTGGCCAAGCGGATCAACGCGGAGGGACTCTCGGTGCGGACCACCGAGGAGATCGTCCGGATGATGGCCCAGGAGGAGAAGCCGAAGCGCCAGGCGCCGAAGGCGGGCAGGATCCTCTCGCCGGCCTTCAACGACCTCGCGAGCCGGCTCTCGGACCGCTTCGAGACCCGGGTGAAGGTCGAGGTGTCGCAGCGCGGCGGGAAGCTGGGCAAGGGCAAGGTGGTGCTGGAGTTCGGTTCGGTGGACGACCTCAACCGGATCCTGGACAGCCTGGCCCCGGGCGAGGACGGTCTGCGGCTGTCGCAGGGCTGAGCCGGGCCGAGGACGGAAACCCGATGGGTGCGTGTCCCACGTGAGCGCCGTTTCACGTGAAACACGCACCCATCGGCGTTTCCGGAGGCATGCTCGACCCGTGACGTGGAGGAGGAGGTGCGGGGCATGGGACGCCGGATCGCTCCGCTGACGCTGGACAACCTCGCCGACCTGCCGACCACCTGCCGCTCCTGCGTGTTCTGGGAGCTGGACCCGGTCAGCGGGCGGGCGGCGGTGGAGTCCGGAAAGCCGGAGCCGGAGAAGGAGGGCTGGATCTCCGCGGTCCTGCTGGAGTGGGGGTCCTGCGGCCGGATCGTCTACGTGGACGACCAGCCGGCCGGCTTCGTGCTCTACGCGCCGCCCGCCTACGTCCCGCGGTCGCAGTCCTTCCCGACCAGCCCGGTGTCACCGGACGCCGTTCAGCTGATGGTCAGCCGGGTGCTGCCGGGGTACCAGCGGCAGGGGCTCGGCCGGGTGCTGGTGCAGACGGTGGCCAAGGACCTGCTGGGCCGCGGGGTGCGGGCGATCGAGGCCTTCGGCTCGGCCGGGCCCGATCCGGTCAGCTGCGTGTTGCCGGCCGACCACCTGCTCGCGGTCGGCTTCAAGACCGTCCGGCCGCACCACCGCTACCCGCGGCTGCGGCTGGAGGCGCGCTCCACGGTCTCCTGGAGGGGCGACGTGGAGGGGGCGCTGGAGCGCCTGCTCGGGGGAGCGCGCAAGGAGCCGGCACTGCGACCGTTCTGACGCCGCCCGGGGCCTCACCGGGCCCGGCGGCGGCCCGGGGGCGGAGCCGGGACGGGCCGGTACGACAGCGGCGGGGCCGGAACGACGACGGCGGGGCTCCCCGAGTGGGGGAGCCCCGCCGTCGTGCGGTCGTCGACCGGTGGACCTAGATGAGGCCGTCCAGCTCGCGCAGCAGCGCGGCCTTCGGACGGGCACCGGTGATGGACTTCACCGGCTCGCCGCCCTTGTAGAGGATCAGGGTCGGGATCGAGATCACGCCGTACTGGGCGGCGGTCGCCTGGTTAGCGTCCACGTCCAGCTTGGCGATGGTCAGCTTGTCGCCGTGCTCGGCCGCGATCTCGTCGAGGATCGGGGCGACCTGGCGGCACGGGCCGCACCAGGTGGCCCAGAAGTCGACCAGGACGGGCTTGTCGCTGTCCAGGACGTCGGCCTTGAACGTCGCGTCGGTGACGGTGGTGGTGGCGCCGGCCACGGGAACTCCTCGGGTTCGGACGGAGGGGGGGGCTGCTGCCGGGTCAACAACGGGTGGGCCCGTTCTGTTTCCGCCCGGCGGGGCGGGGGTGTTCCACGTGGAACACCCCCGCGGGGGGATCGGTCGGTGGCGAGGGGGTCAGACCGCGACGGCGGCGGCCTTGGCCTCCAGGTCGTCCAGCGCGGCGAGGTAGCGCTCGGCGTCCAGGGCGGCGGAGCAGCCGGTGCCGGAGGCCGTGATGGCCTGGCGGTAGGTGTGGTCCACGACGTCGCCGGCGCCGAAGACGCCCGGGACGTTGGTCCGGGTGGAGGGGGCCTCGACCTTGAGGTAGCCCTCGGCGTCGAGGTCCAGCTGGCCCTTGAAGAGCTCGGTGCGCGGGTCGTGGCCGATCGCGATGAACAGGCCGGTGACGGGCAGCTCGCGGGTCTCGCCCGTGGTGGTGTCGCGCAGGGTGACGCCCGTCAGCTTCGGGTCGCCGTGGATGGCCTCGACCGCGCTGTCCCACTCGAAGCGGATCTTCTCGTCGGCGAAGGCGCGCTCCTGCATCGCCTTGGAGGCGCGCAGGGTGTCCCGGCGGTGGATGATCGTGACGCTCTTGGCGAAGCGGGAGAGGAAGGTCGCCTCCTCCAGGGCGGTGTCGCCGCCGCCGACCACCGCGATGTCCTGGTCGCGGAAGAAGAAGCCGTCGCAGGTGGCGCACCAGGAGACGCCCCGCCCGGAGAGCCGGTCCTCGTTCGGCAGGTCCAGCTTGCGGTGCTGGGAGCCGGTGGTGACGATCACGGCGCGCGCCTTGTGGACGTTGCCCTCGGAGTCGGTGACGGTCTTGACGTCACCGGTGAGGTCGACGGCGACGATGTCGTCCGGGATCAGCTCGGCGCCGAAGCGCTCGGCCTGCGCCCGCATGTTGTCCATCAGCTCGGGGCCCATGATGCCGTCCCGGAAGCCCGGGAAGTTCTCGACCTCGGTGGTGTTCATCAGCGCGCCGCCGGCGGTGACGGCGCCCTCGAAGACCAGCGGCTTGAGGGAGGCCCGGGCCGTGTAGAGCGCGGCCGTGTAGCCGGCCGGGCCGGAACCGATGATGATCACGTTACGGACGTCGCTCACTGCATCTCCTGGTTCGCATCGCGACCCGCGCTAGGTGCGGGGAGGGCGGTCCTGCTCCGCCGCCCGGGACAACGACTGACCAGTGTCTCGCATTCCCAGGCGGATCAGTACCAGGTGCCCGCACTGTGGGAGCGGCGTGCCGCCCCGGTCGTCGATCGCATGGGAACCGCCGGGCCAGCTGCCGGGCCGGGGCGGGCAGGCGCCGTGACCGGGGCCGTGACCGGGCGCGGTGGCAGCGGGGCGGAGCGGGGTCAGCGGATCGGGACGGTGCGCTGCAGGACGACCGGGCCGCAGTCGGGGGAGCGCAGGTAGACGTCGGCGAAGCCGGGCCGACCGGGTGACGGGTAGACCAGGAGGTCCACCGGGGCGCCCGCGTAGCTGCCGTGGTCGGTGGCCAGCGGGGTGCCCGCCGCGGGGGCCGGGCAGCCGGACGGGGAGGCGGAGCCGGAGCCCTGGGCGGGGAGCTCCTGCTGCCCCTCGGCGGGCAGCTCGGCGGAGGGCTTGCCCGGCCCGCTCGGGAGCAGGCCGGGGGCGCTGCCGGAGCCGGCCAGCAGCTGCTGGACCTGTGCGGCGAGCTGGTCCTCCCGGTAGACCGGCCCGGCGCTCGCGGCGTGGCCGCTGCGGGGGCTCTGCGGGGCGGCGGTCGTCGCGGGGCCCGCGGCGGTGACGCTCGGGCCCCGGTCGGCCCGGTCGGAGGGCAGCAGCAGGGCTGCGCCCAGGCCGATCGCGGCCAGTGCGGCGGCCGCGCCGAGTAGCAGGCGGGCCCGCCGCCGGCGCCGGGGCCGGGGCCGGCCCGGGCCGGTGGGCGCGGCGGACCGGGCGGGCGGCGCCGGCCGGGCCGCGGCGGACGGCGTGGCGGACGGTGCCGCAGGAGGGTTCGCCGGGGTGGCGCGCTGGGCGTCCGGCCGGGCTGTCCGTGCCGGGTCGGCGGCGGCCGCGGCCAGCGCGGCGTCCAGCCGGGCGGCGACGTCGGCGGGCATCGACGGGGCTTCGACGGCACCCAGCAGCGCCTGGACCTCGCCCAGCGCCTCGACCGTCCCGCGGCACTCGGCGCAGCCGTCCAGGTGCCGCTGCAGGGCCTCGGCGACGTCGGCGGACTCGACCAGTCCTTCCGCGAGGTCGGCGAGCTCGTCGATCTCGGGGTGGGCTCCGGCGGGACCGGAGGGGGAGAGGTGGGCCGTCATCGCGTGCTCGCGTCCCCTTCCAGAATCGTCCGGCCGGTGCCGGGGCCTGTCCCTGTGACGGTGCGGGGGCCCGTCGGGTTCCCCGGGGCGCCGCGCCGGGGTGGCGGGGCCGAGCCCGGACCGTCCGGTGTTTCACGTGAAACGTCCGGCCCGCCCGCGTTCTCCCGCAGGTGGCGGACCAGCGGGAGCAGCCGGGCCCGGCCGCGCGCGCAGCGGCTCTTCACGGTGCCCACCGGGACGCCCAGCACTTCGGCGGCCTCGGCCACCGGGTAGCCCTGCATGTCGACCAGGACCAGCGCGGCCCGCTGCTCGGCGGGCAGTTCGGCGAGCGCCGCGGTCACCTCGCGGTGCACCTCGGCCCGGACCACCGGCGAGTCGGCCGGCTCCGAGGCGCCGACCAGGGTGTCCAGGCGCTGCGGGTCCTCGTCGAGCGGGGTGGTGCGCCGGGTGGCGCTGCGCCGTGCCCGGTCCAGGCAGGCGTTGACCACGATCCGGTGCAGCCAGGTGGTGACGGCCGAGCGCCCCTGGAAGCCGGGGGCGGCGCGGAAGGCGGAGACCAGGGCGTCCTGGAGGGCGTCGGCGGCCTCCTCGCGGTCGCCGAGGGTGCGCAGGGCGACCGCCCAGAGGCGGTCCCGGTGGCGGTTCACCAGGAGGCCGAAGGCCTCCCGGTCCCCGGCGACGTGCCGGGCGAGCAGCGTCGCGTCGTCGTCCGCCACTGTCACCCCTTGCCCCCCTGCCGTCGTCGCGCTGCGCGGGCGTGCGGTCAGCCGAAGACCTTGACCTCGGCGATCTGCCCGCGCCACTTGCCTTCCGTATCCTTCGGCAGACTGGTCAGCCAGATCAAGAGATAACGCGTGTTCGCCGGGTTGCCCAGGGTGAAGTCGGCCGTGGTGCCGGACTGCTTGTCGAGCACCGTGAAGGCCTCGGGCGGGGCCCCGGTCGGGTTGGCGGCGGCCTGGGCACCGGGGATCCGGAGCTCGGCCGTGGTGGTGCCGACGAACTGGACGCTCACCGAGCTGACCGACTGCTGCGAGCCCAGGTCGATGAGCAGGCCGGTGCCGTCCTTGAGCGGGGGCTTGGGACCGAACGGGTCGAAGTACTGCTTGGTCGACCAGGCCGTGGTCGGGTCGCCGTCGAAGGCCTTCGGCAGCAGGTAGGTCGACTCCGGGGAGTCGCCCCGGGGGTTGTACGAGATCGCTTCCTTGACGGGGATCGGCGTCGGCGCGTGCGTCGCCTTCTGGGCCGTCGGCGCGGCGCTGCTGGCGGTGGGCAGCGGGGAGGCCACGGCGCCGTTGTTGTTGCGCATGGCGTCGACGAACTGCCACGAGGCGAGGCCGATGGCGCCCAGCGCGACCGTCCAGGCGGTGGCCTTGACCACCCGGCGCAGCCGCCGCCGGGTCCGGCGGGCGGCGGTCGGCCGGGAGGAGGGCGGCAGCGGGGCGACCGCCGGGTCGGCGACCCGGGAGGGGTTGGGCGCGGTGGGCAGGGAGTGGGTGTTGTGCCGGGGCGGGGCCGGGTAGGCGGGCAGCTCCGGCTCGGGCTGACGGATCCGGGGCATCAGCGAGATCGCCCGGGCCAGCTCCTCCGGGGTGGTGATCGGCGCGGCGTGGTGCGGCGGGTGGTCGAACAGGGCCCTGGCGGCGAGCTCGGACAGGCCCTTGTGGACGCCGGCCCGGACCTGGTCCGGCGCGACGTTCTGGAGGCCCTTGGGGAGCCCCTGGAGGTCGTACCGGTCCTCGGGGTAGGGCCAGCGGTGGGTGAGCGCGGCGAACAGCAGCGCGCCGATCGCACGGGTGTCGGCGCGCTGGGCGTCGTCGGTGTCGTCGTCGGCGGGGAGCCCGCGCAGCGCGGCGTCCACGGCGATGCCGTTGATCCGGTACTGGCCGCTGTCGGTGCGCAGCACGCAGCGCGGGGTGAGCCGCAGGTGGGCCTGGCCGCGCCGGTGGGCGGCCGCGACGGCGTCGGTGACCTGGCGGACCATCTGGTACGCCTCGTGCGGCTCCATCGGGCCGTCGGCGAGCAGCTTGGCCAGGTCGGAGGCGTGCGGCAGCCACTCCCGCACGACGTAGACCAGCTCGCCCTCCTGGACGGCGTCCAGGACCTGCACGAAGCGCGGGTCGCCCAGCAGCGCGGCGGACTTGGCGGCGGCCAGCACCTTGCGCGCCCGCTGGTGCCCGGAGGCCATCAGGTGGACGCCGACGGCGCGGCGCAGCTTCTCGTCGACGGCGCGCCAGCTGCTGAAGGTCTCGGTCTGGGAGATGCACTCCTCCAGCCGGTACCGGTGGCCGATCATGTCGCCGCTGTGCCGCAGCGGCGCGGGGAGGGTGCGGGGGAGGGTGGCGGTGTCGCGCGGGTCGACGGTGGGCTGCGGGTCGGTGGGGCGGCGCCGGGCGGCCGCCGGTTCGGCGGGGGCGGGCTTGCCCCGGGGGGTGCCGGCGGCCAGTTCGGCGGCGATCTCCCGGACGGAGAGCGGAGCGGTGATCTCCGAGGTCTCCTCCCCGGCGGGGGCGGCCGGGCTGTCCGGCCCGTCGTCCGAGTCGTCCGGGGCGTCGTCCGGGGCCGTGTCGCCGGCCTCCCGGTCGGTGCCCGCGGGGGAGTCCGGGGAGGGGGCGTCGGCGGCGCCCGCCGGGGCGGTCTTCCCGCCCGCGAGCCGGTCGATCGCCGCGGCCAGTGCGGCCTCGTCCGCCGCCGCGTCAGCTGCTGACGTGTCGACGACCGCCTTGGTGCCATCAGCCACCGTGGTCCTGCCTCCCCTTGTGTCGCCCCGGCCTGAGAGAGTCGCTGGAGCCCGCGGGTTGGGGGCCCCGTGCTCCAGGACAATTGTGCCCACTCTTCTCCACCGAGTACGACCTCTGAGGGGTCCGCTCGGTTGCATGATGGTGGAGAGATGTGGTGCAGATCCGACACCGGGCCGCCATCTCGCGGGCCCGGTGGGGCGGGGTGCGGAGGGCGGACCGACGGCGGCCGGACGGGCGGCGGGGGCGGTGCCCCCGGTTGACGCCCGGTCAGGGCGCCCGCTCGTCCGGCCGGTTGGTGCGACGGTCAGCGGCCCAGTCGGCCGCGGACCATGCCGAGCATGGCGTTGAGTTCCTCGATCCGCAGGCGTTTCGCGATGAACACAAAAACCACCATCTGGAGACCGCCGGCCAGCAGCACCGAGAGCACGCTGCCCGACCAGCCGCCGAGCACCCGCTGCACCGCCAGGCTGACGCCGAGGCCGATCACCGCGGCCGGCACGCAGGCGGCGGCCAGCCGGCTGTAGGTCTTGCCGATCCGCTTGGTGTCCAGGCCGCCGATCTTCTTCTTCAGCTTCGGCAGCGCGACCGTGACGCCGACCGCGTAGGCCAGGCCGTAGCCGAAGGCCATGCCGATCACGGTCCACTGGGCGGGCAGGGCGAACCAGCAGACGAGCGAGAAGCCGGCCTGGCAGACCGCCACCCAGACGGTGTTGGAGAACGGCGTCCGGGTGTCCTCGTAGGCGTAGAAGCCGCGCAGCATCACGTACTGGGCCGAGTACGGGATCAGCCCGAGCGCGAAGGCCGAGAGCATCAGGCCGACGTTGGTCGCGTCGTCCAGGGCCGTCGTGCTGCCGCCGACCGCGTAGATCGTGCGGCCGATCGCCGGGCCGAGCGACAGGAACAGGAAGGCGCCCGGGACGACCGCCACCGCGGTGGTGCGCAGCCCGTACGACAGGTCGTCGCGGACGGCGCCGGCGTCCTCGTCGGCCGCCGCCCGGGAGAGCCGCGGGAGCACCGCGCTCATGATCGAGACGGTGATGACGGCCTGCGGGAGCTGCCAGATCAGCAGGGCGTTGGAGAAGGCCGAGAGGCCGACACCGCCGTGGCCGCTCTTCTCCGCGGCGCTTCCCGCGGCGGTGGCCAGCTGGGTGATCACCAGGTAGCCGGCCTGGTTGGCGAGCACGAAGAAGAAGGTCCACTTGGCCAGCCGGGCGGCCTTGCCCAGGCCGTGGCCGCGCCAGTCGAAGCGGGGCCGGAAGCGGAACTCGGCGGCCCGCAGGTACGGGATCATCGCCAGGGACTGGACGACGAGGCCGAGCAGGGTGCCGAGGCCGAGCAGCCGGACGCCCTCGGGGGAGATCGTCTCGGGGGTCACCTGGGTGCCGCCGAAGCCGCCGTACACCCAGATGTAGGCGCCGAAGGTGAAGATCACCACGACGTTGTTGAGGACCGGGGTCCACATCATCGCGCCGAACCGGCCGCGGGCGTTCAGGATCTGGCCCATCACGACGTGGACGCCCATGAAGAAGATCGTGGGCAGGCAGTATCGGGCCAGCGCCACGGTGGTGTCGGCGCGGGCCGCGTTCTCCATCATCGGGTGCGCGATCAGCTGCACCAGGAGGGGAGCCCCGAGCACGGCCAGGAAGGCCACGCCGCCGAGTCCGACCATCACCAGGGTGAGCAGCCGGTTGGCGTAGGCGGTGCCGCCGTCCTCGTCGTTCTTCATGCTGCGCACCAGCTGCGGCACGAACACCGCGTTCAGCGCGCCGCCGCCGATCAGGATGTACAGCAGGGTCGGCAGGGTGTTCGCGGCGTTGTACGAGTCACCCATCGTGACGACGCCGATGGCCGCGGTGATCACCATGGTGCGGACGAAGCCGGTGCCGCGGGAGACCAGCGTGCCCGCCGCCATGATCGCGCTGGAGTTGAGCAGGTTGGCGACCTTGCCGCCGCCGGCCGCCGGGGCGGGAGCGGTCGTCTGCGCCTGCTGCGCGGCGCGCTCCTCGGCGACGATGTCCGCCAGCGGCTCCACCGCCGGCGGCACCGCGACGGCGGCCACCTGCATGGTGGCCTCCTCCTCGGAGAGCGGCGGGTCGAACTCGATCGGGGGCACGAAGGGGCGGTGACCGTCCGGTCCGCCGTGCGGCGGCTGCTGCCCCGGGTAGCCGCCCGCCGGCGGGTACGGCGCGGGGGCGGTCGGCGGCGTGCCGAAGGGCGGCACGTGGCCGGCCGACGGGGCCGCCGGCGGGGCCGGGGCGGGCTGGGGCGCCGGCGGCTGGGCGGCCGCCTGCGCCTGGGGCGCGCCGAACAGCGCGTCCACGCCGACGTACTCGGTGGTCTCGCTGTCCCAGGCCGAGTGCGCGGGACCGGGCTCCCACTGCGGCCGGGGCTGCTCGGCGGCACCCCAGCGGTCGCCGCCGGCCGGGGCGTGCGGCTCCTGCCAGGCGGGCTGCGCCGGGGTGTCCCAGCCGGGCTGCACGGGCGGCACGGGGGCCGTGAACGGCGCTGGCGCCACCGGCGTCGGGTAGCCGCCGCCCTGCGGCGGCAGCTGCGGCGGAACGTCGTACGCGGTGGCCTGCGGCTGCGGTGCGGCGGGCCGGTCGGCCCGCAGGCCGTACGGGTCAGGACCGTCCTGCGGGTTGCCGTACGCGTCGGCCGCGTACGGGTCCTGGGCGTAGGTGTCGGCCACGTACCAGTCGCCGGACGGCGACTCGGCACCCGGCCGGCTCTCACCGCGGCCCGGGGGCCGCTCCTCGCTGCGCCCGGTCATGTCACCTCTTCGCTGTCGTGGGGGAGGCCGGCCCGGCGTTGCGGGGGGTCGGCGGTATCAAGGACCAACCTTCTCATCACTGGCGGCCCGATCCCGGCCATCCGCGCTGCTGCCGCGCGGTGTCCGCGCCCGCCCGTCGCCGGTGGTGTCCTGGTCGGCGGCGTCCTCCGGGCGGCCCCCGGCTCCGGCGCCGGTACCGTCGGCGGCGTCGTCCGCGGTCCCGTCCCCGGCCGGCTCCCGGGCGGCGTCGGCCGCCGGGCCCTCCACCGGCTGGTCGCCGTCGGCGTGCGGCTGCCCGGCGCGCCGCTTGCGCTGGCGGACGAAGCGCAGCGCGGCCAGCAGCAGCAGGACGGCGGCGCCCGCGAAGACGTAGAGCACCCCGTTGGTCACCGAGGTGACCTCGACCCGGAAGTTCTGCTCGTCGCCGTACTTCTCCGCGTTGGGGCCGGTGGTCCACAGCTGGGCGGTCATGGTGACCGGCCCGTTGTTGTGGGCCTCGGCCTGGAAGCGGAGGGTGATGCTGGCCGAGGCGGGGATGACCAGCTGCTCCTCGGTTTTCACCTTCAGCCGGTTCGGCTGGGTGGAGGTGAGCACCAGCTTGAGGTTGGTGACCGGCTGGGTGAGGTCGTTGCGGACGCTGACCTGCAGCAGGCCGGTGTCGCCGGAGAGGGTGACCGCGCTCTTCTGCGGCACCCGGACGGCCTCGATCAGTTCGTTCAGGTACACGGCGACGCCGGCGCGGTAGGCCGCCCCGGACGGTGCCTCGGCGCGCCACTCGGTGGACAGCGAGCGGACCATCGCGGCGCTGAAGGGGCCGCGCACCCGCTGCGGCAGGGTGAGCACCCGCATCAGCATGTCCAGGTTGTGCTGGATCCCGTCGGTGCTGGTCAGGGCTGCGGCGGGGAGTTCCGAGGCACGGGCCCGGGTCGGGTAGTCGGTGGCGGGGGGCACGGCCGTGGTGGCCTTCTGGTCCGCCGGGCCCTGGGCCAGGGTGTCCAGCTTGACCGGCGCCAGCCACTTGTCGGACGCCGCGGACAGGGCGCTCGCCAGCGCCTTGGCGGTGTTCACGGTCAGGTCGCGCGGCGGCATCACCAGCAGTCCGCGCTGGTTCTGCGGCTGCTCGTGGGTGATCGTGTAGGTCTCGGCGAGGAAGCGCTGGACGGCCAGGGTCTGCGCCTGCGGGGTGCCGAGGTCGCCCTGGAACAGCCCGGAGACCGTCTCGTCGGCGACCACCGCGTTCTGCCCGTTGCCGATCGGCCGCACCGCGGACGGCGTGTAGGTCATCGAGTCCGGCTCCGGCATGCTCGCGCCGTTGACCAGGACCAGGCCGCTGCCGGACTGCTGGGCGACGCCGGCGATCTGCTGGTCCAGGTAGCCCTGGTACGGCCAGGCCACGTCCGAGCGGGTGTCCACGGACAGCCGGCCCTCGACGGTCAGCCGGCCGGCGGTCGCCGCCTTGCCCAGGGCGGTGCCCATGCCGGCCAGGTCCGCGCCGTTGTGCGCGATCGAGGCGAGGTCCGGGTCGGCGTACGGCAGCGACACCACCTGGGAGCCCTGCTTGGCGACGGCCGCCCGCAGCTTGTCCAGCCAGGCCGTGGCGGCGGCGGAGCCGGTGCCGAGGAAGGTGTTGTCCTCCTTGGCGGGCTTGCCGTCGGCGCCCGGCTTCTGCACCCGGTACGGCTTGGTCATCGCGAAGGCGGTGTCCAGCAGGTCCGGGTCGACCACCCAGGTCAGCCCGTTCAGCTTGGCGCCGGTGTCCACCAGCTCGTAGAGCCGGCCGCCCGGGGCGAACTCGGCGGCCAGGCTGTCGTCCCGCAGCACCGGGACGGTCTGGTCGTTCTCGGCGTAGGTCTGCGCGGCCAGGACGGGCGCGTGCACCAGCGGCCAGAGCGTGGTGACCCTGGTCGGCTGGGCCTCGGCGGCCCCGCCCGGGTTGTACGGCAGGAAGGTCCGGGCGATGCCCAGGGCGCGCTCGCGCGGGTTGTCCGCGGTGGCGCCCCAGGCGTCCACCGCGAGCTCGTAGACGCCGCTCTCGGACATCCCGAGCTCGTTCACCGCGACGCCCAGGGTGTACGGCTGGCTCTGACCGGGGCCGAGCGGGGGCAGGGCGAACTGCGGGCTGTCCAGCTCCACGCCGTCCT
The DNA here is from genome assembly GCF_044768035.1 of Kitasatospora sp. NPDC101176. NCBI lineage: Bacteria > Bacillati > Actinomycetota > Actinomycetes > Kitasatosporales > Streptomycetaceae > Kitasatospora > Kitasatospora sp. NPDC101176. Next base: position 70,987 of record NZ_JBIWPA010000004.1, read on the forward strand.
GACCGGTCGGGACGGTCCGGCCGGCCACCAGGGACAGGTCGTTGCGCCGCTGCAGCGGCTTGCCCGAGTTGGGTTTGCGGACGGCCGCGTGGGCGTCCTTGAGCGCCGCCTTGCCGGCGTTGGTGACGTGCCCGGTGATGGTGACCACGCCGTTCGGGGCGGCCACCTGCGGCGTCATCGACTCGATGGTCATCACCACCGGGGACTCGGCCGAGACGCCGCTGTCCGCGGCCGGCCGGACGTTGCCGCCCGCGGGCAGCGCGGTGGCCGGGGCGGCCGCCGCGAACAGGGTCAGGGCGGCCCCGCAGGCGGCGGCGAGCCGACGGGCCGCGCGGCGCGCGCGCGTCCCGGGCCCGCGCCCGGCGGGGTCGTCGGCCCGTCCAGACTGTCGGTGCGCCCCCAGGCCCGAGTGCCGTGCCGGCTCACTCACTCGTTCCGCCCTCGCCGTTCTCGATCGCTCGCTGCTGATGCTGTTCGCATGACGCTCTTCGCCTGACGCTCTTCGCCGCGTTGGTGCCGCGGATGCCCGACCGGTTCCGGCGCTACGCTCCGCCGGTCGCGGTGGCACGCGACACCGCATCCCCAGTCCGGTGCCCGAACCCGTCCACCGGCATGGTAACGATGCAGCCCGGGATGCAGTGTTGCGGGCCTTGGGGTGAGACGCCCAAAACGCGCGGGCGGTTGACCTTCCGGGGCACGTACCCTTGTGAGCCGTGTCCACTGCCAATGAGTCCACCGCGCGCACCGACCGTTCCAGCACCGCCGTGCAGGCCGTCCCAGGCCTGAGCGAGGCCCAGACGATGGGGCTGCAAGAGCTGCTGCGGGTGTCGCCGGTCGCCGACGAGATCGCCCGCCGGTTCCAGGCGGCCGGTCACCGGCTGGCCCTGGTCGGCGGCTCGGTGCGGGACGCCCTGCTCGGCCGGCTCGGCAACGACCTGGACTTCACCACGGACGCCCGCCCGGAGCAGGTGCTGAAGCTGGTCAGGGGCTGGGCGGACGCGGTCTGGGACGTCGGCATCGCCTTCGGCACCGTGGGCGCCCGCAAGGACACCCCCCAGGGCTCCTTCCTGATCGAGATCACCACCTACCGCTGCGAGGCGTACGACCGGACGTCCCGCAAGCCCGAGGTCACCTACGGCGACACCATCGAGGAGGACCTGGTCCGCCGGGACTTCACGGTCAACGCGATGGCGGTCGACCTGCCCGGCCGCGGCTTCGTGGACCCGCACCACGGCCTGGAGGACCTGGAGGCCCGGGTGCTGCGCACCCCCGCCACCCCCGAGGAGTCCTTCTCCGACGACCCGCTGCGGATGATGCGCGCGGCCCGGTTCGCCGCCCAGCTCGACTTCGACCCGGCCCCCGAGGTCGTCGCGGCGATGACCGCGATGGCCGAGCGGATCGCCATCGTCTCCGCCGAGCGGGTCCAGGCCGAGCTGAACAAGCTGCTGCTCGCCAAGCACCCGGTCAAGGGCCTGCGGCTGCTGGTCGACACCGGCCTGGCCGACCACGTGCTGCCCGAGCTGCCCGCGCTGCGGCTGGAGCGCGACGAGCACCACCGGCACAAGGACGTCTACGAGCACTCGCTGACCGTCCTGGAGCAGGCCGTCGACCTGGAGCAGGAGGGCCCGGACCTCACCCTGCGGCTGGCCGCGCTGCTGCACGACATCGGCAAGCCGCGCACCCGCCGGTTCGAGTCGGACGGCCGGGTCTCCTTCCACCACCACGAGGTGGTCGGCGCGAAGATGACCCGCAAGCGGATGCGCGAGCTCAAGTACTCCAAGGAGCTCACCGAGGACGTCTCGCGCCTGGTCGAGCTGCACCTGCGCTTCCACGGCTACGGCGGCGGCGAGTGGACGGACTCCGCGGTGCGCCGCTACGTCACCGACGCCGGCCCGCTCCTGGAGCGCCTGCACAAGCTCACCCGCTCCGACTGCACCACCCGCAACCGCAAGAAGGCGGCGGCGCTGTCGCGCACCTACGACGGCCTGGAGGAGCGGATCACCGAGCTCAAGGCGCGGGAGGAGCTGGACGCCGTCCGCCCGGCGCTGGACGGCAACCAGATCATGGAGCTGCTCGACCTCAAGCCCGGGCCGCAGGTCGGCAGGGCCTACAAGCACATGCTCGAGCTCCGGCTGGAGCACGGCCCGATGGAGCACGACGAGGCGGTCGCCGCGCTGCGCGCCTGGTGGGCGGCGCAGCAGGGCTGAGCATGCCGGAGGGGCGGCCCCGGCCTCGGCCGGAGCCGCCCCCTCCGGGCGGGTGCCCGTCAGCCGTTGACGCTCTGCAGGCAGAGCACGTAGCTCAGCGCCGTCAGGTTGGAGTAGGTGCGGGTGTAGGTGCTGTCCGACTTCGGCTGCTTCTCGCAGACCTTGTCGTCGGAGGTGGCGAAGTACTTCCAGACCACCTTGTACTGGGCGCGGGAGTCGCTGCAGGGCAGCATGGTGATCTTCGGGCTGGCGTCGTGGGTGGCGCCGGTGCCGTTCTCGTTGCGCAGGCAGTCGCCGATCTTGGCGTCGTCGATGCCGTCCGGAGTGGCGCTGGGGGTGGCCACCGGCGGGAGCGTGAACGTCGGCGTGGGCACCGGCCGCGGGGTGTACGTCGGCAGCGGCGGCGGCGAGAAGGTGGTCACCGGGGGCACCGTCACCGTGGGCACCGAGACCGGCGTGACCGGGTCGTCCTTCGTGGGGCCGAGCACCCCGGTGGCGGCCAGCACGATCGTCAGGACCAGCGACAGCGGCAGCAGCAGCGCCAGCATGTGCGGCCGCCGGGTCAGCGGGACGCCGGGGTCGAGCTGTGGGCCGTGGCTGCCCGGGACGGGGTACGGCAGCTGCTTGACCCGGCCGTTGGGGATCAGGTTCAGCAGCAGGGTGATCGGGGCCAGCAGCACCGAGACCGGGCTCCACCAGCCCTGGACCAGGGTGCGGGCGGACATGTCGCGCACCGTCGCCGTCCCGCAGGTGCGGCAGAACGGGCCGGACATCCGCAGCATCCGGTAGGCCAGGACCAGGCCCTGGTGGCCGCGGACGGTGGTGTCCACGGCCGGGAATCCGCCGCAGAAGCGGCAGGCGGGCCCGTCCTGCGGCCCGGGCTGCGGGTACCCGTAGCCGTAGCCGGGCGCGGACTGCTGGGGGTAGCCGTACGCCTGGTCGGGCGGCGGCGGGGCGGCCGGGTAGCCGTAGCCGGGCGGGCCCGACGGCGGGGGCGGCGGAGTCGGCTGGCCGTACGGGTTTCCGGTGGCGTACGGGTTGCCGTCGTTGGGCGGCTGCGCGCCGTACGGCATCTGGGGCGGCGGAACGGACAAGAGGTCCCCCGGGGACGGTGGTGGCGGAGAGGTCAGGACTTCCCGACCGGCGGGGTGCCGGTGCGGACCAGCGGGCCGAGGCAGAGCACGTACCGCTTCTTGTTCCAGCGGCGTCCGCTCTTGCCCGACACGGCGCTGGTGGTCTGCGGCGTCTGCTTGCAGCGGTTCACGTCGGTGGTGTTGTCGAACGTCGACAGGACGCGGTAATTCGCTTTGGAGTCAGTGCACTTGGCGATCTCGACGTCGCGTGAACCGCTCACCTTGACGCAGTCGCCGGGCTTGGCGCTGCTGACGCTCGGACCGCTCACGAAGTAGCCGACGGCCAGGGCGATGCAGCCGCCGACCAGCCCGACGGCCTTCAGCTTGGCCTTGGTCCCGCGCTTCTTGGCGGGTGCCGCGGGGGCCTGGCCGGCCGGTCCGGGCTGCGGGTACCCGTAGGGCCCGGCGGGGGGCTGCTGCCCGTACGGCGGCTGGGCGCCGGGCTGCGGCGGGCCGTACCCCGGGGGCGGCCCGTAGCCGGGCGCGGGCTGCGGCGGGGCCGGCTGCGGGTACCCGTACGGCCCCGCGGGCGGCTGCTGTCCGTACCCGGGCTGCGGCGGCCCGTAGGCCGGCTGAGGCTGGCCGTACGCCGGCGGCGGCCCGTACGGGTTGGGCGGTGTGCTCATCAGTTCGTCCCCCGAGACCGAGTGCTGTCGCTCCGACAGGTCTGACGTACCTTAGCGACTCGCTCGGACGCCGTCGGTCCCGAGGGCCCGGGGGGGGGTCAGGAGGACGGGCCGCCGGGGAGGGGCTCGTCCCGCCGGGCGGCGCGCAGGTAGAGGGCCGCGGAGATCGCGTACACCGCGGACACCCCGCCGACCACCGCGACCGAGCGGCCGGACAGCGGCAGCACCAGCGCGGTGACCAGGGCGGCCGCCACGAAGGCCACGTTGAACAGCACGTCGTAGATGGCGAACACCCGGCCGCGGTACTCGTCCTCGACCGACTCCTGGACCACCGTGTCGGCACAGATCTTGGTGCCCTGGGTGACCACCCCGAGCAGCAGCGCCGCGACCAGGCAGGGCACCAGGGAGAAGCTCAGGCCGAGCGCCGGGACGAAGACCACCGGCGCCGCGAGGCAGACCGTCATCCAGCCGGCCAGACCGAGCCGGCGGGTGCACCAGGGGCTGATCACCGCGGCGATGAAGAACCCGGCGGCGGAGAGGCCGACCGCCTGGCCGAGGGTGACCAGCCCGGCCGCGCTGTCGGCCGGGTCGTTGAAGGTGTAGCGGGCGAGCATCACCACGACCACGATCAGCACGCCGTAGCAGAACCGGGCCGCGGTGACGGCCGCCAGCGCGTGGACGGCGGGCCGGCAGTCCCGGACCAGGTGGCGGACGGCGGCACCGAGCTCGACGGCGGCCCGGACCAGGGCCTGGCCGAGCGCTGGCCGGTCCCCGTGCTGCTCCGGGCCGAGCAGGTCGCGGTCCATCCGGCGGGCGGCCAGCGCGGCCGACAGGTAGAGCAGCGAGGCCACCGTCACCAGCGCTGCGTCCGCCCGCGGCCCCGGGGCCATCACCTGGTGCAGCAGGAAGCCGATGCCGCCGCCGGAGGCCGCGGCGACCGTGCCCAGGGTGGGGGAGAGGGCGTTGGCGGTCACCAGCCGGTCCTGCTCCACCACCCGGGGGAGGGCGGCGGACAGGCCGGCCAGGATGAACCGGTTGAGCGCGGTGACCAGCAGCGCCGAGGCGAAGAACAGCCAGGTCGGCGCCTCCGCCAGCAGCAGTGCACCGGTGCCCAGCCCGAGCCCGAAGCGGGCCAGGTTGCCGTAGTAGAGGACCTGGCGGCGCCGCCAGCGGTCCAGCAGCACGCCGGCGAACGGGCCGATCACCGAGAACGGCAGCAGCATCACGGCCAGCACCGAGGCGATGTCGGCGGGGGAGGACTGCTTCTCCGGGGAGAACACGACGTAGGCGGCGAGCGAGACCTGGAAGACGCCGTCCGAGAGCTGGGAGAGCACCCGGGCGGTCAGCAGCCGCCGGAAGTCCCGGCCGCGCAGGAGACCGAGGAGCGTGGCACGGTGCGGGGACTGGTGGGTGCTGCCGTTCTCGGTGATCGCCACCCGCTCAGGGTGCCATGGATCCGTCCGTTGTTTCACGTGAAACATCGGCCGGGAAACGGTGAAGGGCCCACGATCCGGTGATCGTGGGCCCTTCGGAGCCGCTACGGGCGGTCACCCGCGGTGCAGCTCAGTGCTCAGCGCTCGACCTCGCCGCGGATGAACTTCTCGACGTTCTCCTTGGCCTCGTCGTCGAAGTACTGGACCGGCGGGGACTTCATGAAGTACGAGGAGGCCGACAGGATCGGGCCGCCGATGCCGCGGTCCTTGGCGATCTTCGCGGCGCGCACGGCGTCGATGATGACACCGGCCGAGTTCGGGGAGTCCCAGACCTCGAGCTTGTACTCCAGGTTCAGCGGGACGTCGCCGAACGCGCGACCCTCGAGGCGGACGTACGCCCACTTGCGGTCGTCCAGCCACGCCACGTAGTCCGAGGGGCCGATGTGGACGTTCTTGGCGCCCAGCTCGCGGTCGCGGATCTGCGAGGTGACGGCCTGCGTCTTGGAGATCTTCTTGGACTCCAGGCGCTCGCGCTCGAGCATGTTCTTGAAGTCCATGTTGCCGCCGACGTTCAGCTGCATGGTGCGCTCGAGGATGACACCGCGGTCCTCGAACAGCTTGGCCATCACGCGGTGCGTGATGGTGGCGCCGACCTGGGACTTGATGTCGTCACCGACGATCGGCACGCCGGCCTCGGTGAACTTGTCCGCCCACTCCTTGGTGCCCGCGATGAACACCGGCAGGGCGTTCACGAAGGCGACCTTGGCGTCGATGGCGCACTGCGCGTAGAACTTGGCCGCGGCCTCGGAACCCACGGGCAGGTAGCAGACCAGGACGTCGACCTGCTGGTCCTTGAGGACCTGGACGACGTCGACCGGGGCCTCGTCGGACTCCTCGATGGTCTCCAGGTAGTACTTGCCCAGGCCGTCGAGGGTGTGGCCGCGCTGGACGGTGACGCCGGTCGGCGGCACGTCGCAGATCTTGATGGTGTTGTTCTCGCTGTTGCCGATGGCGTCGGCCAGGTCGAAGCCGACCTTCTTGGCGTCGACGTCGAACGCCGCGACGAACTCCACGTCACGGACGTGGTAGTCGCCGAACTGGACGTGCATCAGCCCGGGGACCTTGCCGGCCGGGTCGGCGTCCTTGTAGTACTCGACACCCTGCACCAGCGACGCGGCGCAGTTGCCCACGCCCACGATGGCTACGCGAACCGAACCCATTCCGGTTGCTCCCTGTGATCTCATGAGCACCGCCGGGGTCGACGGCACTCGTCCTGCTTCTTCGATGACTGCTTGTACGGGCGCGAGGCGCCCACTCCTGCCGCGCGGCACGGGGCTGGCGCGGTGTCAGCGCTCCTGGGCGGAGCGCCCCGGGCGGTCGTACGGTGGCCCGGGCGGGTCCAGCGACCCTTCCTCCTGGCCACGGCCGTCCGAAGTCCTGTGGGGTGCGGCGGTGGTGCCGCCGCCGGTGGCGGGCCCGGTCCGGCCGGTGCGGTTGGCCCGCTCGGTCTCGATCAGCTCGTTGAGCCAGCGGACCTCGCGCTCCACCGATTCCAGTCCGTGCCGCTGCAGCTCGACGGTGTAGTCGTCGAACCGCTCGCGGGCCCGGGCCAGCGAGTTGCGCATCTTCTCCAGACGCTCCTCCAGCCGGCTGCGCCGCCCCTCCAGGACGCGCATCCGCACGGCCCGGTCGGTCTGGCCGAAGAACGCGAAGTGGACGCCGAAGTGCTCGTCCTCCCAGGCGTCCGGCCCGGAGTCGGCGAGCAGCTCCTCGAACCGCTGCTTGCCCTCGGGGGAGAGCCGGTAGACGGTCTTGGACCGCTTGCCGTTGAGCGCGGTGGCCGGGACGTACTCGACGTCCGGGTTGTCCTCGACCAGGAAACCCTGGGCGACCAGGCTCTTCAGGCACGGGTAGAGCGTTCCGTAGGAGAACGCCCGCAGCGTGCCGAGCAGGACGTTGAGGCGTTTGCGCAGCTCGTAGCCGTGCATCGGTGCGTCGTGGAGCAGGCCGAGAACGGCGAACTCCAACACTCCTGAGCGCCTGCCCACTGCCGTCGTCCTCCTCCCTCTCGACCCTCGTCTGGCCGCTGCATCGGGCGGTATGCCGTCTCGATGTATCGGCTCGATATATCGAGAACAGTAAACCGGGCCCTCGAAAGGGGCAAGGGGGGCACGCGTGAATGTGATCACAAGCCGACGCGCGGGGGAGATTGGCAACGGGCGTGTAATGATCTGTTGCCGTTTTGCGGTTATTGGCGACTGATGCCCGATTAGTTGCGATTCTCTGCTGCGTACGCTGTCGCGTGTGCACGAGGACCACCTCCGGGGTTAGGGCGGTTGGCGGGCATCGGACGTGAACCCTGCCTTCAGGCTGGAACCGCCTGGCGAGGAGTGGCTGCAACATGAGCGAACGACGGCGAAGGACGCCCGACCCGGGCGGTGACGGGCAGCAGCCCCCGGGTGGCGGTGGCCGTCAGGGCGGACCCGGCCGTGACGAGCTGAGCTCGGACGGGATCGGCCGCCGGCGCCCTCCGGGCGTCCGGGAGACCGCCCAGCAGCCCCGGATGGGTCGCGCAGAGATGCGCAAGGCCGCGCAGAAGGGCGGCAAGGGGGGACGCCGCGGTGCCGCCGCGGCCTCGGCCGCTGCCGCCGCCGGCCCCGGGAAGAAGCGCTTCATCGACTACCCGCGCTTCGGTAAGACCGGCGTGCGGCGCTGGCTGCCCTCCTGGAAGCAGTGGCTCACCGCGTTCCTGACGGTCTTCGCCGCCTGCGTCGGCGTCGTGTTCTACCTCTACCAGACCACCGAGATCCCGCAGCTCAAGGACCTGGTCAAGGATCAGAACACCATCTACTACTGGGCCGACGGCACGGAGATGACCCGCAAGGGCGACACCAACCGCCAGATCGTCGAGCTCGCCGACATCAGCCCCACCCTGCAGAACGCCGTCATCGCCGCGGAGAACGAGACCTTCCGCACCGACAGCGGCGTCGACCCCAAGGGCATGCTGCGCGCCGTCTACAACATGGCGAAGGGCGGGGAGACCCAGGGCGCCTCGACGATCACCCAGCAGTACGTCAAGAACGCCTACCTGAGCCAGGAGCAGACCCTGACCCGTAAGGTCAGGGAGTTCTTCATCACGCTGAAGATCAATCAGAAGATGGAGAAGCCCGACATCCTGAAGGGCTACCTCAACACCAGCTGGTTCGGCCGCAACGCCAACGGCGCGCAGGCCGCCGCCCAGGCGTACTACGGCGTCAACGCCAAGGACCTCAACCTCTGCCAGAGCGCCATGCTGGCCGGGCTGCTGAAGGGCGCGAACTACTACGACCCCACCAAGGCCGCCAACCGCCAGCGCGCCGAGGATCGCTGGAAGTGGATCCTCGACCGGATGGTGGAGACCAAGAACGCCACGGCGGAGGAGCGGGCGAAGTGCACCACCTTCCCGGACCCGGTCCCGCTGAAGCCCAGCTCCAACATGAACGGTGAGGTCAGCTACCTGGTCGACACCGCCAACAAGTACGTGATGGCCACCGACAAGACGATCACCCAGCAGATGATCGACAAGGGCGGCCTGAAGATCTACACCACCTTCGAGAAGGACAAGGTCGACGCCCTGAAGAAGGCCGTCGACGACGTCAAGAACGAGAACCTCAACCTGCAGAAGCGCCCCGACCAGGACAAGTGGGTGCAGTTCGGCTCCGCCAGCATCCGCCCGGGCGACGGTGCGATCGTCGCCCTGTACGGCGGCGACGGCGTGGAGAACGGCCACTTCGACAACAACGCCGACGCCATCGGCGTCCAGGTCGGCTCGACCTTCAAGCCCTTCGTGCTGGCCACCGCGATGCAACTCGGCGTCCAGACGGCCACCGACGACAAGGGCAAGCCGAAGCGGATCAACGCCGACAGCCGCTACCTCTCCGACGACATGTCCGAGATCCGCAAGCCGGACGGCTCGCTGGTGATCGGCGACGACGGCAAGCCCTACCGGCAGAAGAACGAGGACAGCGGCAAGCGCGGCTACGTCTCGCTGCGGCAGGCCATGCAGTGGTCGTACAACGTGCCGTTCGTCCAGCTCAACCAGGACGTCGGCGGCCAGAACGTGGCCAACATCGCCGAGCAGATGGGCATCAAGAAGGAGAGCTTCGCCGACCCGAAGACCCCGACCTTCGCCCTCGGCACCTCCACCATCAGCCCGATCCGGATGGCCACCGCCTACGGCACGCTGGCGGCCAGCGGCAAGGAGTCCGAGCCCTACTCGGTCACCAAGGTCGAGGTGGACGGCCGGGAGCGCGCGGGCTTCGGCAAGAAGGACGCCAAGGTGGCGCTGGAGCCGGCCGTCGCGGACAACGTCACCGACGTGCTGGTGAACGTGGCGAAGAACGGTACGGGTAGCAAGAGCAACGCGCTGGGCCGCCCGGTGGCCGGCAAGACCGGTACCACCGACCAGAACAAGTCGGCCTGGTGGGTCGGCTACACCCCGCAGCTGGTCACCAGCGTCGCGATGTGGCGCGAGGACCCGACCAAGCACGAGCGGCTGTCGCTCAACGGCACCGGCGGCAAGGAGTCCATCCACGGTGGTGACATCCCGACCGACGTCTTCACCCGGTACATGAAGGCCGCCCTGGCCAACGAGAAGAAGATGGACTTCCCGACCCCGCAGCCCGTCGGCACCGAGGTGGACTCCTCCGGCGCCCCGAGCACGGCGTCCCCGACGGCCTCGCCGACGATGATCGACACCCCGACGGCCCCGCCGACCCAGCAGCCCGGCCCCACCCAGACGCAGCCGGCCGGCGGCAACAACCCGCCGCAGCCGCCCGTGCCCACCCAGGGCGGCGGGAACTGCGTCCCGGGCGTGGACTGCCCGGCCCCGCAGCCGACCCAGACGCAGCCGACCAAGACCCACCCCGGTCCGACGAACACCTGCATCCTGCCCGGCCTGTGCAACTCGACCCAGCCCACGACGACGCCGACCGACCCCCCCACCACCACGACGTCGCCGACCAAGTCGGGCAAGCCCACCAGCACCCCGGCAGGCGGAGGCCAGGTCGCCCCGGCGGGCTGATCCACCTCCCGTCGAACGGGCGAACGGCGGCGGCGGTCCTCTGCGGAGGGCCGCCGCCGTTTCGTCATGATTCGCCGCCGACCGCCGCGGCCGCGGCCGCACCGGAACGGGGTCCTCCTCGTCCCGGTCGGGCCGGTGCGGCAGGATGTCCGGCATGACGTCGAGCGATCGTGACGAATCCGCCGCCCCGGTCGGGACCGGCGACGCCGCAGGGCCGGCCCAGCCCGCCGTCGGCACGGCCGCCCCGCCGGCCAACACCGTGGTCGTCCCGGCCGACGAGGACCCGGTGGCGGCGGCCGGCAGCGAGGTGATCGGCGGCCCGCCCGGCCGCCGGGCGCTGCTGGGCGTCTCCTGGTGGATCCCGGCGCGCTTCCTGGCGCTGGCGGTGATCGTGGTCTCGGTGCTCGGGATGCTGCAGAAGGCGCCCTGCTACCAGCAGGCCTGGTTCCAGCCGGGTTCGCCGCAGTACATCCACGCCTGCTACAGCGACATCCCGCACCTGTTCTCCGGCCGCGGCTTCTCGGCCGGGCTGCACCCCTACGTGGACCGCATCCCGGGCAGCTCCGGAGACCTCCAGTACCTCGAGTACCCGGTGCTCACCGGGCTGTTCATGCAGCTGGCGGCCTGGCTGACGCCGGGCGGCGGCACCCAGCAGAGCCAGGAGCAGTGGTTCTGGGCGATCAACGCCGGGATGCTGATGGCCTGCGCGGTGGTGGCCGTGGTGGCGCTCTCGCGCACCCACCGCCGGCGCCCGTGGGACGCCCTGCTGTTCGCGCTGGCCCCCGTGCTGCTGCTGAACGGCACGGTCAACTGGGACCTGCTCGCGGTCGCGCTGGCCGCCGTGGCGATGGCCTGGTGGGCCGGCTCCCGGCCCGGCTGGGCGGGCGTCTTCATCGGCCTGGCCACCGCGGCCAAGCTCTACCCGGTGCTGCTGCTGGGCCCGCTGCTGGTGCTCTGCTGGCGGACCGGGAAGTGGCGCGAGTTCCGCGCGGCGCTGGGCGGCGCGCTCGGCGCCTGGCTGGTCGTCAACCTGCCGATCATGATCGCCAACTGGCAGGGCTGGTCGACCTTCTACGTCTTCAGCAAGCACCGCGCCGAGGACTACGGCTCGTTCTGGGTGATCCTGATGCAGAACCGCGGGGCGGGCCTGGCCGACCTCGACCTCTACATCGGCGTGCTGATGGTGCTGGGCTGCCTGGCCGTCACGTGGCTGGCCCTCTCGGCGCCGCGCCGCCCGCGCTTCGCGCAGCTGGCCTTCCTGGTGGTCGCCCTGTTCGTCCTGGTCAACAAGGTGTACTCGCCGCAGTACGCGCTCTGGCTGCTGCCGCTCGCGGTGCTGGCCCGGCCGCGCTGGCGGGACTTCCTGGTCTGGCAGGCCTGCGAGGTGCTCTACACCCTGGGCATCTGGTCCTACCTGGGCTTCGTCACCGGGCCCAAGCAGCACGGCATCGGCGAGGCCTGGTACCAGTTCGCGGTCGTGCTGCACCTGCTGGGGACGCTCTACCTGGTGGTCATGGTGGTCCGGGACATCCTGCTGCCGGACCGCGACCCGGTGCGCTGGGACGGCACCGACGACCCGTCCGGCGGCGTGTTCGACCGCGCCCCGGACGCCTTCGTGCTCGGCACCGCCCGCCGGCTGCGCGAGGAGGAGAGCTACGCCGGGTACGCGCCGGCCGGCGCCGAGCAGTGGCTCGGTGAGCCGCAGCTGCTGGAGCCGGCCGACAAGCCGTAGGCCCCGCCCGGACGGACGGTCAGCGGTCCACCACGCGGTCGAAGTGCGTGGTGGTGTGCCGCACCTGGAGACCGAGCTCCTCGCCGATCGCGGGGGCCTTGGTCTCCCCGTCCAGGAACAGCAGCGAGACCTGCATGTGCGGCGGCTCGGCGAACCAGAGCTGCTTGCCCGCCCAGTGGAACGGCGACTTGGTCTTGTTGACCGTCGCCAGACCGGCCCGGGCGATGCCCTTGGCCCGCGAGGACATGCCCTGCACGTACTTGGGCGCCTCCAGGCCGATGCCGTGCGCGGTGCCGCCGGCCACGACCACGATGTGGCCGTCGGACGGCGCCGGGTGCTGGCGGTAGCCGTAGCGGTCGCCCTTGCGCACCGGGGTGACGTCCAGCACGGTGGCCCGGACCTCCAGGGCGCCGTGGTCTCCCAGCCAGAGCCGGGTGCCGATCCGGGCGCGGAAGACGGTGTCCGGGTAGCGCTGGGCCAGCTGCTCCATGCCGGCCGCGCCCAGGTGGCTGACGTACACGGTGTGCACCGGCAGCCCGGCGGCCCGGGCGGTGTCCACCCAGTGGGCGACCTCCTCGACCGGGCTGGAGCCGTCCGGCCGGTCCATCGGCAGGTGCAGGGCCAGGCCCTCGAAGGCCACGCCGTCCAGCTCGGCGGCGACCGCCGGGAGCTCGGCGGCGGAGACCCCGTGCCGGCGCATCGTGGTCATGCACTCCACCACCACCCGGGCGCCGGGCAGTGCCCGCAGGGCGTCCAGGTTCGCCACCGTCCGGATCACCCGGGCGTGCGGCAGCGGCAGCACCTCCTCGCCGACCCGGTACGGGGTGAGGACCAGCAGCTCGCCGCCGTACCACTCGGCGGCGTCGGCCGCCTCGTACGCGGTGCCGACGGCCAGCACGCCGGTGCCGAGCAGCGTCGCCTCCTCGGCCAGCCGGTGGTTGCCCAGGCCGTAGCCGTTCCCCTTGGCGACCGGCACCAGTCCGGGGAACTCGGCCAGCACGGTGCGCTGGTGGGCGCGCCAGCGTTCGGTGTCGAGGTAGAGCGACAGCGTCATCGGGTCAGCCTCCTCAGCGGCGGGACATGTAGAGGTCGAGGGCCTTGTGCAGCAGCTTGTTGAGCGGGAAGTCCCACTCGCCGAGGTACTCGGCCGCCTGGCCGCCGGTGCCGACCTTGAACTGGATCAGGCCGAACAGGTGGTCGTTCTCGTCCAGGGTGTCACTGATGCCGCGCAGGTCGTACACGCCGCCGCCGAGGGCGTAGGAGTCGCGCATCATGCGCCACTGGATCGCGTTGGAGGGCTTGACCTCGCGCTTGTGGTTGGCCGAGGCGCCGTAGGAGTACCAGACGTGCTCGCCGACCACGAGCATCGTGGTCGCGGCCAGCGGCTCGCCCTCGTGGTAGGCGATGTAGAGCCGCATGCGGTTGGGGTCCTCGGCGGTGAGGGCCTTCCACATCCGCTGGAAGTAGGACAGCGGGCGCGGGGTGAAGCGGTCGCGCTCGGCGGTGACCAGGTAGAGCTGGTGGAAGATCGGCAGCTCGTCGTAGCCGCCCTGGAACACCTCGACGCCGCTCTTCTCTGCCTTCTTGATGTTCCGGCGCCAGAGCTGGTTGAAGCCCTTCTGGATGTCGTCCAGCGAGCGGTTGGCCAGCGGCACCTGGAACACGTAGCGGGGCTGGACGTCGCCGAAGCCGGCGCCGCCGTCCTCGCCCTGCAGCCAGCCCGCCTTGCGCAGCCGGTCGGCCACCTCGAAGGCGCGCGGCTCGTACCAGTCGGCCTCGATGTCGCGCAGGCGCTTGGCCTGCTTGGCGGCGATGGCCTCCTTGATGGTGGGGGCGTTCCAGCGGCGGATGACCACCGGCGGGCCCATCTTCACCGAGAAGGCGCCCTGGGACTTCAGGTGCGCCAGCATCGGGGAGAGCCAGCGGTCGAGGTCGCGGTCGAACCAGTCGATGACCGGGCCCTCGGGCAGGTAGGCGAGGTAGCGCTTGACCTTGGGCAGCTGCCGGTAGAGCACCAGGCCGGCGCCGACGAGCTGGTTGGCCTCGTCGAACCAGCCGATCGACTCCGATCGCCACTCGGCCTTCACGTCGCCCCAGGACGGGACCTGCATGTGGCTGGCCGAGGCACGGCTCCTGATGAAGGCGAGGTGCTCCTCGCGGGTGATCGTCCTCAGGCGCAGGCTCATGCTCGGTGCTCCTCGTCGGTCGGGCTGCGGTGAGCCCCAGGTTCTCGGGCTGACCCTATCGTCCGGGGCCCGGACGCCCGAGTCCCCGGGCGTGACGGCGCCCCCGTCGCGTACCTGTCTCCTTGCAGATACGCCACGGGGGCGCCCAGGGTTCCGCGCGGGGCGGCCGGGGGCCGGGTTCAGCCCCAGAGTCCGCCGCGGGCCATCCCCAGGTAGAAGCCGACGGCCGAGGCGCCGAGGCTGACCATCAGCACGAACCGCTCGGCCGTGGTGACCGAGACGAACACGCCCAGCAGCCCGGTGACGATCCCGAACAGACCGGTCCACGAGGTCAGCAGGTGGAGGTTGTGGAAGAACGAGGTCGTGAAGGCGATCACTCCCAGCACGGCCGTGAGGGCCACCAGGGTGTTCTCGCGGGGGTGCGGGTGGCCGTCGGTGTTCAGCGTGAGGGCCGGCATGTGGTGGACGGACTGGGCCATGTGTCCCACCTCCTGGCGTGGAGACGAACGAGCAGGAATCCCGTTCCGTCCAGATTGCGGCGGTTGGGCCGCTCTCACAACCCCTATGCGTTTTGTTCGGCCGTACGGGTGCGGGTAGGGTTGGCCGTCTGCACTGGTGTAGTTGTGCCCCCTTGCGCCCTCTTCCGGGCGACCACCCCCTCCGGGGTGAGCGGGGGCCCGCTGTCGGACCCGGCCGCTACGGTGGCCGGTGTCGTCACTGCTCCGGTGCCGACGCTGCACAACCCTCCTGCCACGGAGAGACCGTGGCCGTTGAGTCCAAAGGAGGTGGGTTACCCATGCGTCACTACGAGGTGATGGTCATCCTCGACCCCTCGGTCGAGGAGCGCGCTGTCTCCCCCCTGATCGAGAACTTCCTCACCGTCGTCCGCAACGCCGGCGGCAAGGTGGAGAAGGTCGACACCTGGGGTCGTCGCCGTCTGGCTTACGAGATCAACAAGCAGTCCGAGGGCATCTACTCGGTCATCGACCTGAAGGCCACGCCTGAGGTCGTCAAGGAGCTCGACCGCCAGATGGGCCTGAGCGAGTCGGTTCTGCGGACCAAGGTCCTGCGCCCGGACACCCACTGAGCCACCTCTGAGGCCTTCGGGTCTCGGGTAGCTCGCGTCCGCTGTTTCACGTGAAACAGCGGTGAACGGACATCTTCCCGAGAGGTCATCACCACCATGGCAGGCGAGACCGTCATCACCCTCGTCGGCAATCTCGTCGACGACCCCGAGCTGCGCTTCACCCCGTCGGGTGCGGCGGTCGCGAAGTTCCGTATCGCGTCCACCCCCCGCACCTTCGACCGTCAGACGAACGAGTGGAAGGACGGCGAGAGCCTCTTCCTCACGTGCAACGTCTGGCGGCAGCCGGCGGAGAACGTGGCCGAGTCGCTGCAGCGGGGCATGCGCGTCATCGTGCAGGGCCGACTGCGCCAGCGGTCTTACGAGACCAAGGAAGGCGAGAAGCGGACGGTCTTCGAGGTCGAGGTCGACGAGGTCGGCCCGAGCCTGCGCTCGGCGACCGCCAAGGTCACCCGGGCCAACCGGTCCGGCGCTCCCGGTGGCGGCTTCGGCGGCCAGCAGGGCGGCGGCCAGGGTGGCGGCAACTGGGGAGGCGGCGGCGGCCAGCAGGGCGGCGGCTGGGGTGGAAACTCCGGCGGCGGCCAGTCCGGCCCCTCCGACGACCCGTGGGCGTCCAGCACTCCGTCCGGCGGCCAGCAGGGCGGCGGCAGCTGGGGTGCCCCGTCCGGTGGCGGCTACTCGGAAGAGCCCCCGTTCTAAGAGCTGACAGATTTCGTGCGGCCCGGCCGCGGCGTCCCAGGACGCCCGCCGGGCCGTGAACCCCAAATGGAGCACACAATGGCGAAGCCGCCTGCTCGCAAGCCGAAGAAGAAGGTTTGCGTCTTCTGCAAGGACAAGGTCAACTACGTTGACTACAAGGACACGAACCTGCTGCGGAAGTTCATCTCCGACCGCGGCAAGATCCGTGCCCGCCGGGTCACCGGCAACTGCACCCAGCACCAGCGTGACGTCGCCACGGCCGTGAAGAACAGCCGTGAGATGGCGCTGCTGCCCTACACCAGCACCGCGCGCTAAGAGAGGGTGACCAAGTAATGAAGATCATCCTCACGCACGAGGTGCCGGGTCTCGGCTCCGCCGGCGAGGTCGTCGAGGTCAAGGACGGCTACGCCCGCAACTTCCTGGTCCCGCGTGGCTTCGCCATCCGCTGGACCAAGGGCGGCCAGAAGGACGTCGACGCCATCCGTCGCGCCCGCAAGATCCACGAGATCCAGACCCTCGAGGCCGCCAACGAGGTCAAGGGTCAGCTCGAGGGCGTCCAGGTCAAGCTGGCCGTCCGCTCGGGTGACGCCGGCCGCCTGTTCGGCTCGGTGACCCAGTCCGACGTCGTCGAGGCCATCAAGGCCGCTGGCGGCCCGGCCGTGGACAAGCGCGCCGTCGCGATCGCCTCGCCGATCAAGACCGTGGGCACCCACAAGGTCTCGGTCAAGCTGCACGCCGACGTCCAGGCCAACCTCGACGTCGCCGTCGTCGCCGCCTGAGTTCCGTAGCAGTGGCCTGAGGGCCGGGCTCCTCCGGGAGCCCGGCCCTCAGTCGTTCCCGCGGCTGCTCGGGCGGTCGACGCCGCCCCGGGAAGGCCCGGTGGAGCGGCCCGGAGCGGCCTACGCCCGGACGGCGCCGGTCACCAGCCAGCGCCCGCCGCGCGCCCGGCCGACCAGGAAGGCCGCCCGGACCAGGATGAACAGGTTCATCGCCCACCAGAGCCCGGCCAGCCCGGCGCCGGTGGCGGGCACCGCGAAGGCCACCGGGGTGAACACCACCAGGGTCGCGATCGCAGCCCGGGCCAGGTAGGGGCCGTCCCCGGCGCCCATCAGCACGCCGTCCAGCACGAAGACCAGACCGGCCACCGGCTGGCTCAGCGCGAGCAGCAGCAGGGCGGTGTCCAGCTGGCCCTGCACCGCCGGATCGGGCGTGAACAGCGGCACGTAGAGCGGGCGGGCCACCACCACCAGCAGGCCGAGCGCCACCCCGGAGCCGATCCCCCACTCGACCATCCGTCTGGTGGCGGCCCGGGCTCCCGGCACGTCCGAGGCGCCCAGGTAGCGGCCGATGATCGCCTGCCCGGCGATCGCGATGGCGTCCAGGGCGAAGGCCAGGAAGCTGAAGAGGGTCATGGTGATCTGGTGGGCGGCCACCTGGTCGTCCCCGAGCCGGGCGGCCACCGCGGTGGCGATCATCAGCACCGCGCGCAGGCTCACCGTGCGCACCAGCAGCGGACCGCCGGCCCTGGCCCCGGCCCGGATGCCGGCCGCGTCGGGCCGCAGGGAGGCCTGCTCGCGGCGCGCCCCGCGGACCACCACGACCAGGTAGGCGGCGGCCATCCCGGTCTGCGCCAGCACGGTGCCCCAGGCCGAACCGGCCACCCCGAGCCCGGCGCCGTAGACCAGTCCGGCGTTCAGTCCGATGTTGGCGGCGAAGCCCGCGACGGCCACCAGCAGCGGGGTCCGGGTGTCCTGGAGGCCGCGCAGCACGCCGGTGGCCGCGAGCACCATGAGCATCGCCGGGATCCCCAGGGCGCTGATCCGCAGGTAGGTCACGGCGTAGGGGGCGGCGGTGGGCGAGGCGCCCAGGACGTCGGCGGTCCAGGGGGCCAGCAGCAGGGTGAGCAGGACCACGGGGACGGCCAGGCCGAGGGCCAGCCAGATGCCGTCGACGCCCTGCTGGACGGCGCCCCGGCGGTCCCCGGCCCCGATCCGGCGGGCCACCGCGGCGGTGGTGGCGTAGGCGAGGAACACGAACACGCCCGTCGCGGTGGAGAGCGCGGCGGCGGCCACCCCGACGCCGGCCAGCTGCGGGGTGCCGAGGTGCCCGACGATCGCCGAGTCGGCCATCAGGAAGAGCGGCTCGGCGACCAGCGCACCGAAGGCCGGGACGGCCAGCGCGAGGATCTCCCGGTCGTGCCGGCGTCTGGACGGGGTCGGGGCGGTGGGCGAGACGGTCATGGGCTCCAGGCTACTCATCCACAGGTAATGGTTGCCAGGGTCAGGCGATCATTACTCGAATTCTTGAGCGACGCGCCCGGCCCGCTCGGTGCCCACAGCCGTTCGGAGGTGTGTGAAGAATTTCTCATGCACAGGCCCGGATCGAGGTAGTCCCAGGTCAACGGGTTGACGGTGGATCGATGGTCGGGTTATCCACAGGACCTTCCACAGGGGTGTCCACAGCTTTGCGGCACTTCTCCACAGGACGGCGGCACTCGTCCACACCCCCTGTGGATAACCGCCTTGGCTGAACGGCTCCCGGCGCCTTAGCGTGGGCCCTCCGCCCGACACTCCAGCCCGCCCCGGCGTCCGATTTGTCGGAGCCGTGGCGTACAAAGAGGAGCGGCTCAGCTCCACCCAGCCACCGGCAAGGCCCGCTCCATCTCGCACCACTCGCTGAACGGGGAACACGCGTGACCGGCCCCCAGTACGACGACCACGACGCCCCGCCGCCGGAGGAGGACTGGCCGACCGCGGAGGACCCCTTCCCGGCCGGTGCCTTCGACGACGCGCCGTTCCCGGACGGCCCCGGCGACCGGCTCCCGGTCTCCCGCGCCCGCGGCGGCCAGGGCGGCGGTCAGGGGGGCGGCCAGGGCGGCCGCGACGGCGGCTTCCAGAAGGGCGGCTTCCAGGGCGGCAAGGGCGGCAAGGGCGGCTCCCAGCGCGACGGCGGCCGCGAGGGCGGCTGGCAGCGCCGCGACGACGACGGGGGCCAGGGCGGCGGGGACGGCTTCGAGCGGGTCCCCCCGCAGGACCTCGCGGCCGAGCAGTCCGTCCTCGGCGGCATGCTGCTCTCCAAGGACGCCATCGCCGACGTGGTCGAGGTCCTCAAGCCGGCCGACTACTACCGGCCCGCGCACGAGCTGGTGCACGGCGCCATCCTCGACCTCTACGCCCGCGGCGAGCCGGCCGACCCGATCACCGTGGCCGGCGAGCTCACCAAGCGCGGCGAGCTGCAGCGCGTCGGCGGGGCGTCCTACCTGCACACCCTGGTCAACTCCGTCCCGACGGCCGCCAACGCCGAGTACTACGCCCAGATCGTCCACGAGCGCGCGGTGCTGCGCCGGCTGGTCGAGGCCGGCACCCGGATCGCCGGCATGGGCTACGCGGCCGAGGGCGACGTCGACGAGATCGTCAACGCCGCCCAGGCGGAGATCTACGCCGTCACCGAGCAGCGCACCAACGAGGACTACGCGCCGCTCGCCGACATCATGGAGGGCGCGCTCGACGAGATCGAGTCGATCGGCTCCCGCAACGGCCAGATGTCCGGCGTCCCGACCGGCTTCGCCGACTTCGACGCGCTCACCAACGGCCTGCACCCCGGCCAGATGATCGTCATCGCCGCCCGTCCCGCGATGGGAAAGTCGACCCTGGCGCTGGACTTCGCGCGGGCCTGCTCGATCCACCACAAGCTGCCGAGCGTGATCTTCTCGCTCGAAATGGGCCGCAACGAGATCGCCATGCGCCTGCTGTCGGCCGAGGCCCGGGTGGCGCTGCACCACATGCGCTCCGGCAGCATGACCGACGACGACTGGACGCGGGTCGCCCGCCGGATGCCGGACGTCAGCGAGGCACCGCTGTTCATCGACGACTCGCCGAACCTGTCGATGATGGAGATCCGGGCCAAGTGCCGCCGGCTCAAGCAGCGCAACGACATCAAGCTGGTCGTCATCGACTACCTCCAGCTGATGCAGTCCGGCGGCTCCCGCCGGGCCGAGAACCGCCAGCAGGAGGTCTCCGACATGTCGCGAAACCTGAAGCTGCTGGCCAAGGAGCTGGAGGTGCCGGTGATTGCGCTCTCCCAGCTGAACCGTGGCCCCGAGCAGCGCACCGACAAGCGCCCGATGGTCTCCGACCTGCGCGAGTCCGGTTCGATCGAGCAGGACGCCGACATGGTCATCCTGCTGCACCGCGAGGACGCCTACGAGAAGGAGTCCCCCCGGGCGGGCGAGGCCGACCTGATCGTCGCCAAGCACCGAAACGGCCCCACTGCCACCATCACGGTGGCCTTCCAGGGCCACTACTCCCGCTTCGTCGACATGACCCGGGACTAGGGTCCGTCCGCTCCCCGTCCGCTCCCGGTCCGCGGCCCGGGGGCCGGGGCCGGCCGGAGGACAGCCGGGGACAGGGGTGTGGCGCGATGGACTACTGTCCCTGCCGTGAAGACGATACGACAGCTGTCCGCCCGCCGGGCCGGGGGAAGCGCGAAGGCCCAGGCCGGCGGGGCAGCCGCCAGGCTGGGCTGGCTCGACGCGCTCCGCGGCGTGGCCGCCCTCGTGGTCGCCCTGCACCACTTCGACGTCCTGAAGCTGCTGCCGGACCGGCTGGCCGCCTTCATCTGGTGGCACGGGGACCTGGGCCTGTACGGCGTCATGCTGTTCTTCCTGGTCAGCGGCTACATCATCCCGGCCTCGCTGGAGCGCCGGGGGGACGTGCGGGCGTTCTGGCTCGGCCGGTTCTTCCGCCTCTGGCCGCCGGTGATCGTCGGCATCGTGGTGGCGCTGGCCATCATCCCGAAGGGTGACGGTTCCGTCGCACTCTTCGCGACCGGCCACAACTACGTGGCGGTGGCCGCCAACGCGACCATGCTGCAGGACTTCATGGGCGTCTGGAACGGCCTGGGCGTCATGTGGACGCTGAGCTACGAGATGGCCTTCTACTACATGGTCACCGCGCTCTTCGCGATCGGTCAGCACCGCCGCAGCGGCCCGATCGCGGTGGCCTTCGCCGCCGTGGCGCTGATCTTCGGCACCTCCATCGCGTCCCACACGATGACCGTCGACGCCGCCTCGACCCACAACCTGGTCTGGGGCGTGGTGCTGATCGTGCTCTTCGCCTTCGCGTGCGTGCTGAGCGGCCGGGCGAACCTGACCCGGATCGGGGCGATCACGCTCGGCGTGCTGGCCTTCGTGCTGATGTACAACAACAGCCGGGCGCCGATGTTCGAGACCCTGATGATCTTCGCGACGATGTTCGCCGGCACCGTGATCTACCGGGCCGAGCGGGGCCAGATCGACCGCATGCAGGCCGTGCTCTGCTGCGGCTTCGTGATCGCCGCGGGCGTGGCGATCGGCTTCTTCTTCAACCACAGCGGCATGGAGAACAACACCTGGACGGCCGGTCCGCGCGCCTGGGTCGGCTCCTACCTCGGCGCCTGGATCAGCTTCGGGATCGGCTTCGCGCTGCGCAAGCGCCGCTTCCCGAAGCCGCTGACCTGGCTCGGCGGGATCAGCTTCTCGCTCTACCTGCTGCACGTCCCGGTGCTGCACACCCTCCACCACCTGCTGGACGTGCCCAAGGTGCCCCCGACGACCGGTGGCAAGCTCATCTGGACCGCCGAGTACCTCGCCGTGATCATGCTGGTGAGCTGGGTGATGTACAAGCTGGTCGAGCTGCCCGTGCAGAAGCTCGGCCGCAGGGCGAGCAAGGCGGTCGAACGCCGTTGGCCCTCCGGCGACCCGCTGACGGCCCCCGTGGCGGCCGCGGCCGCCACGGGCGCGGTGGCCCGCCCCGAGGAGCCGGTGCCGGCCGAGGTCGGCGCCGGGGGCCCGGGGCAACGGGTCGGCTGACCGTCCGGACGGACGCGCGAAGGGCTCCCCTCCCGCTCGGGAGGGGAGCCCTTCGGCGTGCGGCGCCGGACGCCGTCAGACGGTGACGGTGGCGCGGAAGAGCGTCGTGCCGGTGCCGGCGAGTCGGGTCGGGGCGCCGGTGGCCGGGAGGAAGGCCGACTGGCCGCGAGCCAGGTCCAGGGTGGTGCCGTCGGCCGAGGTGAGCCGGGCGGTGCCGGCCGTGCAGAGCAGGATCTGCGGGGTGCGGCCGTCGATCTCGCGCTCCCGGCCGTCCAGGGTGAAGCGGGAGAGCCGGAACTCGTCGATCGGGACGGGGTACAGCTCCTCGCCCGGGGTGCCCTCGACCGGGGCGGGGTGCAGGACGTCGGGCGCGCCGGCCTCGAAGACCACGACCTTCAGCAGCTCCGGCAGGTCGACGTGCTTGGGGGTGAGGCCGGCCCGCAGCACGTTGTCGGAGTTGGCCTGCAGCTCGACGCAGACGCCGGACAGGTAGGCGTGCGGCACGCCGGCGCCCAGGTAGAGGGCCTCCCCGGCCCGCAGCCGGACGTGGTTGAGCAGCAGCGCCGCGATGAGGCCGCGGTCGGCGGGGAAGTCCTTGGCGATCCGGGCGTACGGAGCGTAGACGCCGTCCGGGTCGAGGCCGTCGCGCTCCGCCAGCACCTCGGCGGTCTCCCGGACGGTCCGCTCGGCCGTCGGGCCGTCCATGGTGAGGATGGCGGCCAGGGTGGTGCGCAGCGCCTCGGTCTCGTCCTCGGCGGCCAGCAGGCCGATCAGCGGGTCGAGTCCGGGCACCGCGAGCCCGGCCAGCACCCGGGCCGCCTCGGCCGGCCGGCGGAAGCCGCAGAGGCCCTCGAACTCGCCCAGCGCGCAGACCATTTCGGGCTTGTGGTTGGCGTCGCGGTAACTCCGCTCGGGGGCGTCCAGCGGGATGCCGAGGGCGTTCTCGGCGGCGAAGCCGGCGCGGGCCTGGTCGAGCGTGGGGTGGGCCTGGATGGACAGCGCGGTGCCCGCGGCGAGGACCTTGAACAGGAATGGCAGGGTCGGGCCGAACCGGGCGACGGCCGCGGCGCCGAGCTCGCCCTCCGGATCGGCCGCGATCAGCTCGTCCAGCCGGCGGGGCCCGTCGCCCCGGTCGGCGCGGGACGGGTCGCCGGGGTGGGCGCCCATCCACAGCTCGGCCTGCGGTTCGCCGGTCGGCTCCTGCCCGAGCAACTCGGGCAGGGCGGTCGGGGAGCCCCAGGCGTACGGGCGGACGGTGTTGACGAGCCTGTCCATGCGCGCGGTCCTACTCCTTCGCTGGGTGGCGGGTGTGCCGGATCACCGGGGGCGGGCCCGGCGATGCGGGGGTCCGGGCACAGGCAGGGCATCGACCCTAGCGGACCGGTGTCGCCGACGGGGAAACGGTGGGCGACCGTGGGGAGTGCCGCGGCCGGACCGGCGGTTCCCGGGCGCGGTAGTAGGATGCCAGGACGCAGTAGTCTCCGCCCCGCAGCAGTCTCCACCGTGGTCATCCCGCAGGCGGGCTGCCGGTGGAGCCGCGTTCCAGAGTGCGGGCGACGGTGTTCTGACACTCCCCGTCATCGGCCGAGAGGTTTGTACGTGACCGTGAACCAGCAGAGTTTTGCTGATCTCGGCAGGGTCCTGGTGATCATTCCGACCTACAACGAGGCGGAGAACGTCGAGCGGATCGTCGGCCGGGTCCGGGCCGCGGTGCCCGAGGCCCACGTGCTGGTCGCTGACGACAACAGCCCGGACGGCACCGGCGAGCTGGCCGACAAGCTGGCCGCCGAGGACCCGCACGTGCACGTGATGCACCGCAAGGGCAAGGAGGGCCTGGGCGCCGCCTACCTCGCGGGCTTCCGCTGGGGCATCGACCACCGCTACGACGTCCTGGTGGAGATGGACGCGGACGGCTCCCACCAGCCAGAGGAGCTCGACCGGCTGCTGGCCGCGCTGCGCGGCGCCGATCTGGTCCTGGGCTCGCGCTGGGTGCCCGGCGGCCGGGTGGTGAACTGGCCGAAGTCGCGGCTGCTGCTCTCCCGCGGCGGCTCGACCTACTCGCGGCTGATGCTGGGCGTGCCGATCCGGGACGTCACCGGCGGCTACCGGGCGTTCCGCAAGGAGACCCTGCTGGGCCTGGGCATGGACGAGGTGGCCTCGGCCGGGTACTGCTTCCAGGTCGACCTGGCCTGGCGCACGGTGAAGGCCGGCTTCAAGGTGGCCGAGGTGCCGATCACCTTCGTCGAGCGCGAACTCGGTGCGTCCAAGATGAGCCGCAGCATCGTGGTCGAGGCGCTGTGGCGGGTGACCTCCTGGGGTCTCTCCGACCGGCTGGCCCGGCTGCGCGGCGGCGCCGGGCGCTGACCCGGCCCCGCCCCCACGTTCACGCCCGGGGCCCGTCCGTCTTCCCGACGGACGGGCCCCGGGCGTTTTCGCGCACGTACGGCCCTGGCGGGAACCGGACACGCCTCAGCAGCCGCCCGGGTGCAGGGCGCTCTCGGGCAGGTGGCGGTCGGCCCAGAGGGCGAGCTCGGTGAGCGCGGGCTTCAGCGCGACGCCGGCCTCGGTGAGCCGGTAGCTGACCCGCAGCGGCGGTCCGGCGTCGACCTCGCGCAGGACCAGCCCGGCCTCGGCGAGTTCGGTGAGCCGGTCGGAGAGCATCCGTTCGCTGATGCCGGGGATGGTGCGCCGCAGCTCGGAGAAGTAGGCCGGCCCGTGGCTGAGCACGGCGACCACGATGCCCGTCCAGCGCTTGCCGAGCAGTCCGAAGACCCTGGTCAGGGCGGGGGAGGCGGCCGCGCAGTGTCCCGTGGGCACTCCGGGAGGGGCCTGGAGCCGGTCGGTCGCTAGCTCGTGCTCGGACATGCCACCAGCGTACCGGACCCTTCGCTAGTGACTGCAGAAAAGTAAGCTGCTACGGTAGTTGCAGCTGCAGGGGAAAGAGCAGCTGCTAATTCTATGGAGGCCCCACCATGCCCACGCTCCTGCACATCGACTCCTCGGCCGTCGTCGACGGATCCGTCTCCCGCGAGGTCACCGCCGCCTTCCGGGCCGCCTGGGAGGCCGAGCACCCCGAGGGCACCGTCGTCTACCGCGACCTCGCCGTCGAGGACATCCCTCACCTGGACGCGCACGGCATCGTCGCCGGCTTCGTCCCGGCCGAGGGCCGCAGCGCCGAGCAGGCCGCCGCCTTCGCCCTGCGCGAGCAGCTGATGACCGAACTGGAGCAGGCCGACGCCGTGCTCATCGGCAGCCCGATGTACAACTTCACGATCCCGTCCAGCCTCAAGGCCTGGCTGGACCAGGTGATCCTGGTCGGCCGCACCGCCGGCGAGAACCCCTCCGCCAAGGGCACCCCGGTGACCGTCGTCGCCGCCCGCGGCGGCTCCTACGCGCCCGGCGCCCCGCGCGAGCCGTACGAGTTCGTCACCACCTACCTGGAGAAGGTGCTGACCGGCATGCTCGGGCTGGAGGTCGACTTCATCGTCCCCGAGTTCACCCTCGCGCCGAGCGTCCCCGCACTCGCCGACTTCATCCCGCAGGCCGCCGAGTCCAAGGCCCGGGCTTTGGAGGAGGCCGCCCGCCGGGCCAAGGGGCTGGCCGCCTGAGCCCGGGCCGCCCCGGGTGACCGGTGCCGGAAGGCGCGTCCCGACGGGCGCGCCTTCCGCGCAATCGGGTGCCCGTGCTCCCATGCTGTAGGGCGCAGGAAACCCGACCGCAGAACAGAGGGAGCAGCCAGTGACGTCGTCCCCGCCCGAGGAGGGCCCCGGCGCGGACCGCACGGACGCCGGAGCCGCCGGCGGCCCGGACGGCCAGCGGCCCACCCCGCCGCTGGAGGTCGCCGTCTTCACCGGCCCCGAGACGGCCTTCTTCGCCACCTCCACGCTGATCCTCGGCGAGCACACCGCGATCCTGGTCGACGCCCAGCTCACCCGCAGCGCCGGTCGCGAACTCGCCGAATGGGTCGCCGGCAAGGGCCGCCGGCTGCTCGCGATCGTCGTCACCCACCAGCACCCCGACCACTACTTCGGCGCCGAGGAGGTGCTGAAGCTCTTCCCCGACGCCCGGCTGCTCGCGGCGCCCGCCGTGGTGGACGGCATCCGGCGCACCGCGGCCGCCAAGGTCGCCCAGTGGAAGCCGGTCTACGGCGACGACATCCCGGACCGCCCGCTGATCCCCGCCCCGCTGCTGCCCCAGCCGCTGATGCTCGACCGCCAGGTCATCCCGGTGCTGCTGCTCGGCCAGGCCGACTGCGGCGACTCGACCGTCGTCCACGTGCCGAGCATCCGGACCGTCATCGCCGGGGACTTCGTCTACAACGGCACCCACGTCTGGACCTCCGACACCACCCCCGCCCAGCGGACCACCTGGGGCCACAACCTCGGCCGGATCGCGGACCTCGGTGCCGACCGGGTCATCGCCGGCCACCGCGCCCCCGACCGGGGCGACGACGCCGCCCGGGTGCTCGCCTTCACCGGCGAGTACCTGCAGGACTTCGACCGGCTGCTGGCCGAGCACCCGGACGACCCGGAGGCGCTGGTCACCGCGATGAACGCCCGGTACGGGGAGCTGACCCTGCCGGCCATCCTGGAGCTGGGCGCCGCCGCCAACACCGCGCGCACGTCTGCGGAGGCGGAGGAGGGGCCGTCGGGGGAGGAGCCCGGGGAGGATCCGGGCGAGGACCGGGCCCGGTAGGAGCCGGCCCCGGGGGCGGATACTGGCCGCATGACGCCGTACGACGTGATCGTCCCGGCGGGCGGCGCCGCCCGGCGCCTCGGCGGCGCCGACAAGCCCGGCCTGACCGTGGGCGGGACCACCCTGCTCGACCGGGTCCTCGCCGCCTGCACGGGGGCCCGCACCACCGTCGTGGTCGGCCCCGCCCGGCCGACCGCCCGCGACGGCGTCCGCTGGACCAGGGAACGGCCGCCCGGGGGCGGCCCGGTCTCCGCCGTCGCCGCCGGGCTCGACCTGGTCACCGCGCCGACCGTCCTGCTGCTCGCCGCCGACCTGCCCTTCCTCGACCGGCGGACCGTCGACCGGCTGGTCGCCGCCCTCGACCGGGCCGGACCGGACGTCGACGCCGCCGTGCTGGTCGACGCCGGCGGCCGCGACCAGCCGCTCGCCGCCGCCTACCGCACCGGCCCGCTGCGCGCCGCGCTCGCCGGGCTCGGCGCCCCGGACGGCCTCCCGCTGCGCCGCCTCACCGGCGGCCTCGCCCGGCTGAGGGTGGCCGACACCGACGGCGTCGCCCACGACTGCGACACCTGGGAGGACCTGGCACAGGCCCGCGAGCGCGACCGCTCGTAGCCCCCGCCGACCCCTGCCGGCCCCCTGCAGCCCCCCTTCCGGGCCGTTCCGGGGCCGCTCCTCACGGCCGGTGCGCCCGGGCGTGCGGGAAACGAAGCGCGTCGCACACGGGGTGAGCACCTCGGGGTAACCGCCGATCAGGCAGCATGGGCGCATGGAGCGCACGCTGGAGGACTGGATCGCCGAGGTCAGGGCCGACCTGGGCATCGACCTGGACGTCGACGTCCGGGGACTGCTCGACCTGACCAGGGTGGTCGCACACGGGGTGGCCCGCCCGGCCGCGCCGCTGACCGCCTTCCTGATCGGCTACGCGGCCGCCCAGCAGGGCGGTGGGCCGGAGGCCGTGGCCGAGGCCGCCCGCCGGACGGCCGTGCTCGCCGAGCGCTGGAGCGCCGCCGCCGGGCCGGGCGAGTCGTGACCACCGCGGAACGGACCCCCACCATGGCCGCCCCGTCCACCGGCCCCGCGGCGTCGAGCTGGCCCCGGGCCCGCGAGACCGCCCGCCGGGCCGGGCTCCGCCCGCTGCCGGCGGTCGCACTGCCGCTCGCCGAGACGCTCGGCCGTACGCTCGCCGAGCCGCTCACCGCGCTCACCGACCTGCCCGCCTTCGACACCTCCGCGATGGACGGCTGGGCGGTCGCCGGGCCCGGCCCCTGGCGGGTCGCCGGGCGGGTGCTGGCCGGCCGGGTCGAGGTCGCCCCGCTCGCCGACGGCGCCGCCGTCGAGATCGCCACCGGCGCCCAGCTGCCGCCGGGCGCCACCGCGGTGCTGCGCCGCGAGCACGGCCGCACGGACGGCACCCTGCTGCGCGACCACGGCCCCCAGCCGCTCACCACCGGCCAGGACGTCCGGCCGCGCGGCCAGGAGTGCCGGCGCGGCGAGACCCTGCTGCCCGGCGGCACCCCGGTCGGGCCGTCCGTGCTCGGCCTGGCCGCCGCCTGCGGCCACGACCGGCTCGCCGTCCGTCGCCGCCCGGTGGTCGAACTGCTCGTCCTCGGTGACGAGTTGCTTTCCACGGGGGTGCCCGGTCCGGGCCTGGTGCGGGACGCCCTCGGGCCGCTGCTGCCGCCCTGGCTGCAGGCGGCCGGCGCCGAGGTGGCCGACGTCCGAGCCGTCCGCGACGACTACGGGATGCTCCGGGACGCGCTGCGGCACTCCACCGCCGACGTCGTGGTCACGACCGGTGGGACGGCGGCCGGCCCGGTCGACTTCCTGCACCGCGCCCTCGCCGAGGCCGGGGCCCGACTGCTGGTGGACGGCGTCGCCGTCCGCCCCGGCCACCCGATGCTGCTGGCCGAACTGCCCCAGTCCGGCCCGTCCCGGTCCGAGCCGGCCGGTACCCGCCACCTGGTGGGGCTGCCCGGCAACCCGCTGGCCGCCGTCGCCGGGACGGTCACCCTCGCCCTGCCGCTGCTGCACGCCCGCAGCGGGCGGGCGCTCGGTGCACCCGTCCTCGCCCCGGCCGCCGTCGTCCTGCCCGGGCACTCGGTGGACACCCGGCTGCTCCCCGTCCGGCACACCGCGGCCGGCGTCGTCCCGCTGGCCTTCGACGGGCCCGCGATGCTGCGCGGCCTCGCCCGGGCCGACGCGCTGGCCGTCGTCCCGCCCGGCGGTGCGGCGGCCGGCGACCCCGTCGAACTGCTGGAGGGGCCGTGAGCGGACAGGTCGGGGTCAGCGGATGAAGGGGCGGCGCAGGGAGCCGACGCCGGGCACCGAGCCCTGGGCGGACGCCGGGATCGTGCTGCCCGCCCGGCGGGCCGCCCCGGCCGTCCGCCAGGTCGGCTCCCGGCTGCTGGTGGCGTTCGCCGTACTGGTCGCCACCACGCTGATCGTCTACGTCGACCGCGGCGGCTACAACGACAACGCGGGCGGCGGCGTCAGCTTCCTCGACGCGGCCTACTACGCCACCGTGACGCTCTCCACCACCGGGTACGGCGACATCACCCCGTTCAGTGACGGCGCCCGGCTCACCAACATCTTCGTGATCACCCCGCTGCGCGTGCTGTTCCTGATCATCCTGGTCGGTACCACGCTGGAGGTGCTCACCGAACGCACCCGCCAGCAGTGGCGGTTGAACCGCTGGAGGTCCACCGTGCGCGAGCACACCGTCGTCATCGGCTACGGCACCAAGGGCCGCAGCGCCGTCGGCACCCTGCTCGGACAGGGGGTGAAGAAGGAGGAGATCGTCGTCGTCGACCCGCAGCGCAAGGTGATCGACCAGGCCGCCCAGCACGGGCTGGTCGGCGTGGTCGGCGACGCCACCCGCACCGACACGCTGCTGCGCGCCGCACTGCCCGCCGCCGCCCGGGTGGTGATCGCGCCCGAGCGGGACGACACCGCCGTCCTGGTCACCCTGACGGCGCGCCAGCTGAACAAGGCCGCCACCGTGGTCGCGGCCGTCCGGGAGGACGAGAACGCCCCGCTGCTGCGGCAGAGCGGAGCGGACGTCGTGGTGACCAGCTCCAGCTCGGCCGGCCGGCTGCTCGGCATGTCGATGCTCAGCCCGCACGCCGGCGAGGTGATGGAGGACCTTCTGACCTACGGCAACGGCCTGGACGTGGTCGAGCGCCCCGTCACCCGGGCCGAGGCCGGGCACGGTCCGCGCGAGTGCGAGGACCTGGTGGTCGCGGTGGTCCGCGGCCGCCGGGTGCTCAACTACACCGAGCCCGAGGCGGCCGTGCTCCAGCTCACCGACCGGGTGATCGTCATCCGGCCGGCCGGCTGACCGGCCCCGCCGCACCGGCGGGTGAGCGGCGTGCCGGGCCCGGGGGCCCGTCCGCCGGAAGCGCCCTGACGCGCAGTAGGTTCGGGGCATGCATGCGATGACGATTCCCGTACCCGGCGGCCCCGAGGCACTGGTGTGGGCCGAGGTGCCCGACCCGGTGCCCGGCGAGGGCGAGGTCCTGGTCGAGGTGGCGGCCACCGCCGTCAACCGTGCCGATCTGCTCCAGCGGCAGGGCCACTACAACCCGCCGCCCGGCGCCTCGCCCTACCCCGGGCTGGAGTGCGCCGGGCGGATCGTCGCGCTGGGCCCGGGGGTGTCCGGCTGGGCGGTCGGCGACGAGGTGTGCGCGCTGCTGTCCGGCGGCGGCTACGCGCAGCTGGTCGCGGTGCCGAGCGGGCAGCTGCTGCCGCTGCCCGCGGGCCTGGGCTTCGAGGAGGCCGCGGCGCTGCCCGAGGTCGCCTGCACGGTGTGGTCCAACGTGTTCCTCGCCGCCCACCTGCGGCCCGGCGAGACGGTGCTGCTGCACGGCGGCGCGAGCGGCATCGGGACCATGGCGATCCAGCTGGCCAAGGCGGTCGGGGCCCGGGTCGCGGTCACCGCGGGCAGCGCCGCGAAGCTGGCCCGCTGCGCCGAGCTCGGCGCCGACGTCCTGATCGACTACCGCGAGCAGGACTTCGTCCGGGCGCTCGCAGAGGCCACCGACGGGGCCGGGGCCGACGTGATCCTCGACATCATGGGCGCCAGGTACCTGCAGCGGAACGTGGACGCGCTGGCGGTCAACGGGCGGCTGGTGATCATCGGGCTGCAGGGCGGGGTGAAGGGCGAACTCGACCTCAACGCGCTGCTGCGCAAGCGCGCCGCGGTGATCGCCACCAACCTGCGCGGGCGCCCGCTGGCGGAGAAGGCGGCGATCGTGGCGGCGGTGCGCGAGCACGTGTGGCCGCTGGTCGAGTCCGGGCTGGTGAAGCCGGTGGTCGACCGGGTGCTGCCGCTGGGCGAGGCCGGTGCGGGGCACCGGGTGCTGGAGGCGGGGGAGCAGGTCGGGAAGGTCGTGCTGAAGGCCTGAACCGGGCCCCGGCCGGGGGGATGCGTGTCCGAAATGCCTTGATTGTCGGAATGTGTGAGGCTGGTCCGGAGCTGTCCCGCCGCCGACCCCGCCCCGCGCGGTCGGCCGTCGGAAGGACCTCCGACCGTGGCCGCACCAACGCACCCCCTCGGGCCGCTGCCCACCGCGCCGCACCACCGTCGTACCCGCAGTGCGGACCCGGGCCGGGCCCGCCGGCTGATCGCGGCGGCCGTGCTGGGGCTCACGCTCCCGCTGGCCGCCGCCTCCGTGGCGGCCGCCGCGCCGTCCCCCGCGTCCGTCCCGGCGACCACACCGTCCTCGTCCTCGCCCGCGGGGGAGGACGAGGCGGAGCCGACCGGTGCCGCCGAGCCCGCCGAGCAGGCGGAGGCCACCGGCCCGGCCGCGCCGACCGCCGGGCCGGTCCGCTCCGGCTCGCCCTCGGCCGTGCCGAGCGCCCCGGCCACCGGCACGGCCCCGGGCACCGCCGCGACCCAGGAGGCCACGGCGCCACCCGCCCCGAGCACCGCCGCCCCGACCGGCACCCGCCCGACGGCCGCGGCCCCGGCGCTGCCCGCCGCCGCACCCGTCCCGGCCGCCGCTCCGCCGCAGCACGCGGTCGCCCGGCCGCGCCCCGACGACGAGCCGCGGGCGCACCGCCACCGCCCCGCCTCGGCGCCCGAACGCGCCGACCGTGCCGACGCCGCCCCGGGCCAGGTGCCCGGGCAGGCCCCCGCGCAGGCGCCGGACCAGGCTCCCGGTCAGGCCGCCGAACAGCCGGCCGAGCAGGCCCCCGGGCAGGCGCCGGACCAGGCCCCGGACCAGGCCCCGGCCGGCGGCACGGACCGCGCCGAGGCCGACCCGGGCACCCCGGACCAGGCGGGTCCGGCCGACGACGCCGCCCCGCAGACCGTCACCACCGCGAGCGGCCAGAGCGTCGCCGCCCCCGCCGTCCTGCCCGCCCGCTGGCGGGACGCCTCCACGGTGCAACTGCCGCTGGGCGCCGGCCTGGGCCTGATCGGCTGCGGGCTGGCGCTGATCGGCGTGCGGCTGCGGAAGGGCTGAGACCGCGCCGACCGCCGGGGGCGGGGGAGGTTCGGTGAGGGGTCCGTGTCGACGGCCGGCCGCCCGCGGACGGACCGGGCGGGCCGGGAGGGCCGCGGGGCCGCGCGGGCTGCGGTCCGGCCGGGGCCGGAACTGAGTACCCGTACGGATTCCGGCGCGGCGCCCGGGGGCGTACCGTCGTCAGCGGTGGCTCGGGTCGGCGGGCGCACGGGGGCTTCCGCCCGACCAACCCCAGTGAGAGAGAATGTTGTTCATGACGAATCCGATGAACGAGCGCTCGTCGCAGCAGCCCTTCCAGGCGGCCGGCGGGCAGTCGCACGACGGCCAGAAGGTGCTGATCGTCGGACCGGACGGGCTGCCGGTGGGCCAGGGGTTCGCCGGGCCGGCGGGGGACGACGACGAGGGGGAGCTCCCGCGCGAGCTCCCGGTGACCGAGATGGTCGAGCAGCCCGCCAAGGTCATGCGGATCGGCAGCATGATCAAGCAGCTGCTCGAGGAGGTCCGGGCGGCGCCCCTCGACGAGGCCAGCCGGGCCCGGCTGAAGGACATCCACGCCAGCTCGATCAAGGAGCTGGAGCTCGGCCTGGCCCCCGAGCTGGTGGCCGAGCTGGAGCGGCTGTCGCTGCCGTTCACCGAGGACAGCATCCCGACCGAGGCCGAGCTGCGGATCGCCCAGGCGCAGCTGGTCGGCTGGCTGGAGGGGCTGTTCCACGGCATCCAGACCGCGCTGTTCGCCCAGCAGATGGCGGCGCGGGCCCAGCTGGAGCAGATGCGCCGGGCCCTCCCGCCCGGCCTGCACGGCGGCGACGCGGACGAGGACGAGCCGGGCCAGGGCCGCGGCATCCGTTCCGGCCCGTACCTGTAGGACACCCGTAGGACACGCCGGAACCGGACGTACCACGACGATCCGCCCCGGGCCGAGGCACCGCCGGACGGTGCCGGCGGCCCGGGTCCAGGACCGGCCCTGGACCGATCACCGTCGGCGGGAGCCGATACCCTGGCCCCTGCCGCAGGCCGGTCGGACCGCCGCGGCAGGGGTTCGCCGGGCCAGCGGGCCGGGCCACCACGCACGGACGAGACCGAACGTCACGGTCGCGGCGCCACGGCCGCGCCGAGGGGGAGCAGAGGACCATGAGCGAGCACGGGAACGCGGCGGTCGAGGGCTTCTCCCTGGGCAACGGCCGCTACGTCCTCCAGCGGCTGCTGGGCGAGGGCGGCATGGCGTCCGTGCACCTCGCCTACGACAGCGTGCTGGACCGGCAGGTCGCGCTGAAGAGCATGCACAGCGAGCTCGGCCGGGACGACTCGTTCAAGGAGCGGTTCCGCCGCGAGGCCCAGGCGGTGGCCCGGCTGGAGCACCCGAACATCGTCACCGTGTACGACAGCGGCGAGGACGTCGCGCCCGACGGCTCCAGCACGCCGTACATCGTCATGCAGCTGATCGACGGCAAGGGCCTGCGCGAGGCGATCAACGAGGCGGTCGCCCAGTACGGCGCGATGCCGACCGAGGAGGCCCTGCGGGTCATCGTCGGCGTGCTGAACGCGCTGGAGGCCTCGCACGACATGTCGCTCGTGCACCGCGACATCAAGCCCGGCAACGTCATGTTCGACCGCAAGGGCAACGTCAAGGTCATGGACTTCGGCATCGCCCGGGCGCTGGAATCGGGCGTCACGTCGATGACGCAGACCGGCATGGTGGTCGGCACCCCGCAGTACCTGTCGCCCGAGCAGGCCCTCGGCAAGCCGGTGGACGCCCGCTCCGACCTCTACTCGGTCGGCGTGATGCTCTTCGAGATGCTCACCGGCCAGCTGGTCTTCGACGGCGACTCGGCGTTCTCGATCGCCTACAAGCACGTCCAGGAGGAGCCGCCCGCGCCGTCCACCCTCAACCGGTCGGTCACGCCGGCGGTGGACGCCTTCGTCGCCCAGGCGCTGCGCAAGGACCCGGCCCACCGGTTCCAGAGCGCGGCGGCGATGCGCGACGAGGCGGAGCGGCTGATCGCGGCCGCCAAGGGCGGCGGCAGCGGGCACCCGCTCCAGGCCAGCACCCCGCTGGTGATCAACGAGGGCCCGCGCTCGGTGCACGCCGCGCCGCAGGCCCCGCAGACGCCCCACCCGCAGTACCTGCAGGGCCAGCAGCCGCAGTACCAGACGCCGCCGCCGGCCTTCCAGCAGCCGCACCCGCAGGCGCCGCAGACCCCGCACCCCTTCCCGCAGCAGCCGCAGTACCAGACCCCGCCGCCGGCCTTCCAGCAGCCGCGCCCGCAGGCCCACACCCCGCACCCGCAGTACCTCCGGCAGGGCGGGCCGCAGCCGGCGCACACCCCGCCCCCGCAGCCGATGCCGCCGTACCAGCAGCCGAAGGCGCCCAGCGGCGGCGGCTGCTCGACCGCCGTCGTGGTGGTCGGGATCATCATCGGCGTGCTCGTGCTGGCCGGCATCATCATCGCGATCGTGGTCAACAAGGCCCAGGACAAGCAGAAGGCCAAGACCGGCCACACCACCGGGGCGCGTCCCGCGGCGGTGCTGGTGGTGGACTCCCCGGCCGACCGGAATGGCCTGCTCTGACGCTTTGCGGCCGGTTCGGGCGTGCTACGGGCCCGCTCGGGAAGCGGTAGCGTTCGGGGAATACGTAAGCGACAGGGCACCGCGATCCGAGCGAACGCCCGGGGCGAGGAGCGATGGCACAGACGCAGCATCCGGACGACGACGAGGGTGCCTACCCGCCGGTCATCGGGGCGCCCGGTGCCCAGACCCCCGGGCGCGGCACCGCCGCCCCGCTGGGTACGGTCGGTGACGGCCGCTACCGGCTGACCCACCGGCTCGGCCGCGGCGGCATGGCCGAGGTGTTCGCCGCCGAGGACGTCCGGCTGGGCCGGACCGTGGCGGTCAAGCTGCTCCGCGGCGAGCTGGCCCAGGACGACATCGCCCGGCTGCGCTTCACCCGCGAGGCACACGCCGTCGCCGCGCTCAACCACCACTCGATCGTCGCGGTCTACGACACCGGCGAGGAGTACGTCGGGGACGAGTCCACGCCGTACATCGTGATGGAGCTGGTCGAGGGCCGGACGGTCCGCGAGCTGCTGATGGACGAGCAGGAGCCGCCCGTCGACCAGGCGCTCATCATCATCGCCGGGGTGCTGGAGGCGCTCGCCTACAGCCACCGGCACGGCATCGTCCACCGCGACATCAAGCCCGCCAACGTCATCATCACGACCGCGGGCGCGGTCAAGGTGATGGACTTCGGCATCGCCCGGGCGCTGACCGGCACCGCCAGCACGATGACCCAGACCGGCATGGTCATGGGCACCCCGCAGTACCTGTCGCCGGAGCAGGCCCTCGGCAAGCCGGTCGACCACCGGTCCGACCTGTACGCGGCCGGCTGCATGCTCTACGAACTGCTGACGCTGCGCCCGCCGTTCACCGGCGACACCCCGCTGTCGGTGGTCTACCAGCACGTCCAGGACATGCCGGTGCCGCCCTCGCACGCCAACGGCCGGGTGCCGGCCGGGCTCGACCAGCTGGTGCTGCGCTCGCTGGCCAAGAACCCGGACGACCGCTTCCAGGACGCCGACGAGTTCCGCGCGCACGTCCAGCACGCGCTGCGCGAGATGCACGGCGCGGCCGGGGCCGGCTGGGCCGGCGCGGCGGCCGGGCTGGCCGCCGCCGGGCAGGGCAACACCGGTGCCACCCAGGTGATCCGGCCGGACCAGACCGCGGCCACCGCGGCCTTCGGCGCGGTCGGCCCGGGGGACCAGACCTCGGTGATGCATCGGGCGCCGGGCGGACCGCACACCCCGTCCGGGCCCTACCAGGGGGCCGGCGGCCCGTACGGCGGCGGTCACGGCGACGGCGGTGACGAGGACGACCACCCCCGTCGGCGCGGTCCGTGGGCCTGGGTGGCCGGGATCGCGGCCGTCCTGGTCGCCTCCGGGGTCGGCATCTCGATCGCGCTCAGCGGCAGTGGCGGGGGCGACGTGAAGACGCCGCCCTCGCAGACCTCGCCCGCCCCGATGACCAGCACCACCGAGCCCGGCACGCCGACCCAGAGCGGCGTCCAGACCCCGCCGGCCACCAACACCGGCACCCGGCGCCCGCAGCAGCCGACCGACAACGGCAACTACAGCGGTGGCAACAACGGCGGCAACAACATGTCGCCGGCGCCGACTTCGGGCCGGCACTCGCCGACCACGACGCCGAGCACGACCCCGTCGCACACGGCGACCGGCACCCCGACCGGGACGGGCACGCCCACCACGGCGCCCACCGCGTCGAGCACGGGCGGCGGTGGCAGCTCGCCGACCTCGCAGCCGGTGCCGACGCAGCCGTCGAAGCCGCCCGTCACGCCGCCCGCGCCGTCGGGCACGGCCGGCGCGGTGGGCGGCAACTGACGGCGTTCAGTTCGCGAAGGCGTCCAGCACCTGCTCGTACTCCTGGCACCACCACGCCAGCTGGCCCGCCGAGGCGGGGTAGAGCGGGTCGGCCCGGTGGTCGGCCCGCTGGTACCGCCACTGCAGCATCCAGAAGTCGTTCAGCCGCTCCCACCAGACCCGGTGGGCGGCGGCGGCGAGGTGCTCCGCGGTGGCGGCCCCGGTGGCCCGGTAGGCCTGCGAGTAGTGGCGGACCCGGACCAGGTCGAGGGCGCCGGACGCCCGGTCGTTGAAGAGCAGGCTGGCGGCGCGGACGGCCTCCTCGGCGCGCGGCTGCGGGCCGAGCTTGTCCCAGTCCAGGACGGCCGCGACGGGGCCGCCGTCCGGGAGGGCCCCGCCGTACAGCAGGTTGAGCCCGTGGAAGTCGCCGTGCGTCCAGCCGGTGGGCGGGGCGGCCAGGGGGCCGGGGCGGCGGTGGGCGTGCTCGGCGAGCAGTTCCAGCCGTTCGGAGAGCCGCCGCTCGACCAGCGCGTCCAGATCGCCGTGCGGGCGGTGGTCACGGGCGAGGCGCCGCAGTTCGCGGGCGAGGTCGGCGCTGTCGACGGCGTCCGCGCTGCGGTAGCCGGCGGGCGGTTCGAGGGGGGCGCACACGTCGTCGAGCGCGCCGTGCAGCCGGCCGAGCAGCGCGCCGAGGGCGTCGCACTGCGGCAGGGAGAGGTCGGTACCGTGCCGGTGTCGGCCATCCACCCACGGGAACAGCGCGAACAGCCGGCCGTCGTGGCCCGCCACCGTGCCGGTCCGTCCGGTGCAGCTCAGCGGGGGTGCCACGGGCAGTCCGAGGGCCTGTAGCCCCGCCATCGCGCGGTGGTGGGCGACGATCCTCGGCCGGTTGGCGGTGGCGGCGTCGACGTAGCACTTCAGGAAGTACGTGCCGGCCTCGGTGGTGACCCGGTAGCCGCGGTTCAGCAGGCCCTCGGCGACCGGCTCCGCGGTCAGCGGCAGGCCCACCGGGTAGCGGCTCAGGACCTCGGTGAGCACGGCGCGCGGGACGGGTGGACTGAGCGTCCCCATCGGCGGAGCGGAGAGGTCGGGGCGGGCCGGTGGACAGGCGAGGGTCTGGCTGAAAGTCACAGCCAGAGGGTATGGCCCCCTGGCGGGGGCCCTTGACAAACCGTCAGGTCTGTGCAAACGCCCCGATCAGTGCTGCTGGTCCGCCTGGTGCCGCGCCACGAAGGCCGCCGCCTGGGTACGCCGCTCCATGCCCATCTTGGCGAGCAGACTGGAGACGTAGTTCTTCACCGTCTTCTCGGCCAGGTGCAACTCGTTGCCGATCTGACGGTTGGTCATCCCCTCGCCGATCAGATCGAGGATCCGGCGCTCCTGCTTGGTCAGCTGGGCCAGCCGTTCGTCCTCCTTCTCGCCGCCGTCCCGCAGCCGGGCCAGCACCCTGCTGGTGGCGACCGGGTCGAGCAGCGACCGGCCGGCCGCGACGTCCCGGACGGCGGTGATCAGGTCGGTGCCGCGGATCGCCTTCAGGACGTAGCCGGAGGCGCCCGCCATGATCGAGTCGAAGAGCGCCTCGTCGTCGGAGAACGAGGTCAGCATCAGGCACTTGATCTCCGGCAGCCGGGACCGGACCTCGCGGCAGACCTCGACGCCGTTGCCGTCCGGCAGCCGGACGTCGAGCACGGCCACGTC
Organism: Kitasatospora sp. NPDC101176; assembly: GCF_044768035.1. NCBI lineage: Bacteria > Bacillati > Actinomycetota > Actinomycetes > Kitasatosporales > Streptomycetaceae > Kitasatospora > Kitasatospora sp. NPDC101176. The sequence goes on from NZ_JBIWPA010000004.1 coordinate 109,225, forward strand.
CGGGTGGACCGCGGGGATCCGGGTGATCGCCTCGGCGGCGGTGCCGGCCTCGCCGACCACCTCGATGTCGTCCTCGACCGAGAGCAGATCGTGCACGCCCCGCCGGACGACCTCGTGATCGTCGAGAAGGAATACCCTGATTTGTCCGTTATCGCTCACGCCCAAAGCCTCCCATATCACCGTAGGAAAGACCTATCGTCTTTACCCGCACACTGACGCGATCCGGCCAGAGCGGTCCAAAACCGATACCGAGAACCCCCTTACGCAGGAGCTCCCGCCCGGATAACGTGCGCTGGTGTCCTGAAGGCGCCCGAATTGAGAGCTGCGTCACGCCGTCCGTCACCCCCACCCTTCCGACGGCGCGCTGCACGCGGCACCCCCGGGGTCGTAGGCCCCGAACAAGTAGGACGTCCTAGCGCAAGCGCGCCAAGGGCGGACGCTGGGTAACGTTCTCGTGAGGGACGCCGTCGGAACAGGATCACCACCTGCCCCGCAGTAGGTGCGCACACCCACGCGCGCCCCGCGAGGCGGTGACCGGACCGGTCACCGGCGACCCCGGGCGGCCGGACAGACCGAGGAGTGAACGTGACCGTCAAAAGCACGGCGAGGGCTCGCAAGAAGGCGGCCCCCGGCGTCCCTGACACCTCCCGCGCCACGGGGACGGACGCCCAGCCGGAGCTCGTACAGCTGCTCACCCCGGAAGGCGAGCGGGTCGAGCACCCGGACTACCCGCTCACCACCACCCCGGAGGAGCTGCGCGCCCTCTACCGCGACCTGGTGCTGGTGCGCCGGTTCGACGGCGAGGCCACCTCGCTCCAGCGCCAGGGCGAGCTCGGCCTGTGGGCCTCGCTGCTCGGTCAGGAGGCCGCCCAGGTCGGCTCCGGTCGCGCCATGCGCACCGGCGACTACGCCTTCCCCACCTACCGCGAGCACGGTGTCGCCTGGTGCCGCGACGTCGACCCGCTCAACCTGCTCGGCATGTTCCGCGGCGTGAACCACGGCGGCTGGGACCCGAACGAGAAGAACTTCCACCTGTACACCATCGTGATCGGCGCGCAGGCCCTGCACGCCACCGGTTACGCGATGGGCATCAGCAAGGACGGCGCCGACGACGCGGTCATCGCGTACTTCGGCGACGGCGCCTCCAGCCAGGGCGACGTCAACGAGGCCTTCACCTTCGCCTCGGTCTACAACGCCCCCGTGGTGTTCTTCTGCCAGAACAACCAGTGGGCGATCTCCGAGCCCACCACCACCCAGACCAAGATCCCGCTGTACCGCCGTGCCTCCGGCTTCGGCTTCCCCGGTGTCCGGGTCGACGGCAACGACGTGCTGGCCTGCCTGGCCGTCACCCGCTGGGCCCTCGACCACGCCCGCAGCGGCAACGGCCCGGTGCTGATCGAGGCGTTCACCTACCGCATGGGCGCGCACACCACCTCCGACGACCCCACCCGCTACCGGCCCAGCGAGGAGACCGAGGCCTGGAAGGCCAAGGACCCGATCGCCCGGCTCCGCGCGCTGCTGGAGAATGAGGGCCTCGCCGACGAGGACTTCTTCGCCGCGGTCGACGCCGAGAGCGAGCAGCTGGGGCTGCGGGTGCGCGAGGGCGTGCGCAGCATGCCGGACCCGGACCCGACCCTGATCTTCGACCACGTGTACAGCGAGCCGCACGCGCTGGTCGATGAGGAACGGGCCGAGTACGCCGAGTACGCGGCCTCCTTCGAGGCGGGGGAGAACCTCTGATGGCCGGTCAGCTCAGCATCGCCAAGGCGCTCAACGACGCCCTGCGCAAGTCGCTGGAGAACGACCCGAAGACCGTCCTGATGGGCGAGGACATCGGCAAGCTCGGCGGCGTCTTCCGGATCACCGACGGCCTGCAGAAGGACTTCGGCGAGGGCCGGGTGATCGACACCCCGCTCGCCGAGTCCGGCATCGTCGGCACCGCGATCGGCCTGGCCCTGCGCGGCTACCGCCCGGTGGTGGAGATCCAGTTCGACGGCTTCGTCTACCCGGCCTTCGACCAGATCGTCTCGCAGCTGGCCAAGATGCACGCCCGCGCGCTCGGCCACGTCAAGCTGCCGGTCACCGTCCGCATCCCCTACGCGGGTGGCATCGGCGCGGTCGAGCACCACAGCGAGTCCCACGAGGCGTACTTCGCGCACACCGCCGGCCTGCGCGTGGTCAGCCCGTCCAGCGCGCACGACGCCCACTGGATGCTGCGGCAGGCCATCGCCTCCGACGACCCGGTCGTCTTCCTGGAGCCCAAGCGGCGCTACTGGGACAAGGGCGAGGTCGGCGCCGCCGCCGACCTGGGCCTGCACGAGGCCCGGATCGTCCGCCCCGGCACCGACGCCACGCTGCTCGCCTACGGCCCCATGGTCAAGGTCTGCCTGGAGGCCGCCGCGGCCGCCGAGGAGGACGGCCGCCGCCTGGAGGTCATCGACCTGCGCTCGCTCTCCCCGGTGGACTTCGCCACCCTGGAGGAGTCGGTCAAGCGCACCGGTCGTGCCGTCGTGGTGCACGAGGCGCCGGTCTTCATGGGCATGGGCGCCGAGCTGGCCGCCCGGCTCACCGAGCGGTGCTTCTACCACCTGGAGGCCCCCGTCCTGCGGGTCGGCGGCTACCACGCGCCGTACCCGCCGTCCCGGGTCGAGGAGGCGTTCCTGCCCGACCTGGACCGCGTGCTGGACGCCGTCGACCGCGCGTTCGCGTTCTGAGCCGGGGAGCGAAGATGACCACCGAAGTTCGCTCGCTCCGCGAGTTCAAGATGCCCGACGTGGGCGAGGGCCTCACCGAGGCCGAGATCCTCAGCTGGTACGTCAAGCCCGGTGACACCGTCACCGACGGGCAGGTCGTCTGCGAGGTGGAGACCGCCAAGGCGGCGGTGGAGCTGCCGATCCCGTTCAACGGGGTCGTCGAGCAGCTCTTCTTCCCCGAGGGCGCCACCGTCGACGTCGGCACCGTGATCATCTCGGTCGCGGTCGCCGGGGCGGCCGACGCCGCGGCCCCGGCCGCCCCGGCCGCCGCGGCCGCCGCGGCCGTGCCCGCGCCGGCCGCGCCCGCGGCGGAGCCGGCCGAGCCGGAGCGGCGCGAGGTGCTGGTCGGCTACGGCCCGCGCACCGGCACCGCCCAGCGCCGCGCCCGGCGGACCACCACGACCACGGTGACCGCCACCGCGGCCGCGCCCGCACCGGTCGCGCCGGTCGTGCCGGTGGCTCCGGTCACGCCCGTGGTGGCCGAACCGGCCGCCGGCGAGCGGCCGTTGGCCAAGCCCCCGGTCCGCAAGCTCGCCAAGGACCTCGGCATCGACCTGCGCGCGGTCGTCCCGACCGGCCCGGACGGCGTGATCACCCGCGAGGACGTGCACGCCCACGCGTCGGCGCAGGCCGCCGTGCAGGCCGCCCCGGCCGCGGCGCCCGCCGTCGTCGAGGCAGCAGAGACGCCCGCCGTCCCGGTGCCCGTCACCACCACGGGTGACGTCCGGGTGCCGATCCGCGGCGTCCGCAAGGCGACCGCGCAGGCGATGGTGGCCTCGGCCTTCACCGCGCCGCACGTCACCGAGTTCGTCCAGGTCGACGTGACCCGCACGATGAAGTTCGTCCGCCGGCTCAAGGAGAGCGGCGAGCTGGGCCGGGACGTCCGGGTCAGCCCGCTGCTGCTGGTCGCGAGGGCGCTGCTCACCGCGATCAAGCGCCACCCCGAGATCAACGCCCAGTGGGACGAGGCGGCCCAGGAGATCGTCATCAAGGGCCAGGTGAACCTCGGCATCGCCGCGGCCACCCCGCGCGGGCTGATCGTCCCCAACATCAAGGACGCCGGGTCGAAGACCCTCTCGGGCCTCGCCGTCGCACTCGGCGAGCTGGTCGACACCGCCCGCCAGGGCAAGACCTCGCCGGCCGACATGCAGGGCGGGACGGTCACCATCACCAACGTCGGCGTCTTCGGCGTCGACACCGGCACCCCGATCCTCAACCCGGGAGAGGCCGCGATCCTCGCGGTCGGCACCATCCGGGAGATGCCGTGGGTGCACAAGGGCAAGGTGGTCCCGCGTCAGGTGACCACGCTCGCGCTCTCCTTCGACCACCGCCTGGTGGACGGGGAGCTCGGCTCCAAGGTGCTGGCCGACGTGGCCGCCCTGCTGGAGCGCCCGAAGCGCCTGATCACCTGGGGCTGACGGGCGCGTAGCGCCCGGCATCCGGAGGAGTGGACGAAGGGGTCCTCGCTCCACACCGCCGTGTGGAGGGAGGACCCCTTCGCCGTGCCCGTTCGTCGACTAGCGCTGGGGACGGAGTCGACGGACGGCGATCAGGACGCCGGAGCCGAGGGCGAGGAGCGCGGCGGCGGAGGCGGCGAGGAAGGTGTCGGCGGGGCCGGAGCCGGTCTGGGCGAGTTCGGGGGTGCCGGCCGGGGCACCGGTCGCGGGGGCGGCGGTCGGGGTGGCCGCCGGGGCCTTGGTGGCGGGCGCCGCGGGCGCGGCGGGCGCCGCCGGGGTCCGGTCGGCGGCGGGCCGGGCGGGTGCGGGCTTGGTGGGCGCGGGCTTGGACGGGGACTTCGGGGCGGGCGCGGGGGAGACGGCCATGTCCTTGAGGACGCCGTCGGCGCTCTGGCCGTCGCCGTCGCCGTCGATGGAGACCTGGACGTGGGAGGACTTCGACGCAGCCTTGGCCGACAGGCCGATCCGGAAGGTGAAGTGGGCGGCCCGACCGTCCTGCAAGGTCTCGCCGTACGGGGTCACGGCGCCGGTCCACCCGTCGGAGGAGCTGCCGAGGGCCAGCTTCTGCCAGCCGCCCTGCGGGGTGCGCGCCTCGATGGTGAGGTAGTCGTCGCCCAGGCCCACGGGCGCGGCCCCCACGATGCCGCGGAGACTGACGGAGGCCTTCACCTCCTGGTACGGCGCCCCGGTGAAGTTGACGACCGCGACGGGGATCTCGACCTTCGGGCCACCGGCGGTGATGCTCAGCGACGGCGTCATGTGGAGCCCGGCCCGGAGGTGCCCGGTGTGGGCGGCGGCGGGCACCGTCGCCGCGGTCGGGGCGGCGGTGGGCGAGGCGGCCCAGGCGGTGTCCACGGCGAGCACCTGGACGCCGCTCGCGAGGACGGCGGCGGTGGCGGCGAGGACGGCGACGCGACGGCCGGAGAGCGCGCGGTCGTTCTTCGCGAATCGGTTGATAACGGGCATACGCATGACGTGACTCCCCAGGGTCATGAATCCGACGGTGTGTGGTGAAGACGACCGGCTCCGCTGCTCGCGAGCGGAAGCGCCCCCCGGGCTCCGCCGGTCTCGCTCTCCGTGCCTTCATCTGTATGGACGTGCATCCCCGCCGGGGGTTGCAGGTGGGTTCCGAAGTTTTTTCCGGAGGTTCTCGACGGGGTGTTCGGGATACTTCCGGGATGACGGATGAACTGACGGTCGGACCGGAAACGGTGCCGGCCGGGGGCGGGGAGCGGCGGTCGCTGCGGCGGGACGCGTCGGGGCCGGCACTGCTGGCGGGGTTGGTCTGCGTCGCGGTCTCGTTCTCCGGCCCGCTGGTCGTGGTGCTCGCGGCCGCCGCTGCCGGGCGGCTGGACCCGGCGCACACGGCCTCCTGGATCTGGGCGGTGTCCCTCGGCAGCGGGCTGAGCGGCCTCCTGCTGAGCTGGTGGACCAGGACGCCGGTGATCACCGCCTGGTCCACCCCCGGCGCCGCGCTGCTGGTGACCGGCCTGGGCGCGTACCCGTACCGGGAGGCGGTCGGGGCCTTCCTGGTGAGCGCCGCGGTGGTGACGCTGTTCGGGGTGACCGGCTGGTTCGGCCGGCTGATCGCGGCGGTGCCGGTCGGCATCGTCAACGCGATGCTGGCGGGCATCCTGTTCTCCTTCGGCGCCGGGGTCTTCGGTGCCGTGCACAGCGCCCCGGTGCTGGTGGTGGGCAGCTTCGCGGCCTTCCTGCTGGCCAAGCGGCTGGCCCCGCGGTACGCCGTCCCGGTGGCGCTGGTGGTGGGCGGGGTGCTGGCGGCGCTGACCGTCGGACTGCCGCTGCACCCGGGCTCGGGCGGGCCGACCCGGCCGGTGCTCACCGTGCCGGAGTTCTCCTGGCCGGCCGTGGTGGGGGTGGCGCTGCCGCTCACGATCGTGGCGCTGGCCTCGCAGAACGCGCCCGGCCTCGGCGTGCTGCGGGCCTTCGGCTACCGGCCGGACGACCGGCTGCTGATCGGGTCGACCGGAGCGGTCTCGCTGCTGCTGGCGCCGTTCGGCTCGCCGGGGGTCAACCTGGCGGCGATCACGGCGGCGATCTGCGCCGGCCCGGAGAGCCACCCGGATCCGCGCCGCCGTTACGTCGCGGGGATGTCCGCGGGCCTGCTGTACGTCCTGGTGGGCAGCTTCGGCGGGGTGCTGGTGAGCCTGTTCACCGGTCTGCCCAAGGAGCTGGTCGCGGTGGTCGCCGGGGTCGCCCTGCTGGCCTCGCTGCAGGGCAGTCTGGCGGCGGCGGTGGCGGACGAGCGGGGGCGGGACGCCGCGGTGGTGACCTTCCTGGCGAGCGCCTCGGGGATGAGCCTGTTCGGGATCGGCTCGGCCTTCTGGGGGCTGCTGTTCGGGCTCGGCACCCACGTGGTGCTGGACCTCCGCAGGGACTGACCGCAGGGACTGACCGGGAGGCGGTTCGGGAAGGCGGTTCGGCAGGGCGGTGCGGCAGGGCGGTTCGGGAGCGGGTGCGGAGGGAGCTCGGAGGGGGCGCGGTGGGACCGTGGCGTGAAGGGATCCGACTCATTGGAATGACTGGCCTTGTGTGGGTCATTCGGCCAGGTCGGTGACTTTTTCGTCACCCGGTAGGGGCGACACGCCGGTGCGGGTACGTCTCCGCTCCACCACCCGGGCGACGCCGGGTGACCGGAGCCCCGAGGACGCACCCGTATGCCGCCTGGCAACCCTGGCCGTCTCGTCCGGAGTCTGGCCGCGCTCGTGCTGGTGTCCACCGCCGTACTCCCGGCCGCCCTGGAGCTGGTCGGCCCCTCGCCCTTCGGCGTGATCGGACCGGGTGCCCCCGCCGACCGGGCGGTGCCGCCGCACACCGCCCAGCACGCCGACCACCGGACCGTCACGGCCGCACCCACCGTCGACGTGCGCCGCACCGGCGAGCCGGCCAACCGGATCACCCTGGTGCTGCTCGGCGACGGCTACACCGCCACCGAACAGGAGCTGTTCCGCCAGCAGGCCGACCGGGCCTGGCACGCGCTGATGGACATCGAACCGTTCCGCACCTACCAGGGGTTCTTCAACATACGGCGGGTCGAGGTGGTCTCCCCGGTCTCCGGGATAGCCGAGAGCGAGAGCCGCGGCCGCAACCCCGCCACCCCGCTCGGCATGCACTTCTGGTGCGAGGGCACCGCCCGGCTGCTCTGCGCCGACGAGGCCGCCACCGCCCGGTACGCGGGGGACGACGCCGGGCCGCAGTACCTGATCGCGCTCGCCAACTCCACCGAGTACGGCGGCGCCGGCGGCACCGGGGTGACCACGCTGGCCGGCGGCAGCCCGGACGCCGGCCGGATCATCCAGCACGAGATCGGCCACACCGTGGGGGACCTCGGCGACGAGTACGACAGCGCCCCCGACGACGCCGAGTACCCGAACCTCTCCACCCTCAACGCCGACGACATGCGGCGCAGGCAGACCAAGTGGTGGCGCTGGCTGGGCGCGGAGTCCCCCGACGGCGCCGGGACGGTCGGCGCGTACCGCAGCGCCAACGGCCTCTACCGGCCCACCCCCGACTCGGTGATGCGCACCCTGGGCAGCGCCTACAACCTGCCGTCGCGCGAGGCGATCATCGAGGAGCTCTACCGCCGGGTCCGCCCCACCGACAACCCGGTGCCGCCGCCCGGCGAGGTGGCCGGGCGCCCCCGGCTGGACGTCCGGGCGCTGCCGCTGAACGGCCCGCGCCAGCTCCGGGTGGAGTGGCGGGTGGACGGCGTCCCGGTGACCCCGCAGCCCGCGGACGGCGGCGCGCTGGACACCGCGCGGCTCGACCTGGCGCCGGGCCGGACGGCCACCGTCACCGCGACCGTCCGGGACACCACCGACTGGGTGCGCGACGAGGCGTTCCGGGACCGCTACATGACCCGCTCGGTGTCCTGGACGGTCACCGGCTGAGGCCGGGCGCACGCACCCGCCGTCGTGCGCGTTCGTGGGCGACCGACCGCCCCCCGCACTGGGCCTCCCATCATGGGATGACTACGCTGTTCGCACTATGACCGTGGAGCCCGCCAGTTCAGCCGCGCCCAGATCCGTCCCCGCTCCCCGAACCACCGCCGAGCCCCCGGCCGCCCCCGCGCCGTCCCCGCCCGGCGGGCGCGCGGCCTGGCTCGCCTGGTCCGTCGGCGTCAGCGTCTACGTGCTCGCGGTGATCCACCGCACCAGCCTCGGCGTGGCCGGACTGGACGCCGCCGACCGCTTCGGCATCGGCGCCTCCGCGCTCTCCACCTTCTCGATCCTCCAGGTACTGGTCTACGCGGCCATGCAGATACCCGTCGGCCTGCTGGTCGACCGGTTCGGGCCGCGGCGGGTGCTGCTGCTCGGGGTCGTCCTGCTCAGCGCCGGGCAGCTGGCCTTCGCGTTCAGCTCCGCCTTCGCCCCCGCACTGGCCTCCCGGGCGGTGCTCGGCTGCGGCGACGCGATGACCTTCATCAGCGTGCTGCGGATCGCCGCCAGGTGGTTCCCGGCCGCCCGCAACCCGTTCGTGGCCCAGCTGACCGGCCTCGCCGGCATGGGCGGCAACCTGATCACCACCGTGGTGCTCGCGCAGGCCCTGCACCGCGAGGGCTGGACGCCGACCTTCACCGCGATCTCGCTGCTCGGCGTCGCGGTGTTCGCGCTCGTCGCGCTGCTGCTGAGGGAGGCGCCCGACTCCGGGGCCGGACAGCCCGCCGACCGGCCCGCCGGAGACCGGGACCGGCCGAAGGTCGGCCGCCAGGTCCTCGCCTGCTGGCGCGAGCCCGGCACCCGCCTCGGCCTCTGGGTGCACTTCACCACCCAGTTCCCCGGCAACGCCTTCGGCCTGCTCTGGGGCCTGCCCTACCTGGTGGAGGCACAGGGCCTGACCCGGGCCGAGGCCGGCGGGCTGCTGACCCTGCTGGTGCTCAGCAACATGACCTTCGGCTTCCTGTTCGGCCGCCTGCTCTCCGCCACGGCCCGGGCCCGGATGCCGATCGTCCTCACCGTCGTCGCGACCACCGGACTCGGCTGGGCCCTGGTGCTGGCCTGGCCCGGCGGCCACCCGCCGCTCTGGCTGCTGGCCGGGATCATCGTGGTGATGGGCAGCAACGGCCCGGCCTCCCTGGTCGGCCTGGACTACGCCCGCGCCCGCAACCCGGTGGAGCGCCTCGGCACCGCCTCCGGGATCGTCAACATGGGCGGCTTCATCGGCACGATGATCACCCTGTTCGGCATCGGCGTCCTGCTCGACGCCCTCTCCCCGGACGGCGCCGGCGGCTACTCCGCCGACGCCTTCCGCTGGGCCTTCTGCTGGCAGTACGTCCCACTCGCGGTGGGCCTGGTGATGATCCTCCGGCTCCGGCGCAAGGTCGGCGCGGCCGAGGCGTAGGCACTCCGGCCGCTGGCCGGCGGTCTCCCACCGCCGTTACAGCCCGATGCCCCGGAGGACCTCCGTGACCTCCGTCGGCCGTCCGTAGATCCTGGCCCGGTCGATCAGGCAGAGCACGGTGCCCTCCGGCGGCATGACCGGTGCGGGTGCGGGATGCATGGCCGCGGCCCGCGCCGGCCGCCCCACCGCACCGTCCCGCAGGCGGATCAGGTCCACCAGCTTCAGCTTCGGACAGCCCGGGACGACCCGGCTGCCCCGGATGCCGACCCGCTCCCCGCCCGGGCACGCGAAGTACGCCCCGTACGGCGGCCCGCCGTCCTCCTCCCGGCCCGGGAGGTGGAGGGTCATCTCCCCGTGCCGGCAGTGCACCGTCCCGTCGGAGCGGACGGTCAGGCCGGGCCAGTCCTCGTGCTCGATCTCCGCGACGATCCGCACCTGCTGCCCGATCGCCTCGGTCAGGGTCTCCGCCATCCGCCGCTGCTGGGTGGGGACGTCGGTGTCGCCGCGGCGGACGGAGGGGAGGAGGTCGCCGGTGACCCACTCCTGGAAGGGGCGGGCCGTGGGTTTCCTCGACCGCATGACGAGGCGGTAGAGCCCCGCCTCACTGACCAGGCTCAGCATGGGGTTTCCGCGGACGGATCCATTCCCACCTGCGGAAACGCCATTCGTGTGAGTTGAACTCACCCATACCGAGCGCATGTCGACGGTCCGCTTGTCGTCGGGGCCGACCATCCTGCTGGCCCAGCCCGGACTGCCCCGGTCCAGTACGGCGCACACGTCCTTGAGCGCGAACCACGGCTCCCCGTCGATCATCACGACGCGGATCGGCTGCCCCGTGCCGGGGAAGCTCGACCGCACCAGTTCCATCCGTTCCTGCCGTTCGTCGTCCATGGGGACGCCCCTCCTTCTTCCGGGTGATGGCTGGAGTGCCCGGAACAACGAGGCCGAACAGGTGAGGTGCTGGGCGTCGGGTTGACGGATGGACGCACGAGTGGTGCCCACCCGGCGCGCGCTCGTTCGTGCACGCCGGGTGGTGTGCGCAGGTGGTCAGGGGGTGACGGCGAAGGTGGCCAGGACCCGGTCGGCCAGTTCCTTGTCGCCCTCGACGCCCACCGGGCCGGGGCGACCGCGGCCGCAGGCGAGCCGGACGAACGTCTCCCAGCCCATGGTGAGCTGGACGTCCGGGGCCAGGCTGATCGACTCGTCCACGGTGCCGCGGCCGGCCGCGTCGACCCGGACGGTGCGCAGGAACTCCACCGGGCCGGTGACGTCCACCACCACGGTCGTCCCGGCCGGGGCGCCGGCCTGGTGGGCGACGGCCTTGGGCAGCAGGCCGAGCAGGACGTCCCGGGTGATCAGGGCGGCCGGGGAGTCCAGGTTGCCGGGGGTGCCCAGCGCCCGGCGCAGGTCCTGCTCGTGCACCCAGACGTCGAAGGCCCGCAGCCGCAGCAGCTCGTGGTACGGCACGTCGTGGCTGAGCGGTCCGGCCGGCCGACGGACCGGTTCCTCGGGCGTCTGCTTGGCGTTGCGCAGTGCCCGGGAGCGGCGGATGACCGTGTACTCCAGCTCGCTGGTCATCTCCAGCGCGGTGTGGCAGCGGCGCTTGTCCACCGGCAGCTCGACGTAGCGGGCGAACTCGGTGGTCACGTGGCGGAGGTCACGCGGCAGCGAGTGGATCGGGCGGGGGTCGCCGAGGAGCTCGGACTCGACCGCGATGATGTGCGAGACGACGTCCCGGACCGACCAGCCGGGGCACTCGGTGGCCCGGTTCCAGGAGCCCTCGGGGAGAGGGGCGACCAGCTCCGATATGGACTCGATGCTCTGCGTCCAGGCGTCCGTGTAAGCCTGCACGGTCTGGTTGTCCGTCACGGGAATCTCCGGCCCTCCGTCAGCTTCCTTGCCGCCCGCGCCCGCCCTCCCCGGTCGGCCGGGATGGTCCGGCTTCCGGGCGCACACGCTAACCGCACGTTACGCTGCCGGGAGACAGCTGGGCAGCGCTTTCGGGTGACGATCGTAGGTCTCTTGCCGTGGACGGTGGTACTGTGCGCGCTTCATTGATCCAACTCGCGGTCTCCGACGAGGAGCCGCCCGCCGAACGGCGTGCCAGGGCCGCAGCCCTGGTCCGTGCTCAACAGGGCGCCGACCTGGTGGTCCTGCCCGAGTTGTGGGCGCTCGGCGGCTTCGCCTACGACCTCTGGTCGGACGGCGCGGAGACGCTGGACGGGCCGACCTCGGACGTGATGGCGGCGGCGGCCCGGGCGGCCGGGGTCTGGCTGCACGCGGGTTCGATCGTGGAGCGCGACCCCGACGGGCCGATCTACAACACCTCGCTGCTGTTCGCCCCGGACGGCGAGCTGGTGCACACCTACCGCAAGATCCACCGCTTCGGCTTCGACAGCGGTGAGGCGGTGGTGATGGGTGCCGGCCAGGAGATCGTCACCGCGCCGACCGACTTCGCGACGCTGGGCCTGGCCACCTGTTACGACCTGCGCTTCCCGGAGCTGTTCCGGGCCCTGCTGGACGCCGGCGCCCAGCTGCTGGTCGTCCCGGCGGCCTGGCCGGCCCGGCGCCGCGAGCACTGGACGCTGCTGGCGCGGGCCCGGGCGGTGGAGGAGCAGGCGTACGTGCTGGCCTGCAACACCGCGGGGACGCACGGCGGGGTCGAGCAGGCCGGGCACAGCATCGTGGTGGACCCGTGGGGCCGGGTGCTGGCCGAGGCGGGGGCGGACGAGGAGGTGCTGACCGTCGAGTTCGACCCGGCGGAGGTGGCCAAGGCCCGCGCGGAGTTCCCGGTGCTGCGCGACCGTCTGCTCGGGATCCCGGCGCCGGTCCAGCGCTGACCCGCGGCCCGGGGCGGCCGGGGCGGGCCGTGCACCTCGGCCCGGCCCGCCCTGCCCGGTCCGGCTGGCCGCCCGGCCCGGGAGAGGGGGCGATCCGGCTCGTCCGGGGGGTGGGTCCGCGCCTGCTCGGGGCGGGTTTGAGAAGATGAGCACTCGTCGTGTTCCCCGCCGTCCCCGGCCGGTCCGCCGAGGGCCCACCCGGCCGGCCAGCCCGAGGAGGTCGCGCGCATGTCCGGCAACGGCGCCGGCGACACCCGCCCCGTCATCCACCGCAACAGCCTGCGCGAACAGATCGCCGGGGCGTTGCGCGAGGAGATGATGGCCGGTCGGCTGGCGGCCGGCCGCAACTTCACCGTCAAGGAGATCGCCGAGCTGTACGGGGTCTCGGCCACGCCGGCCCGCGAGGCCCTGGTCGACCTCGGCGCCCAGGGGCTGCTGCGGGCCGAGCACCACCGCGGATTCACCGTGCCCGAGCTCGGCTGGGACGACTTCCTGGAGATCTTCGAGTCCAGGGTGCTGCTCACCGACAGCTTCTACCGCCAGTTCTCCACCCGCCGGGCGCTGCCGGACCTCAGCCGGCTGCCCTCGCTGCGCCGCCGGGCCGACGCGGCGGTCCGGGCCGCCCGGGCCGGGAACCTGGACGTGATCGTCGGCTGCGACCGCCGTTTCTGGCAGGAGGTCGCCGCCCTGGCCGGCAACCGCCGGATCAGCGGCTACCTGGACTGGCTGCGGGTGCAGTCCTGGATGTTCGCCGCGCCCTACCTGCGGGAGATGCCGGTCCTCGCGGGGGTCTGCTGGGACCGCCACCTCGAACTGGTCGACGCCGTCGAGGCCCGGGACCTGACCGGCGCGCACCGGATCGTCTGCGAGTACAACCTGTTCACCGCCCGGCTGCTGGCCGAGCTGGCCGGGCGGCCGCTGGAGTCCGTGACCGTCCTCGGACTGCTCACCGGGCCCCTGGACGGCGAAACGGCGCCGCCCGCGCCCGCCGCTCCGGCCGAGGCCGCCGCACCGCCGCCGCCCGCCGGGCCCGCCGAGCGGACCGGGCCGGGGCGCCGCCGGCCGGGCGAGGAGGTCGCCCGGGAGCTGGGGCGGGAGCTCGGGCTGGGCCTCGGTCTGGTGCCGCAGCCGCGCTCGGTGCACGGACGGTTCGCCCGGCGGCTGCCGGAGGCGCCGCCCGAGGCGCCGCAGGGCCGGCCCGACCCGTACCCGGCCCCGGGCCGGTAGGGTGGGCGGTCGTCGAACCGGGCGCCCCGTACCGCGGCCGCCCGGGTAACGACACCGCCCCCGTCGTCGCCCCGCCCCGCGGGCGATCCCGCCGCCCGGAGAGGAACTGCCGGCCATGGCCTGCGACCTCTGGCTCGTCCCGCTCGTGGACGTGCTGAGCCACAGCCCCGACAACCCCTTCCGGGACGACCTCGCGCTCTACAACTCGGTGTTGGCCTCGCGCGGGCTGCCCGAGGTGCCGGTCTACCAGTACGTGCCGGGGATCAGCGGCGCCGTCGAGCCGATAGCGGCCTTCGACTACGACTCGCTGCACTTCCTGCGCCGCGCCTACCTGCTGGGCCTCACCGGTCTGGACATCACGCCGGTGGACTCGCTCGGCGGGGACTACGAGCAGCTGCTGGAGATGTTCGAGAGCAGCGCCGAACAGTCGCACCTGGTCTGGCACTTCGACCACGCCGGCGCCTACGTGCCGATCGAGTTCGCGACGCCGCTGGTGGACGAGGCGCTGCTCGCCTCCGGCGGTCCGCTCGGCTCCAGCCACGGGCTGCTGCGCGAGCTGCAGGCCGTGGCCCCGGCGCTGGGCATCGACCCGTTCAACCCCCCCGGCCCGACCAGGCCGCTCGGCCCGACCGGCCTGGAGCAGCCCTTCGGGCCGCCGCTGGACGACCTGCACCCCTTCGCCCGGGAGCGGCACGCCTGGGCCGGTCTGTACGCGGCGGCGACCCGCAGCCTTACCCAGGGATCGATGGTCGTCTTCGCCTGAGCCCCGGGCTCCGCGTCCCCGGCCCCGGGCTCCGAGTCCCCGGCCCGGTCCGGCTCGGTGCCCGGCTCCGGGCCCGGCCCCGCTGCCGCCGCGGGCGCCCCGCCGCAGGCCTACCGCAGCGGCCCCTCCGGCGGCCGCTGGCGCGGCATGGTGGGCCGGGTGCCCGGCGGCGGCAGTACCCGCACCTGGGCGCCCACGCCGGTCTCGCTGCGCCCGCCCCACGTCCCCGGGGACTGGGTGGGCAGCTGGGTCATCGAGGCGCGGAACTCCAGCATCCACTCCGAGGTCTCGGTGCGGACCATGTCCGAGACGTCCTCGCAGAACCGGCGCAGCACGCCGAGGCAGCGCTCGGCGGCCTCGCCCGCGGTGCCCTCGGTCGGGCCGAGCACCTCGCGCACGCACTCCGAGGCCCAGTCGAACTGGAAGGCCTCCAGGCGCCGTTGCAGCGCCTGCGCGGTGCTGACGTCCCGCATCCAGCCGGAGGTGAGGCCGAACACCCGGTCGGTGCCGTAGCAGGCGGCGGAGAGCGCCAGGCCGACGTAGCCCCAGCTGGTGCCGTGCGCGACCGTGCCGGTCAGGTCGACCAGCGGGGCGGTCACCCCGCCCACGGCGAAGCCGGCCGAGCCGAACCGCAGCAGGCGCGCCCAGCGGCGCTTCCAGACGCGGTCCCGGCGGTACCAGTCGATGGCCTCGACCGCCCGCTCCTCGGACCAGCGGTACAGCTCCTCGAGCCGTTCGGCGGGCTCGCCCCAGTCCCCGAGGGGGAACTGGCGGGCGCTCAGATCGGTCCGGCGGCGGGTGGAGGCCCGGCGGGCGACGATCGCGGCGGGCTGGTCCTCCTCGCCGATCTCCTTGCCCCAGGCACTCTCCTCGGGCTGCATTTCCGGCTGGCTCACCTGTGAGGCTCCCTGTGGCGGGCGGGCTGGTGGTTCTGGCGGCTCATCGGCTGACGCGGCGTCTGCCGGTGGTTGTCCAACAGCACTTCTTACCGCCAAATGGCTGACCGTGGGTCGCTTCCCGGATGATCGTTACCGGATTCGGCCACCGGAACCCGAGGTGGGAGGGATGCGGGGGTCGGCGAGATTTCACCCGTCCGAGCGAGGCTCCGGTGACCCGCCGTCCTGACCCGGACACCCGGCGCGCATCCGGGCAGGCCTGATGTGGAGGTTCCTCCAGCATCGTGGGCGTATGGAGCTCCCTTCCTGGAGGATCCGACGGGACCGGGGAACGGCCCGAACCGGCCACCGGCTACCCTTGCCAAGCGTGAAGGTCCTCGTCATCGGCGGCGGCGCCCGCGAACACGCCCTGTGCCGCTCTCTGTCCCAAGATCCCGCCGTGACCGAGCTGCACTGCGCCCCGGGCAACGCCGGGATCGCGCAGGTGGCGACGGTCCACCCGGTCGACCAGCTCGACGGCGCACAGGTCGCCGACCTGGCCGTGCGGCTCGGTGCCGCCCTGGTCGTCGTCGGCCCGGAGGCCCCGCTGGTCGCGGGCGTCGCCGACGCCGTGCGCGCGGCCGGCGTCCCGGTGTTCGGCCCGTCCGCGGCGGCGGCCCAGCTCGAGGGCTCGAAGGCCTTCGCCAAGGACGTGATGGCGGGCGCCGGCGTGCCCACCGCCCGCTCCTACGTCTGCACCACCGCCGAGGAGGCCGCGGAGGCGCTGGACGCCTTCGGCGCGCCGTACGTGGTGAAGGACGACGGCCTGGCCGCCGGCAAGGGCGTGGTGGTCACCTCCGACCGCGCCGAGGCCCTGGCGCACGCCGCGTCCTGCATGGTGGAGTCGCCCGGCCGCCAGGGCCGGGGGAGCGTGGTCATCGAGGAGTACCTGGACGGCCCCGAGGTCTCGCTGTTCGCGATCACCGACGGGACCACCGTCGTCCCGCTGCAGCCCGCACAGGACTTCAAGCGCGCCCTGGACGGCGACGAGGGCCCCAACACCGGTGGCATGGGCGCCTACTCACCGCTGCCGTGGGCGCCCGCCGGCCTGGTCGAGGAGGTCCTGGAGACCGTCCTGCAGCCGACCGTCGACGAGCTGCGCCGCCGCGGCACCGAGTTCTCCGGCCTGCTCTACGCGGGTCTGGCGCTCACCTCGCGCGGCACCCGGGTGATCGAGTTCAACGCCCGCTTCGGCGACCCGGAGACCCAGGTCGTGCTGGCCCGGCTGCGCACCCCGCTGGCCGCCGTCCTGCTGGCCGCCGGCACCGGGACCCTGGACCAGCTGGAGCCGCTGCGCTGGGACGAGGACGCGGCCGTCACCGTGGTCGTCGCCTCCGAGGGCTACCCGGCGGCACCGCGCACCGGCGACCCGATCGAGGGCCTGGCCGAGGCCGAGGCCGACGGCACCGCGTTCGTCCTGCACGCCGGCACCAGGTCCGGGGCGGACGGCGCGGTGCTGAGCGCCGGCGGCCGCGTGCTGTCGGTCACCGCGACCGGCGCCGACCTGGGCGAGGCGCGCGACCGCGCGTACGCCGCCGTGGACCGGATCACCCTCAAGGGTGGTCAGCACCGCACCGACATCGCGCTGAAGGCGGCCACCGCCTAGGACCTGTCCGGCGGCCGCCGCGCAGCCGCCGCCACGCGCCCGCGGGGCGCTGCGTGCCGTGGGTTTTCCCCCCATGGACGCAGCGCCCCGCGGCGTTTCCCGGGCCGGAGCGGCCGACGGCGCCGACGCACCGTTCGGCGGCCGGAATCCAGCCCATCGGGTGACAGCACCCGCATCCGGCTGACGTAACCGGGCGGACGGCCTTATGGTGCGCTGGATCGCAGTGCGGCGCGGACGCGCGCCGGGGTCGCCGCCGGGTAGCGGTGCTCCGGCGGGGGGATGCTGGACGGCGTCCGGCCGGGCGGTCGCCCGGGTGCTTCGCACCGGACCGGTCGCGGTCGTCCGGAATCCGGGCGGCGTCACCGGGACGAGTGGAAACCGGGGCGATCCGGAACACCCACCCGCGCCGGGGCGTCGAAAATGGCAGAAGCGCCACGCAGCACGCACTGCCCGGGATCGGACGCCTCCGTTTCCCGGTCGTAACTGATCGTTTCGAGTCGGCTCAGGGGCCCGTCACCGGGTGCCCGGGGGCTCCGAAGGGGGTGCCGCACCGTATGGCCGCTGTCGACACCGCGCGCGCTCACGCCCAGGCGGTCCTGCGGGTCCGAGGTCTCGCCCTGGCCGCCGCCGCCATGCCCGCCGCCGTCGCGGTGGTCCTGCTCGCGGGCCGGTTCACCGGGCGGATCGGCGCTCCCGGCTCCGCCGACGCCGCCGGGTGGGACACCGCCCGCTGGGTGGTCGGCGCGGTGGCCGCGCTGGCCCTCCTGGTGGCCGGCCTGACCGCCCGCGCCTACCGGCGGGCCGTCCCGCCGCAGACCCCGGCCGTCCCGCTGGCGCGCGCCGAGGCCCCCGAGCTGTACCGGCTGATCGGCGAGCTCGCCGACCGGCTGGACGTTACCGCGCCCTCGGTCCTCGCCCTCACCCCGGACTGCGACAGCTGGCTGGAGGACCTCCCGCCGGTGCGGTCGGCCCGCCCGTTCCGGCCGCACGCCGAGCCGCCCGGCCCGATGCTGGTGATCGGTTCGCCGTTCCTGTGGTGGATGCGGGCCGACGAGCTGCGCGCCCTGCTCGCCCCGGTGGTGGCCGGCGCCGCCGCCTCCGCCGACCCGGAGATCGCCGCCGCCCGCCGCTTCCTGCGCAGCCTGGACGCCAGCCTGGAGCCGGGCCAGGGCGCCGCCCCCGGCCTCGGCGGCGGCAACCTGGCGGGCCCGCCCCGGCCGGCCCGCCGCGGCCCGGCCGCGCTCGCCGACCGGGTCACCGGCGGGATCACCCGCCGCCTGCTCGGCGCCTGCCGCGGCCACGCCGCGGAGCTGGAGCGTGCCGTCGCGGCCCGGGCCTCCGAGCAGGCCCGGACGGTCGACTACGGCCTGCGGATCGCCGCCCAGGAGCAGGTCGGGCTGGCCTACGCGGGCTGGGACCGCCTGCTCACCCGGGTCGCGCTGCCCGCCTGGCGGCTCGGCCGCCACCCGGCGCACCTCAACGCCGGGGTGGTCGCCGCCCTCACCGAGCTCTCCCGGCGGGACCGCCTGGCCGACGGCTACGGCAACCGGCTCGGCGACCGCCCGGCCTGCGACCTGTTGGAGGAGCCCGGCAGCGTCGACCGGGCGGTCTCCCGGCTCGCCGCCGAGCTGTTCTTCGGGCGTCCGGAGGCGGGCGCCTGGCACGAGCTGGAGTGGTCCGACTACCCGGCCGACGTGGTGGACGCCGGCTGGCGGGCCAGGGCCGCGGCCCTGCAGGCCGCCCTGGACCGGCTCGCCCCGCAGGCCCGCCCGGGCTCCCCGACCCTCACCCGGCTGCTGGTCCGGCTCGCCGACGGGGAGGGCGAGCCCCTGGCCGCCGCGCTCACCGCCCAGCTGGCCCGCACCACCGCCCCGGCCCCGCTGCTGGAGCCCGACCGCACCGGCCGCGACCTGCTGGTGGACCACGTCACCGCGATGGTCTGCTGCGCGGCCGTGGACACCGCGGGCGGCAGGCCCGGCCTGGACTGGCTGGACGGTCCGGTGCTGCTGCTCGGCGGGGTGCGCCGCACCGATCTCGCCGGTCCGGTCGCCCAGGCCGTCGAGCAGGGCCAGGACGGCCCGCTGCGGGCCTGGCTGGACGCCGCCGACGTCCGGCTGGAGAAGCCCGTGCGGCTCTGAGGCCCCGGCCCGGGGCGGCCCGGCGGCGCTCGGGCCGCCGGTGCGCGCCCCCGGAGGCCGGGCGGAACGATCGTCTCCGCAGGCCGGGGGGCCCGGTCCGGGCCGGTGGCGAGATTCCCGGCACCAATTGCCACCACTGGGTGACGCAGTGACAGCACTCTGTGGTGTATTAGTCCGCACGCACATCCGGGGGGCACGTGCCAACCGGGCGGGAGTGCACCTGGGAGGGGCGCGTGGGGACGGAACTCAACCGCCGGTGGGAGTCCGGTACGCACGCGTACAGCGTCTCCGACCCCTTCGGCCAGGGGCCGCTGCCCTGGCTGCGCAGCCCGGACCAGTACTTGGCCGGTGCGGAGGGCGCCGTCCCCTGGTACGTCTCGGTGGACGCCCCCGGCCAGCGCCCGCTGGCGTCCGGGGCCCGGCCCAAGCCGCCGGTCGGCACGCCGCAGAGCGCCAACGACGTGGACCAGCAGATCAAGGGGTTCGCGTCGGCCGGGGTGATCCGCCCCGGCGGCTCGGTGGACTTCCGGGTGACGGTCAACCCGCCCCGCGAGTTCACCGTGGACGTCTACCGGATCGGCCACTACGGCGGTGACGGCGCCCGCCACATGACGTCCAGTCCGCTGATCGCCGGGCTGGCCCAGCCCGCCCCGCTGGTGGTCGAGCGGACGGTCTCCTGCCACCACTGGTGGCACTCCTGGCGGCTGCAGGTCCCGACGCACTGGAAGCCCGGCGCGTACGTCGCCGTGCTGACCACCGCGGACATGCTGCACCGCAGCCACATCCCGTTCACCGTACGGGACTTCGAGGACCAGGAGCACGCGGCCGAGCTGCTGCTGGTGGTCCCCGACGTCACGTGGCAGGCCTACAACCTGTTCCCCGAGGACGGCCGCAGCGGCGCCAGCCTGTACCACGCCTGGGACGACCGGGGCGGTCTGGCGGGGGAGGCCGAGGCGGCCGTCACCGTCTCCTTCGACCGCCCGCACGCCACCGCCGGGCTGCCGCTGCACGTGGGTCACGCGTACGACTTCATCCGCTGGGCCGAGCGCTACGGCTACGACCTCTCCTACGCCACGGCCACCGACCTGCACGCGGGGCTGGTCGACCCGGACCGGCACCGGGCACTGATCTTCCCCGGCCACGACGAGTACTGGTCGGAGCCGATGCGCCGGGTCGTCGAGCGGGCCCGGGACGGCGGCACCTCGCTGGTCTTCCTCTCCGCCAACACCATGTACTGGCGGGTCGAGCTGACCCCGGCCGCCTCCGGAGAGCCCAGCCGTCTGCTCAACTGCCGCAAGCGGCAGAAGGTCCGGCCGGGCAGTCCGGCCGCCGGGGTGCCCGGCTCGGCCAGCGCGCTGTGGCGGGACGCGGGCGAGCCGGAGCAGCACCTGCTCGGCCTGCAGTACTCGGGCCGGGTGGCCGCGCCCGTCCCGATGGTCGCCCGGCACACCGCGCACTGGCTGTGGGACGGCACCGGGCTGCGGGAGGGCGACGAGCTGCCGGGCCTGGTCGCCGGGGAGGCCGACCGCTACTACCCGAAGGTCGCGCTGCCCGAGCACACCGAGCGGGTGCTGCTCGCGCACTCGCCGTACCAGGACCTCGCCGGCCGCACCCGCCACCAGGAGACCTCGCTGTACCGGGCGCCCAGCGGCGCCTACGTGTTCGCGGCCGGCACCTTCGCCTGGTCGCCCGCCCTGGGGCGCCCGGGGCTGACCGACGAGCGGATCCAGCGGGCCACCGCCAACCTGCTGGACCGCCTCGGCAAGAACCATGGTTCGGCGGTCATGAAAGACTGCGGGGGCAGTGACCTCCCCTTTCGCGGTGCCCCACGCCCCCGAACGACCCCTGAGGACTGAGACACGTTGAGCGGATTTGTCACCAAGCCCGAGCCGGTCCAGGTGCCCGGCCTGGTCCACCTGCACACCGGCAAGGTGCGCGACCTCTACCGCACCGGGTCGGGTGAGCTGGTCATGGTCGCCAGCGACCGGATGTCCGCGCACGACTGGGTGCTCCCGAACGAGATCCCCGACAAGGGCCGCGTCCTCACCCAGCTGTCGCTGTGGTGGTTCGAGCGGATCGCCGACATCGTGCCCAACCACGTGATCTCCACCGAGGTCCCGGCCGGCGCGCCCGCCGACTGGAAGGGCCGCACGCTGATCTGCAAGAGCCTGGACATGGTCCCGGTCGAGGCGGTCGCCCGCGGCTACCTGGCAGGCTCCGGCCTCAGCGAGTACGAGGCGAGCCGCACGGTCTGCGGCATCGCCCTGCCGGAGGGCCTGGAGAACAGCTCCGAGCTGCCCGCCCCGATCTACACCCCGGCGCTCAAGGCCGAGGTCGGCGAGCACGACGAGAACGTCTCCTACGAGGAGACCGCCCGCCGGATCGGCGCCGAGCTCGCCTCCCAGCTGCGCCGCACCACGCTGGACGTCTACGCGCGCGCCCGGGACATCGCCCGCGACCGCGGCATCATCCTGGCCGACACCAAGTTCGAGTTCGGCCTGCTGGACGGCGAGCTGGTGATCGGCGACGAGGTGCTCACGCCGGACTCCTCCCGCTACTGGCCGGCCGACGAGTGGCGCCCGGGCCGTTCGCAGCCGTCCTTCGACAAGCAGCTGATCCGCGACTGGCTGGTCTCCCCGGCCTCCGGCTGGGACCGCTACAGCGAGCAGCCCCCGCCGGAGCTGCCGGCCGAGCTGGTCGAGCGGACCCGCGCCAAGTACATCGAGGTCTACGAGCGGCTGACCGGCACCGCCTGGGTCTGACGCACCACCGCCCGCGGGCCGGCCGGCTCTCAGATCCAGCCGTGCTCGCGGGCGATCCGCACCGCCGCGTGCCGGTTCTCGGCGCCCAGCTTGGTGGCCGCCGAGGACAGGTAGTTGCGGACGGTGCCCGGGGAGAGCGCCGCCCGCGCAGCGATCTCGGCGATCGTGGTGCCGTCGGCGGCCAGTTCCAGGACGTCCGTCTCGCGCGGGGTCAGCGGGGTCTCCCCGGCGCTGATCGCGTCCGCCGCGAGCTCCGGGTCGACGTAGCGGCCGCCGGCCCGCACGGTCCGGATGATCCCGGCCAGGTCGGCCGCCGAGACGGTCTTCGGCAGGAAGCCGCGCACTCCGACCTCCAGCGCCCGCTTGAGGTAGCCCGGGCGTCCGTGTCCGGTGACGATCATGCAGCGGCAGTCCGGCAGCATCCTGCGCAGCTCGGTGGCCACCTCGATGCCGTCCCTGCCCGGCATCTGCAGGTCCAGCACCGCGACGTCCGGGCGGTGCGCCTGGGCCATCGCCAGCGCCTCCGGTCCGGAGCCGGCCTGGGCGACCACCTCGAGGTCGTCCTCGAGCGAGAGCAGGGCGGCCAGTGCGCCGCGGATCAGGTGCTCGTCGTCGGCGAGCAGGACGCGCACGGGCACGGTCTCGGTCATCGTCGGTCTTCCTCCGGCAGTCGGGTCAGATCGGGACGGAGGCGAGCACCCGGAAGGTGCCCGTCCGGGCGGGCGGAACGGTCAGCTCGCCGTCGTGCGCGGCCAGCCGTTCGCGCAGGCCGGGCAGGCCGGCGCCGCCGCCCCGGGAGGGGCGCGGCAGGCCGGGCACCCCGTCGTTCTCCAGCTCCAGCACCGCCCGGCCCTCCTCCAGCCGCAGCCGGATCAGGCAGTGGGCGGCCTCACTGTGGCGCAGCACGTTGGTGGTGCCCTCGCGGATCACCCAGCCGAGCACGGACTGCACCGCGGTCGGGAGCCGGTCGGCGTCCTCGCCGAGGTCGATCTCGCAGGCGATGTCGGCGGAGCGCAGCACCGCGCTGGCGCCGATCGCCTCGGCGTGCAGGTCGGCGGTGCGGTAGCCGCGGACGACGTCGCGGACCTCGCGCTGCGACTCCTGGGCGATCCGCTGCACCTCGGCCATCTGGTCGGCGGCCTCCGGGCGACCCCGGCGGGCGAACTGGACGGCGAGTTCGCTCTTGAGCGCGATGGTGGTGAGGTTGCGGCCCATCACGTCGTGCAGGTCGCGGGAGAAGCGCAGCCGCTCCTCGGCGACGGCGAGGCGGGACTGCGTCTCGCGGGCGGCGTCCAGCTCCCAGACCACCGAGGTCAGCCAGGCGAAGCTGCGGCAGCTGGCGACGACGAAGGGCATGCCCACCGCGTCGCCGACCAGCAGGCCGACGGCGAAGCCGGGTGTCACTCCCGCCAGCAGCATCGCGGGGGCGACCAGCAGGATCTGGCCGAGCGCCACGGGGAAGGCCCAGCGCAGCGGCAGGCCGACGGCCAGCGGCCCGAAACCGCCGCTCAGCAGGATGGTGGCGATCGCGGCGGTGAACGGCTGCCCCGCCGGGCCGCCCGGGGCGTCGGGGACGGGGTGGGCCAGCAGGACGGCCCAGCAGCCGGCCACCGTGAAGGCTCCGCTGGCGAGGAGCCAGCGCCGGTGGTCGGTGGGCCGGTTCAGGTAGTGGTCGAGCGAGGTGCCGCAGGCCCGGAGGTCCAGCAGGACGGCGGCCAGCGTCACGACCAGGGTGACCCGGGTGGCCGCCGGAGGGTGCGGCTGGTCGGCGCGGGAGTTGGTGATCAGGAACGCGATGGGCAGCATGACGAGCGGCATCAGGTAGATCGACCAGCGCAGGTAGAGCTCGGAGCGCTTGGGCTTGCCGAAGCCCCGCCAGGCGCGCATCGGCGACCGGATCTCCATCTTCCCGTCCCCCTGTTCGATCATGATCGTGCTGTTGCCTTCATATCAGAGGGCGAACCGGGGGGTCCTCCTCGGATTCGTGCCGCGCGCCGCCGGGGTGCGTCAGCGGCGCGACTCCCAGCGGAAGTAGCGGACCGCGCCCCAGAGCGCGAGGCCCAGCCAGACCGCGCCGGTGACCAGGTGCGGGAGGGCGGTCGCCCAGGTGCCGCCGAAACCGGTGGCGGCGGCCGAGCCGTCGCTGCCGGTCCAGCCGAGGCGGATCAGCTGGAAGCCCGGGGTGGTGGGCAGCAGGCGGCAGACGTCGGCGATCCGGTCGGGCATGGTCTCCAGCGGGATGAGCAGGCCGGAGCCGAACTGGGAGACCAGCAGGACGGGCAGGGTCGTGATGCCGGCGGTCTCCACGGTCTTGGTGAAGGCGCTGGAGAGGGCGGCCAGCGCGATCATGGTGCCGATGCTCAGCAGGACGCCGGCGGCCAGCAGCAGCGGGTTCACCGGGGCGCCGAGCTTCAGCACGGCGACGCCGCCGGCGGCGACGACGGCACTCATCAGCAGGGCGAGGCTCACCGAGGGCACCGCGGTGCCGGCCAGGATCTCCACGTCGGTGGCCTCGCCGGTCCGCAGCCGCTTGAGCACCAGCTCGTTGCGCCGGCCGACGTACGCGGCGGTCAGGTTGTAGTAGACGACGAACGCCAGGATCCCGCCGATGGTGCCGGTGATCAGCAGCGAGTCGACGTCCAGCCCGGGGTGGGAGTCGGCCTGCTGCTTCAGCATGCCGTGCCGCCCGCCGATCAGCATGAGGGGCAGCAGCAGCGCGGTGAACAGCGCCGAGCGGTTGCGCAGCAGCAGGGTGGCCTCGGCGCGGCCGAGGGCGAGCAGCCGGCGGGCGGTGGTGCTCCGCGGCCCGGTGGGGGCGGCGGTGGCGGTGGGGGCGGCGGTGGTCATCGGGCGGATCCGATCAGGCGGCGGCGGGCGGTGGGGGCGGCGGGGGCGGGCGCGGGCGGCTGGTGCGCGGCCTCGGAGGCGATGGCGAGGAAGGCCTCCTCCAGCGAGGCGCTGCGGGCGTCCAGCGCGCCGAGCACGATCCCGTGCCGGCGGGCCCAGGCGAGCAGGTCGTGCAGGGTGTCCTGGAGGCCGACGGTCTGCACGGTGACCTTGCGGCCGTCGACGGTGACCTCGGCGCCCGCCAGCGGCGGCAGCGCGGTGCCGGTGAACGCGGGCAGCTCGAAGCTGATCCGGGACGGCCGGCCGGCGATCACCTCGGCGACCGTGCCGGTGGTCACGACCTGGCCGCCGTGCATGATGGCCAGCCGGTCGGCGAGCTCCTCGGCCTCTTCCAGGTAGTGCGTGGTGAGCAGCACGGTGGTGCCCTGGGCGCGCAGTTCGCGGACTAGCCGCCAGACGGCGGCGCGGGCCTCCGGGTCGAGGCCGGTGCTGGGTTCGTCCAGGAAGAGCACCTCGGGGCGGCCGAGCAGGGCCATGGCGAGGTCGAGCCGGCGCCGTTCGCCGCCGGACAGCTGCTTGACCCGGACGCCGCGGCGGTGGGTCAGGCCGACGAGTTCGAGCGCCTCGTCCACCGGGCGGGCCCCGGTGGTCAGCCCGGACCAGGCGCGGCCGGTCTCGCCGACGGTGAGCTCGCCGGGGAAGCCGCCCTCCTGGAGCATGATGCCGATCCGCGGGCGGACGGCGACGCGCTCCCGGTGGGGGTCGTGGCCGAGCACCCGGACGGTGCCGCCGCTGGGGGCGGCCAGCCCCTCGATGAGCTCCATGGTGGAGGTCTTGCCGGCCCCGTTGGTGCCGAGCAGGGCGAACAGTTCGCCGCGGCCGACGGTCAGGTCGACGCCGCGGACGGCGTGGTAGCCGGTGGCACCGGTGCCGTAGTGGCGGTGCAGTCCGGTGACCTCGATCACGCTGTCGCCGGGGCGGGAGGGCTGGCTCGTTTCCATGCCTCCAGCCTTCCGCGGCCCGGGGCGCGCGGGCAGTGCGCGCCGTCACCGGACGGCGGTGGGGATCCACGGGTCGGCGATGACAAATGTCACCGGCCCGGGGCATTCCCGGGGAATGCCGAAGGGCCCCCTCGATCGAGGGGGCCCTTCGTTTCGGAGCGGACGACGAGATTCGAACTCGCGACCCTCACCTTGGCAAGGTGATGCTCTACCAACTGAGCCACGTCCGCAGGTCAAGATATTCTGTTGTGCTGTGCTCGCGCACTGCGAGCGGACGACGAGATTCGAACTCGCGACCCTCACCTTGGCAAGGTGATGCTCTACCAACTGAGCCACGTCCGCACGGTGCCTGGTGGGGCACCGTCCGCCGGTCCGGATCTCTCCGTTGCGGCGACGAGGATTACTCTACAGCATCGTTCGGGGTGGTCGCCCCACCCTTTCGGTCCAGGCGGGCGGGGCGACCGGGGCGCGGCCCCGACGCGGTCAGTTCGCCTCGGCGAACGCCTCGTACACGTGCTTGGGGATGCGGCCGCGGGCCGGGAGCTCCATGCCGCGGGACAGGGCCCAGGCGCGGACGGCGGCCGGGTCCGGGGTGAGCGCGGTGCGGCGGAAGGACTTTCCGGTGCGGCTCTGGCGGCGGCCGGCCGCGACGAACGGAGCGAGGGCCTCCCGCAGCTTTTCCGCGTTGTCCACGGACAGGTCGATCTCGTACGACTTCCCGTCGACGCCGAAGTGGACGGTTTCCGCCGCGGCGCCGCCGTCCAGGTCGTCGGAGAGCGTGACAACTACACGCTGAGCCATGGGTGTCAATCCTCTCGGGCAATTCGGCCGCCGGTCCGCGGGGTGCGTCGGGGGCCTGATGTGCACCACTCGCGCAAGCGCATACGGGCAGGCCGGGTGGCCCGCCGGATACGCAGCACTTGCCGCGACAGGTGGCCCTATTCTGCACCCGAAGGGGGTCGAAATCGAAGAGTCCGGCATTCTTTTCCGGATATTCACGTGTCTTCGCCGGAGTGCCGGATACCGGAGCGCGGGACGGGGCGATCTGTCCCGGAGTGCCGTATTCGGGTGTTCTTCGGCTGTTCTCGTTCCGGGGGCCGAATCTCCGGAAACCGGGCGGGCCCCGTGGAGCCCGGTGGGCCCGGATCCCTTGTGGCGTAAGGGTCTCGGGTCTACGCGCGTCGCCCTCCCCGGCCAGCAATCCCGCCCGAAACGGCCGGTAGTCTGGAGTTCCCCCGCCTCACCGAAGACACCACCGGGAGTGCCAGTGGCACGCGTCGTAGTCGACGTCATGCTCAAGCCGGAGATCCTCGACCCCCAGGGACAGGCGGTGCAGCGTGCACTGCCCCGTCTCGGATTCACCGGGATCGCCGACGTCCGCCAGGGCAAGCGTTTCGAGCTGGAAGTGGAGGGCCCGGTCGACGACGCCGCGCTCGCCCGTATCCGCGAAGCCGCCGAGACCTTTCTCGCCAACACCGTGATCGAGGACTTCACCGTCCGGGTCGAGGAGGAGGCGAAGTGACCACCCGCGTAGGCGTCGTCACTTTCCCCGGCTCGCTCGACGACCGCGACGCCCAGCGCGCGGTCCGCCTCGCCGGCGCGGAGCCGGTCGCCCTCTGGCACCGTGACAAGGATCTCCACCAGGTCGACGCCGTCGTCCTGCCGGGCGGATTCAGTTACGGCGACTATCTGCGCTGCGGCGCCATCTCGCGGTTCTCGCCGGTCATGGAGACCGTCATCGAGCAGGCGAAGCTCGGAATGCCGGTCCTCGGTATCTGCAACGGCTTCCAGGTGCTCTGCGAATCCCACCTGCTCCCCGGCGCGCTCACCCGCAACGACTCGCTGCACTTCGCCTGCCGCGACCAGAAGCTGCGCATCGAGAACGCCGGCACCGCGTGGACCCGGGATTACTCCGCGGGCCAGGAAATCGTCGTTCCGCTGAAGAACGGCGAGGGCCGCTTCGTCGCCGCCGAGCGCGTCCTGGACGAGCTGGAGGCCGAGGGCCGGGTGGTGGCCCGTTACCTGGAGGTCAACCCGAACGGTTCGTACCGCGACATCGCCGGCATCACCAACGCCGCCGGCAATGTCGTCGGTCTGATGCCGCACCCGGAGCACGCGGTGGAGCCGCTCACCGGTCCGACCACCGAGGGCCTGGGCTTCTTCACTTCCGTCCTGAAGCAGCTGGTGAACGCCTGATGAGCCTCGACACCGTCAAGAACGCCGAGCAGACCCCGGACGCCGCGCAGCCCTGGGCCGAACTCGGCCTCAAGCAGGACGAGTACGCGCGCATCCGGGAGATTCTCGGCCGCCGCCCCACCGGTGCGGAACTCGCGATGTACTCGGTCATGTGGTCCGAGCACTGTTCGTACAAGAGCAGCAAGGTCCACCTGAAGCAGTTCAGCGAGAAGAAGCCGCAGAGCGACGCGATGCTCGTCGGCATCGGCGAGAACGCCGGTGTCGTCGACGTCGGCCAGGGCTACGCCGTCACCTTCAAGGTCGAGTCGCACAACCACCCGTCGTACATCGAGCCCTACCAGGGCGCGGCCACCGGCATCGGCGGCATCGTGCGCGACATCCTGGCGATGGGCGCCCGCCCGGTCGCCGTGATGGACCCGCTGCGGTTCGGTGCGGCCGACCACCCGGACACCCGGCGCGTGCTGCCCGGGATCGTCGCGGGCATCGGCGGCTACGGCAACTGCCTGGGCCTGCCGAACATCGGCGGCGAGGTCGTCTTCGACTCCTGCTACCAGGGCAACCCGCTGGTCAACGCGCTCTGCGTGGGCGTCATGAAGCACGAGGACATCCACCTCGCGCAGGCCTCCGGCGCCGGCAACAAGGTCATCCTGTACGGAGCCCGCACCGGTGGCGACGGCATCGGCGGCGTCTCGGTGCTGGCCTCCGAGACCTTCGACGACACCAAGCCGGCCAAGCGCCCGGCGGTCCAGGTCGGTGACCCGTTCCAGGAGAAGCTCCTGATCGAGTGCACCCTGGAGATCTTCGGCGAGAAGCTCGTCAAGGGCATCCAGGACCTCGGCGGCGCCGGTCTGTCCTGCGCCACCAGCGAGTTGGCCTCGGCCGGCTCCGGCGGCATGCGGATCGACCTCGACACCGTGCACCTGCGCGACACCACGCTCTCGCCCGAGGAGATCCTCATGAGCGAGTCGCAGGAGCGCATGTGCGCGATCGTCGAGCCCGGCAAGGTCGCCCGCTTCCTGGAGATCTGCGAGAAGTGGGACGTCATCGCCAACGTCATCGGTGAGGTCACCGACGGCGAGCGCCTGGAGATCTTCTGGCACGGCGAGCTCGTCGTCGACGTCCCGCCGCGGACCGTCGCCCACGAGGGCCCGACCTACCAGCGCCCGTTCGCCCGCCCGAGCTGGCAGGACGCGCTGCAGGCCGACGCCCCCACGGCCGAGCGGCTGGCCCGCCCGACCACCGGAGAGGGCCTCAAGGCCGACCTGCTGAAGGTCGCCGGCTCGCCGAACCAGGCCTCCAAGTCCTGGATCACCGACCAGTACGACCGCTACGTGCTCGGCAACACCGTGCTCTCGGTCGGCGAGGACTCGGGCATGATCCGGATCGACGAGGAGACCAACCTCGGCGTCTCGGTCGCCACCGACGGCAACGGCCGCTACACCAAGCTGGACCCGTACACCGGAGCCCAGCTGGCCCTGGCCGAGGCGTACCGCAACGTCGCGGCCGGCGGTGCCAAGCCGCTCGCGATCTCCGACTGCCTCAACTTCGGCTCTCCCGAGGACCCGGACGTCATGTGGCAGTTCGCCGAGGCCACCCGCGGTCTGGCCGACGCCTGCCTGGCGCTCGGCACCCCCGTCACCGGCGGCAACGTCTCGCTGTACAACCAGACCGGCGAGGTCGCCATCCACCCGACCCCGGTGGTCGCGGTGCTCGGCGTCATCGACGACGTCACCCGGCGCACCCCGGTCGCCTTCGCCGAGGAGGGGCAGCTGCTCTACCTGCTCGGCGACACCGCGGACGAGTTCGGCGGCTCGGCCTGGTCCGAGGTCGTCCACGGCCACCTCGGCGGCCTGCCGCCCAAGGTGGACCTGGAGCGCGAGCGGCTGCTCGGCGAGATCCTGATCGCCGCCTCGCGCGACGGCATGATCGACGCCGCGCACGACCTCTCCGACGGCGGTCTCGGCCAGGCGCTCGTGGAGAGCTGCCTCAAGGGCGGCCACGGCGCGCGGATCATCGTGCCCGAGGGCGCGGACCCGTTCGTCCTGCTGTTCTCGGAGTCGGCCGGCCGCGCCGTCGTGGCGGTGCCGCGCAGCGAGGAGCTCCGGTTCAACGACATGTGCACCGCGCGCGGCCTCCCGGCCACCCGCATCGGTGTCGTGGACGGCGACTCCCTGGACGTCCAGGGCCAGTTCACCGTCTCGCTGGCCGAGTTGAAGGACGCCCACACCGGCGTCATCGAGGCCCTGTTCATCTGATCCGGGCACTCGGCTGACCGAGGGGCGGACGGTTCCTGGTGGACCGTCCGCCCCTCGCCGTATGTTGGCGGCATGCCTGCCAAGTCCCGTACGTACCAGCCGCAGAAGGTGCGCGCCGCGCTGGCCGCCCAGACCGGGGCGCTGCGCGCCGCCGTGCGGGCCCTCACCGCGGAGCAGCTCGACCGGCCCACCGGGCTGGGGGAGTGGCGGGTGCGCGAGCTGCTCGCCCACCTGGCCGTCCAGCTCGAGTTCGTCCCCGCGCACCTCGACGACCCGCTGGAGGGCCGGGCGCCGCTGGACCTGCTCGGCTGGGTGGCCGCCGTCGGGACGGTCGCGCCGCTGCTCGACGAGCAGGCGAGGACGCGGGCCGCCGAGGAGTTCGCGGGCGGTCCGGACGCGGCGGCGGAGGCCTTCGACCGCGCCGCCGAGGCGCTGACCGCCCTGCTGGAGCGCCCCGAAGCCGCCGACCCGGCCCGGCGGTTCGAGATCCGGCTGGGCTCGATGCTGCTCTCCGACATGCTGGTGACCCGACTGGTGGAGACGGTGGTGCACGCCGAGGACCTGGCCGACGCGCTCGGCCCGGAGGCCTTCCCGGGCGGCTTCCCGCACGACCGCCAGGCCGTCGCCGCCGTCACCCGGCTGCTGGCGGACGCCTTCGCGGACCGCGCCCCCGGCGGCGCGGTCGAGCTGCGGATCCCGCCGTACGCCGTGGTCCAGGCCGTGGAGGGCCCCCGGCACACCCGGGGGACCCCGCCGAACGTGGTCGAGACGGACCCGCTGACCTGGATCCGGCTGGCCACCGGCCGGGCCGACTGGGTGCGGGAGGTGGACACCGCCGCGGTCTCCGCCTCGGGGGAGCGCAGCGACCTGCGGGGGCACCTGCCGGTGCTGGCGTAGGGGCTGCCCGACGGGGCGTCACGGGACGGCGGGTGGCACCGGGCTGCGGGTGTCACGGCACGGCGGGCGTCACGGCACGGCGGGCGTCACGGCACGGCGGGGCCGCTCAGGTAGCCGCCCTCCGCCGAGTACGGCCAGGCGTTCGCGGTGCAGCCCTTGAGGCCGTAGATCTGCTGCATCATCGCGGGCGCCGGCTTGCCGGGGCCCGGGCAGGTCTCGTGCCCGTGCCCGATCCGGTGGCCGACCTCGTGATTGATGATCAGCGCCCGGTACTCCTCCAGCGGCCCGCTGAACTGGGGTGAACCGGTGTTCCAGCGCTTGGAGTTGACGATCACCTGGTCGCCGACGTTGCAGTTCACCTCGCCGTGGGTGTCCAGGCCGGAGGCGCCGCAGATCCGGTCCACGGTGGCCGGCGAGGCGATCTTCACGGTGAAGTCGTAGGAGCCGCCGGCGACCAGCTGGAAGCCGTTCTTGCGGTCGTTGGTCCAGCCGCGCTTGTCGCCGAGGATGTCGTGGATCCGGGCGGCGGCGGCCGTGGCCTCGATGCCGATGCCGTCCTCGACCTCCACCCGGTAGCGGCGCACCTTGCCGCGTCCGACCGGCTGGGCGTTGGCGGGGGCGATGGTGAAGGTGCCCGCGCCCTTGGCGGGCCCCGGGTCCGGCGCGGTGGGGGTGGGAGTCGGGGCCGGCGGGGTCGGCGTGTCGGCCGCGGTGGGCGTCGGCGTGGCCGCGGGGGCCGGTGCCGGGCCGGTGGGTGCGGCGGACGGTTCGGCCGGCTGGGCGATCCGCGCCTGGGCGCTCGGCCCGGCCGGCGTCCCGGCGGAACGATTCAGCATGACCGCCGTGCCGCCCAGCACTGCGACCGCCGCGAACAGGGCCGCGAGCGTGCCGGGCCCGAGTCTCCGGCTCGGTCGGCGACGTCGGCGACCACCGCGGGCGCGGCTGCGCGGGGCGGCGGATCGTGCTGCGGGCATGATCAACACCTTGGCATGGCGAACGGGTGAATGTCCACATACCGCGTATGCACGAATCCGGCACGGCGCGGCCGATCCCCGGCGGCGGTTGACCCCAGCGCCTCGGGTGGCAGACTGCGTGCATGGCGATTCACCGGAATCTTCTCGACGGCCCCGACCCGACCCTCCTGCCGGAGGACGAGCAGCCCTACCGCATGCTGGCGGAGGAGTCGGCCTCACCGACCCAGGTGGCCGCCGACTTCCCGACCTTCTGCCTGGCCTGGGCCATGCTCGCGGACGACGCCTACGCGGCCGGCCGCTACGTGGAGTCCTACGCCTACGCCCGCACCGGCTACCACCGCGGCCTGGACGCCCTGCGCCGCAACGGCTGGAAGGGCCACGGGCCGGTGCCGTGGGAGCACCGCGGCAACCGCGGCTTCCTGCGCTGCCTGGCGGCGCTCGCCCGCGCGGCCGGCGCGATCAAGGAGACCGAGGAGGAGGCGCGCTGCTGGCAGTTCCTGAAGGACAGCAGCGCCGAGGCGTACGGGGAGCTCAAGCCGTAGGGTCCGACCGACCCGGAACGCACGGTGCCCCCGGTGGACTTCCACCGGGGGCACCGTGCGTTCAGGCGGTCACCGGGCGGGGCCCGGCCGCCGGGGTCACTTCAGGCGGTTGCCGGCCGAGCGCAGCTGCTGCGCGGCCTCGACCACGCGGGAGGCCATGCCCGCCTCGGCGAGCTTGCCCCAGGTGCGCGGGTCGTAGGTGTTCTTCTTGCCGACCTCGCCGTCGACCTTCAGCACGCCGTCGTAGTTCGCGAACATGTGGCCCGCCACCGGGCGGGTGAACGCGTACTGGGTGTCGGTGTCGAGGTTCATCTTCACGACGCCGTTCTCCAGCGCGGTGGCGATCTCCTCGGCGCTCGAGCCCGAGCCGCCGTGGAAGACGAAGTCGAACGGGTCGTTCTTGCCGTACTGCTTGCCGATCGCGTCCTGCAGCTCGCGCAGCAGCTCGGGCTTCAGCACCACGTTGCCCGGCTTGTAGACGCCGTGCACGTTGCCGAACGAGGCGGCCAGCAGGTAGCGGCCCTGCTCGCCCAGGCCCAGCGCCTCGGCGGTGCGCACCGCGTCGTTGACGGTGGTGTACAGCTCGTCGTTGATCTCGTGGGTGACGCCGTCCTCCTCGCCACCGGTCGGGGTGATCTCGACCTCGAGGATGATCTTGGCGGCGACGGCCTGGGCCAGCAGCTCCCGGGCGATGGCCAGGTTGTCGGCGAGGGTCTCGGCCGAGCCGTCCCACATGTGCGACTGGAACAGCGGGTTGCGGCCCTGGGCCACGCGCTCGGCGGAGATCGCCAGCAGCGGGCGGACGTAGCCGTCCAGCTTGTCCTTCGGGCAGTGGTCGGTGTGCAGCGCGACGGTGATGTCGTACTTGGCGGCGACGATGTGCGCGAACTCGGCCAGCGCGACGGCGCCGGTCACCATGTCCTTGTTGTGCTGGCCGCCCAGGAACTCCGCGCCACCGGTCGAGATCTGGATGATCCCGTCGCTCTCGGCCTCGGCGAAACCACGCAGCGCGGCGTGCAGGGTCTGCGACGAGGTGACGTTGATGGCCGGGTAGGCGAACTTGCCCGCCTTGGCCCGGTCCAGCATCTCGTTGTAGACCTCGGGAGTTGCGATGGGCATGCGATCCGCTCCTGTCGGGTTGCGGCGTACGGACGGTGCTGTCCGACGCTGTGTACGCCTTCGGTACGACTCCGTGCCGGCCGCCGACGCGCGGCGCTGCGGTGTGGCTCTCCGGCACCAAGGTTCGGGGCGACGTCCGCGGAACGGCAATGAGGGTGGTGTACCGCCGCGGTCCGGACGCCCGTGCCATCTTCCCAGACTCGTGCCCGCAGGTCAGCAGGAGCCCGCCAGTCGGAACGGGGCCGACGGCGGCGCGGGCGGCCGCCGGGTGCGCCGGGCCGCGCCCCCGGGGCGGGGCCGGATCGGCCCGCCGCCCCAAGCCTCCGTACAGACGGGCCCGCTATCCTGCGCCCGTGGACTACAACCAGCTGGCCGTCAATCTGCTCGACGCCAAATCCCTGATCTCGTCCCTCGGCGCCATCGGGCTGATCGCGATCATCTTCGCGGAGACCGGCCTGCTGGTCGGCTTCTTCTTCCCGGGCGACTCGCTGCTGATCATCGCGGGTGTCGCCGCCTCGAACGCCGCCTCCTCGGTGCTCGGCGACGGCGCCAAGCTGCCGATCGCCGCCCTGCTCGTCGGCGCGCCGCTGGCCGCGATCGCCGGCGCCCAGCTGGGGCACCTGATCGGGGTCAAGGTCGGGCCGAAGATGTTCGACAAGCCCGAGTCGAAGATCTTCCGGCGCGAGTACGTGATGAAGGCGGAGGAGTACTTCAACAAGTTCGGGCCCGGCAAGGCGGTCGTGCTGGCCCGCTTCATGCCGATCGTCCGCACCTTCCTCAACCCGGTCGCCGGCACGCTGGAGATGCCCGCTCGGACGTTCTTCCTGTGGAACGTCATCGGCGGTGTGCTGTGGACCGAGTCCATGCTGCTGATCGGCTACTTCTTCGGTGACGCGCTCGCCCCGGTGATCGACAAGTACCTGATCCCGGCGGTGCTGCTGATCGTCCTGCTGTCGGTCTCGCCGATCCTGATCGAGGTCCTGCGGGAGCGCCGGAAGAAGAAGGCGGGCGGCGCGGAGAGCCCCGAGGCCGAGAGCGTGCAGGCCGGCGGCGGCCGGCACCGACGGGGCTGAGCGGCCCGGAGGGCGAACGGAAGGGGCCGGGTCCCGTCTCACGTTTCACGTGAAACAGGACCCGGCCCCGTTGCGTGTCCGGTCCCGCCCGTCCGGCCCCGTCGTCGTCCGGCCGGGCCGTCGGCCTCAGAGACCGAGGTCCTCCAGGTCGTACGCGGTCACGTACGGCAGGCCCTGCGCCTCGACGGCGGCCGCGCCGCCTCGCTCCACGATCACCGCGACGCCGACCACCTCGGCGCCCGCCTCGCGCAGCGCCTCGACGGCGGTCAGCACCGAGCCGCCGGTGGTGGAGGTGTCCTCGACCGCCAGCACCCGGCGGCCCTTGACCTCGGGGCCCTCGATCCGGCGCTGCAGGCCGTGCGCCTTGCCCGCCTTGCGGACCACGAAGGCGTCCAGCTCGCGCCCGCGGGCGGCGGCGGCGTGCAGCATCGCGGCGGCCACCGGGTCGGCGCCCAGGGTCAGGCCGCCGACGGCGTCGTACTCCAGGTGCGAGGTCGCGTCCAGCATCACCCGACCGACCAGCGGGGCGGCCTGGCCGTCCAGCGTGATCCGGCGCAGGTCGACGTAGTAGTCGGCCTCCTTGCCGGAGGAGAGGGTGACCTTGCCGTGCAC
Source organism: Kitasatospora sp. NPDC101176 (assembly GCF_044768035.1). Classification (NCBI taxonomy): domain Bacteria; kingdom Bacillati; phylum Actinomycetota; class Actinomycetes; order Kitasatosporales; family Streptomycetaceae; genus Kitasatospora; species Kitasatospora sp. NPDC101176. The sequence goes on from NZ_JBIWPA010000004.1 coordinate 144,583, forward strand.
GACGGCCTTGTCCTTGATCTGTGCCAGCAGGGCGTCGCGGTCGTTGCTCATGAGCGTTCAGTCTAGGCCCTGGCCGCCCGCCCGGCGCCCGGACCCTAGCGGCGGCGCAGCGCCCTGACCAGCACCACGGCGCCGCCCAGCAGGGCCACCGAGCCGCCGATCACCCACGGCACCGCGCTGCGGCCACCGGTGCCCGGGACCACGATCCCGCCCGCCTCGCCGCCCCAGCGGGACGCCGCCCGGGCCCGGGCGCTGCGGGCCGGCAGCGCCGGGGCGTACCGGCCGCGCGGCGGGGCGTGGTCGACCTCCTCGGCCGACCGGCCGACGATGCTGCGGCGGACCGGGCCGCCGGCCGGCTCGTCGTCGTACTCGAAGAGCGGCTCGGCGGGGAGCTCCTCGGCCACGCCGTCCTCGTGCGCGTCCTCGTCGGCGCCGCCGGTGGGCAGGCCGAAGCGCTCGGCGTCGGCGTCGGAGAAGGCGATCAGGTCGGAGAGGTCGTCGTCGAGGTCGTCCCCGGGCTGGTCCTGGTGCTCCTCGATGAACACCACGCTGGCCCCGGTGCCCTCGTCGTCCGCGCCCTCGTCGTCCGCGGGCCGGTCGTCCCCGTCGTCGTCCGCGTCGTTCGTGTCGTCCGTGTCGTCCGTGTCGTCCGCGTCGTCCGTGTCGTTCGTGTCGTTCGTGTCGGCCGGGCCGGTCCCGGCGCCCGCGGCGTCCTCGGTGTCGGGCTCGTCGCCGTCGGTCTCCGTCTCCGGTGCGGCGTCCGGGGACACCAGCGCGGTGGCGAAGCGCTCCAGCAGCCGGCGGCCGGCGGCGTCGAGGGTCTCCGCGTCGAACTCGGTGAGCCGGCCGGTGGCACTGAGGTCGCCGGTGAAGCGGACCACGGCGGTGCCGTCCTCGGGGCCGCCCGCGACGCTCACCCGGACGGTGGCGGTCGCCTCGCCGCTGCCGCGGGCCTCCTGGCCCTCGGCGAACACGGTCAGCACGCCCTCGCGGCCCTCGATCAGGGAGAGCACGCCCTTGTAGGTGATGGTGGAGCCGCCGATCCGCAGCTTCAGCCGGCCACCGATCTCCTCGGCCGGACCGCTGCCGACCGCGGCCGGTTCGGTGCTGAGCCCCGGCACGCTACGGGCCAGCAGAGCCGGATCCTGCAGGGCCTGCCGCACCAGCTCGGCGGGCATCGGGACGACAACCTCATGCTCCATGCCACGGAGCCTACCGACCGAACCCCGCCCGGTCCCCACCCAGCACCGCCCGAGTTCCCCCGGGCCCCACCGCCCACCCCGGCCCCGCCCCGGCCGCCGGGCAACCGGACGGTGGCACACCCCCGGCCGCCGGCTCAGTGCGGCCCGAGCAGGGTGAGGGCGGCCGGGGGGCGGGCCGGGCGGAGCGGGGTGAGGCCGGTGGTGGAGGTGCGGAGGGCGTCGGCGGTGAGTGCCCGGGGCGGCGGGGCGTCCGGGGCGAGCGCCAGCGGGGGCTGTGCGGCGGCCGCCAGCAGGAAGAGCTGGGCGGCGTTCGGCGGGTCGGGCCGGCAGCCGGCGGTGGCGCTGCCCGGGAGGCCGTACGGGACGGTCTGCAGCCCGGCTGCCCGCAGGCCGGACTCGGTCCGCCAGAGCCCGTCCCGGTCCCCGCCGGCCCGGACGGCGAGGCGGCCGCCGGGGGCGAGCAGCCGGGTGGCGAGGCCGTAGAACTCCTGGGAGTGGAACGTGACCGGTCCGCCGTCGGAGGGGGCGGGCAGGTCGGCGAGGACCACGTCGTACGGCCCGTCCTGGGCGGCCGCGTCGCCGCGCAGCCAGACCAGCGGGTCGGCGGCGGTGGCGCGCACCCGGGGGTCGTCCAGCGAGTGGCCGGTGAGGGCGGCGAGTCCGGGGTCGGTGCGGGCGAGCCGGGGGAGGGCCGGGTCCGTGTCGACCAGCCGGACGGCGCGCACACCGCGGTGCCGCAGCACCTCCCGCAGGGCGAGGCCGTCGCCGCCGCCGAGGAGCAGGACGCGGGCGTCCGGCCCGGCGCCCATGGCGGGGTGCACGAGGGCCTCGTTGCCGCGGTACTCGTCCGGCCCGCAGACGGCGAGCCGCCCGTCGAGGTACAGCCGGAGGGGGCCCTCGGCGGGGCCGGTGAGCACGATCTCCTGGGTCCGGCTCCGGCCGGCGTAGCGGATCTGGTCCCCGTAGAGGGCGTGCCGGGCGGCGCGTTCGACGGCGTCGGTACCGGCGGCGGCCGCGGCGAGGAGGGCGAGGACGAGGGCGCAGCCGCCCCAGAGCAGGCGCCGTGTCCGGGGGGTGGGTTCCTCGCGGAAGAGCCAGAGCACCACGGCGGCGCCGGCGACGGCGTTGACGGCGCCGGTGACGAGGGCGCCGGTACCGGGGCCGAGGCCGGGGAGGATCAGGAACGGGAAGGCGAGGCCCCCGATGAGGGCCCCCACGTAGTCGGCGGCGAAGAGGTCGGCGGCGGTGCGCCCGGCGTCCTCGCGCCGGATTCGTTGGACGAGGGTCATCAGCAGGGGGATCTCGGCGCCGATCAGGATGCCGATGAGGCAGGTGAGCCCGACCACGGCGGCCTGGCAGCGGCCGATCCAGGCCCAGCAGGAGTAGAGCGCGAGGACGGAGAGCCCGCCGGTGAGCGCGAGTGCGCCTTCGACGAGGGCGAAGGCGGTGGCGGGTCGGCGGGTGAGGCGCTTGGCGAGGAGCGAGCCGAGCCCCATCGCGAAGACCATGACGGACAGCACGACGGAGGTCTGGGTGACGGCGTCCCCGAGCAGGGAGTCGCCGAGTGCGACGAGTTCGAGCTCGTAGACGAGTCCGCAGGCCGCGCAGACGAACGCGGCCAGCAGGACGGCCAGGCGGGCGAGCCGGGGGCGGGAGCGCAGCCGGCACCGACGGCGGGCGGGCAGCGGGGCGAGGCTGCGCCCGGTCCGGGGCGGGTCGCCGTCGTCGTCGAGGTCCACTCGCGGGTGGGCGGGCGGACCGGCCGGATGGTTGATCACGAACAAACGCTAGGGGACGTTCGGGACGGACGGCTGCGCCCATTCGACGGACAGTGCGAGACCTCGGATTGACGAATCGTTCCTGCGTACGATTCATCGGTCGCGGTCCCGCTGGCGCCCCGGGGCGGCCGGTCGGCGGTCATGCCCCGGACACCACCAGCGAGGAGCGGGTGCAGACCAGCTGCCCCTCCTGCGGGTAGGCGTGCCAGGTACGCCAGAGCAGCCGGTCCGTGCCGCCCTGGGTGACCAGGGCGGTGAAGGCGCTCGGGTCGCCGGGGAAGATCCCGGCCAGGCCCCGCGGGTGCCCCTCGACCAGCGCCAGCAGCTCCTGGGCGCGGGCCGCGAAGTCGTGCGGGGGCAGCGCCTCGATCCGGGCCGCGAACTCGTACTCCCAGCCGCCGACCTGCTTGGCGACCCGGGCCGGCAGCGGCGTCCGGCGGCCCGGCAGGCAGGCGACGGTCTCCAGGCACTCGCCCGGGCCCGCCGCGATCACCACCTGGTGCGACGCGCCCAGCAGCCGCAGCTGGAGGGTGCCGGACGTGCCGGGGTGCCCGCCCCCGGTGAGTCTCAGGTCGCGGACCGCGAGAGCGGGCAGCGGTTCGCCGCCCAGGCACCAGGCCAGGTCACCGGCGCGGGTGTCCGTGTAGGAGGTCTGCAGTGTGGTGAGCATGCTCGGCTCCGCGTTTCAGCTCCGTGCGCGCCCGCCGAGCAGCATCGAGTAGGCCTAGGCGATGGCGAGGCTGTTCGTGGCTGTGCGGCCCTGGGCGCGGCCGACCGTGGAAGGAAGGATTCCGGCTGGAGATTCAGCAGCAGAGAAGCATGAATACGCCGGGTCCGTCGGTGATTTACCCAACTTTGTCAAGCATTCACCGTTTCGGGCACACCTGCTTCCCGGCTCTGATCGACCCGGTGTGCGACTCTGCACCGCGCGCGCCCCTCTCACCGGGTCACGCGCCGTGCGCGCTGGTCGTGCGCCGTTCGTGCGCCTCACGCGCCGCCGCCCCGCACGCGCCGGGGGTGCGGGGCGTGCGGGGCGGCGGCGGGGTGTGCCGGAGAGGCCTCCCGGTGTGCCTCGCGGGCATCGTCCGGATCCCGACCGGGCTTTCGGAGCGCTGGAGTTGACGGTTGCTCAGTCGCGTCGCGGGGCCATCATTGTTCCCCCGGCGTCGGCTGACCCGGCGGTCGGGGCGTCAGAACCGGGGTGCCGGAGCCGGGGCGTCAGAACCGGGATGCCAGCGCCACGGTGTCAGAGCCGCTGCAGGCGGGCGACCGCCTCCTCCAGCACCGCGTCCTGCTTGCAGAAGGTGAACCGGACCAGGCTGCGGCCGGCCTCGGCGTCGTCGTAGAAGACGGCGTTCGGGATCGCGACCACGCCGCAGCGCTCCGGCAGGGCCCGGCAGAACTCGACGCCGTCCTTCACCCCGAGCGGGGTGATGTCGGTGGTGACGAAGTACGTGCCCTGGGGGTTGAACGCCCGGAAGCCCGCCGAGGTGAGCCCGCCGACCAGCAGGTCGCGCTTGCGCAGCAGGTCGGCCCGGAAGCCCTCGAAGTACGCGTCGGGCAGCTGCAGCGCCTCGGCGACGGCGTACTGGAAGGGCCCGGCGCTGACGTAGGTCAGGTACTGCTTGGCGGTGCGCACGGCCGCGACCAGGGCCGGTGCGGCGGTGACCCAGCCGACCTTCCAGCCGGTGAACGAGAAGGTCTTGCCGGCCGAGGAGATGGCGACGGTGCGCTCGCGCATGCCGGGCAGCGCGGCGACCGGGTGGTGGGTGGCGCCGAAGACCAGGTGCTCGTAGACCTCGTCGGTGACGACCAGCAGGTCGTGCTCGACGGCGAGGGCGGCGATCGCGGCCGTCTCCTCGGCGGTCAGCACGGTGCCCGTGGGGTTGTGCGGGGTGTTCACCAGCAGCAGCCGGGTGCGCGGGGTGATCAGGCCGCGCAGCTCGTCCAGGTCGGGCCGGAAGTCGGGGGCCCGCAGGGTGAGCGGGACGCGCACGGCGCCGGCCATCGCGATGCAGGCGGCGTACGAGTCGTAGAAGGGCTCGAAGGCGATGACCTCGTCCCCGGGTTCGAGCAGGGCGAGCAGGGTGGCGGCGATGGCCTCCGTGGCGCCGGCGGTGACCAGCACCTCGGTGTCCGGGTCGTAGCACAGGCCGTGGAAGCGCTGCTGGTGCCCGGCGATCGCCTCGCGCAGCTCGGGGACGCCGGGGCCCGGCGGGTACTGGTTGCCGCGGCCGTCGCGCAGCGCCCGGACGGCCGCCTCGCGGACCTCCTCGGGCCCGTCGGTGTCGGGGAAGCCCTGGCCGAGGTTGATCGAGCCGGTGGCCGTGGCCAGGGCCGACATCTCGGCGAAGATCGTCGTGCCCATGCCGTCCAGCCTGCGGTTCAGCAGCGGCCTGTCACCCATCGATGGCTCCTCACGCGCGTCGTCGTCGGGCCCCATCCTGGGGTCGGCCGGGGGCCGGGGACAAGGACGGCCCGGCCACCTGGTCCCAGGTGGTCGGGCCGCTGCTCTCCGGGCGGGGTGGGGTCAGGCCTCGTCGGTGCCCTCGGGGGCCTCGCCCTCGCCGTCCTCGCCCTCGATCTCGTTCTGCAGGCCGAGGCGCTCGACGATCCACTGCTCGAAGCCGACGGACGCCTGGGTCCAGTTGGCGGTGGTGGTGACGAAGTAGTCCAGGTTGACGCCGGTGCCGACGATCATCTGGGCCTCACCGATCAGACGGACGACGCCGTCCTCGTGGGTGTGGGTGTAGACCTTCGGCCAGAGGGTCTCGCGGTTCCACTCGTCGATCAGGTCGAGGATCTCGTGCTTCTTCTCCAGCGGGTACGCGCGGTCGTAGAAGGCGCGCACCGCGAAGAGCTCCTTCTGCTCGCCGCGGAACATGTAGTAGACGCGGAAGCCCTCCCAGGGGGCGGTGAGGTCGCCCTCCTCGTCCACGACGTGCTTGAGCTGCATCTGGTCCAGCAGCTGGGCCACCAGCCCCTGGTCCGGGACGACGATCGGCGGGGGACCGGCCGGTCCGCCCTGGCCACCGGGCTGGCCGCCCTGCGGTACGCCGAAGGACGGGATGGACGACGGGTCGATGCTCATGGGGGTCCTCTTCCTCAGTGCACGTGGTGGCCGGCAATGAGAGGCCGCCCTTTCCACCTCCATCCTGCCTCATTCGGGGCCCTCCTCACAGGGGCACCCGGACACGCGTCGATCTTCGACGGAGGCCTTCCGACGGGGGGCTGAGCAGGCGGTGGTGACGGTGGGTGTCCGGCCGTGCGGGGGTGCGGACGCGGAGCGCAGCGGCCGTCCGGCGGCCCCGGAGAGGGGAACTCGCGGCGGCGCGGGCGGTGCGCCCGGGCCGCCCGCCCGACGGCGGGGCGGCCCGGGCACGCTGTGCTACTTCTCCAGCGGTCCGCGGCTGCGGACGGTGAGGCGGTCGCCCTCCTCGTCCCGCTCGACGAGGACGGTGTCCCCGTCGTGCACCCGGCCGGAGAGGATCGCCCGGGCCAGCTGGTCGCCGATCGCCGACTGGACCAGACGGCGCAGCGGGCGGGCGCCGTACGCCGGGTCGTACCCGGTCAGGGCCAGCCAGTCGCGCGCCGCCTCGGAGACCACCAGGCTGAGCCGCCGCTCGCGCAGCCGCTCGCCCAGCCGGGCCACCTGGATGTCGACGATCCGGCTGAGCTCGGCGGTGCCCAGCGGGTCGAAGACCACGATGTCGTCCAGCCGGTTGAGGAACTCGGGCTTGAACGCCGCCCGGACGGACTCCAGCACCAGCGCCTTCTTGCGCTCCTCGGGGGTGGCCGGGTCCACCAGGAACTGCGACCCGAGGTTCGAGGTGAGGATCAGGATGGCGTTGCGGAAGTCCACCGTCCGGCCCTGGCCGTCGGTGAGCCGGCCGTCGTCCAGCACCTGCAGCAGGACGTCGAAGACCTCGGGGTGGGCCTTCTCCACCTCGTCCAGCAGCACCACGCTGTACGGGCGGCGGCGCACCGCCTCGGTGAGCTGGCCGCCCTCCTCGTAGCCGACGTAGCCGGGCGGGGCGCCGACCAGGCGGGAGACCGAGTGCTTCTCGCCGTACTCGCTCATGTCGATCCGGACCATCGCCCGCTCGTCGTCGAAGAGGAAGTCGGCCAGGGCCTTGGCGAGTTCGGTCTTGCCGACGCCCGTCGGGCCGAGGAAGAGGAACGATCCGGTCGGGCGGTCCGGGTCGGCGATGCCGGAGCGGGTGCGGCGCACCGCGTCCGAGACGGCCTGCACGGCCTCCGCCTGGCCGATCAGGCGCCTGCCCAACTCCTCCTCCATGCGCAGGAGTTTGGCGCTCTCGCCCTCGAGCAGGCGGCCGGCCGGGATGCCCGTCCAGGAGGACACCACGTCGGCCACGTCGTCCGGGCCGACCTCCTCCTTCACCATCGGGGCGGAGGCGGACCCGGACTCCGTGTCCGCGGTGGCGGCCCGCTCCTGGGCCTCGGCGAGCTCCCGCTCGGCGGCCGGGATCTCCGCGTACATCAGCTTCGACGCGCGCTCGAAGTCGCCGTCGCGCTGGGCCCGTTCGAGCGCGCCGTGCAGGTCGTCCAGCCGCTCCTTGAGCTCGCCGACCCGGTTGAGGCTCCGCTTCTCCTGCTCCCAGCGCGCCGTCAGGGCGCTCAACTGCTCGTTGCGGTCGGCGAGGTCGCGCCGCAGCCGGGCCAGCCGGTCGATCGAGGCCGGGTCCGACTCCTTCTCCAGGGCCAGCTCCTCCATGCGCAACCGGTCCACGGAGCGCTGGAGTTCGTCGATCTCGACCGGGGAGGAGTCGATCTCCATCCGCAGCCGGGAGGCCGCCTCGTCGACCAGGTCGATCGCCTTGTCCGGCAGGAAGCGTGAGGTGATGTAGCGGTTGGACAGGGTGGCCGCGGCGACCAGCGCGGCGTCCGCGATCTGCACCTTGTGGTGCGCCTCGTAGCGGCCCTTGAGCCCGCGCAGGATGGCGATCGAGTCCTCGACGCTGGGCTCGCCGACCAGCACCTGCTGGAAGCGGCGTTCCAGGGCCGGGTCCTTCTCGATCCGTTCGCGGTACTCGTCCAGCGTCGTGGCGCCGACCATCCGCAGCTCGCCGCGGGCCAGCATCGGCTTGAGCATGTTGCCGGCGTCCATCGCGGAGTCGCCGCCCGCGCCCGCGCCGACCATGGTGTGCAGCTCGTCGATGAAGGTGACGACCTGGCCGTCGCTCTGCTTGATGTCGTTCAGGACGGCCTTCAGCCGCTCCTCGAACTCGCCGCGGTACTTGGCGCCGGCGACCATCGCGCTGAGGTCCAGTGCGACCAGCCGCTTGCCGCGCAGCGACTCCGGCACGTCCCCGGCGACGATGCGCTGGGCCAGGCCCTCGACCACCGCGGTCTTGCCGACGCCGGGCTCGCCGATCAGCACCGGGTTGTTCTTCGTCCGGCGGGAGAGCACCTGGACGACCCGGCGGATCTCCTGGTCCCGGCCGATCACCGGGTCGAGCTTGCCGTCCCGGGCGGCCTGGGTGAGGTCGGTGCCGTACTTCTCCAGCGCCTTGTAGGTGCCCTCCGGGTCCGGCGAGGTGACCCGGCCGCTGCCGCGCACGTCCTTGAACGCGGCGAGCAGCGCCTTCGGCGTCGCGCCCTGCTGCACCAGCAGCTCGGCGACCGGCCCGCCCTCGGCGGCCAGGCCGACCATCAGGTGCTCGGTGGAGACGTACTGGTCGTCCAGGTCGTCGGCGCGCGCTCCGGCCTCGGTGAGCACCGCCAGGGTGTCCCGGGCGAGCTGCGGCGCGGCGACGGTCGAGCCCATCGCGCTGGGCAGCGCGGCCAGCTGGCGGCGCGCCTCCGCGTCGATCCGGGCGGCGTCCGCGCCGACCGCCTCCAGCAGCGGCCGTGCGATGCCCTCGGGCTGCTCCAGCAGGGCGGTCAGGATGTGCACCGGCTTGACGTCCGGGTTCCCGGCCGCGCCCGCCTGCCGGATCGCGGCGGACAGGGCGTCCTGCGTCTTGGTGGTGAACTTGCTGGCGTCCACTGCTGGGGGGTCCTCCCGTGTCGTCCTTCAGGTCTGCTGACTACAGCATGCACTAAGTTGAGTCTATTCCGCTCAACTTTCCGGGGTCCCGGTGACCGGGGTCCCGGCACCGGCGGTCCCGGCACCCGGGGCCCGCGCGGGCCGGCTCCCCGCAGCCCGCCCGCCGGCAGCAGCCCGCCCGCCGGCGGCCCCCCGCCCGGCGCCCGCCGGCCCCCGGGCCGTCGGCGCCGCCCGGCGGGTCAGCACCAGCAGCTCCCGGGCCGGCCCGCCCGGACGCTGTCCGGCGGGCCACACCGCGCGCAGCGGCCGCCGCAGGTCCAGCCCGTCCTCCAGCGGCACCTCCACCAGCCGCCGGCTCGCCAGCTCCTCCGTCACGGCCAGCTCGCTCAGGCAGACCGGCCCGGCGCCGGTCATCGCCGCCGCCTTCAGCGCGGTGGACGAGGCCAGCTCCAGCCGGGGCCGGGTCGCGCCCCCGAACGGCGCCAGCGCCATCTCCAGCACCTCCCGGGTGCCCGAGCCGGGCTCGCGCAGCACCAGCGGAGTGGCCGCCAGCTCGGCTCCGGTCAGCGGCGTGCGGCGGCGCGCCCAGGGGTGCCCGGGCGCCACCACGACCACCAGCCGGTCGGCCGCCACCACCGCGCCGGCCAGCCCGGGCGGCGGGGACGGGCCCTCCACGAAGCCCAGGTCGGCGTCCCCGGCCAGGACGTGCCCGGCGACCTCGGCCGAGTTCGCCGTCCGCAGCGTCACCGCCGTCCCGGGGCTGGCCTCGGAGAGCGCCAGCAGCCAGCCCGGCATCAGGTACTCGGCGACGGTCAGACTGGCCACCACCGTGAGCTTGGCGTCCCGGCGCTCGCGCAGGGCGTCGATCCCGGCGTCCAGCGCCTTCGCCGCCTCCACCACGTGCCGGGCCCACTCGACGACCAGCCGGCCGGCCCCGGTGGGCCGGCTGCCGCGCGGCGAGCGTTCCAGCAGCGGGACGCCGATCTGCCGCTCCATGCCCTTGATCCGGGCGCTCGCGGTCGGCTGGCTGACGCCCAGCTCGGCGGCCGCCCGTCCGACGCTGCCCAGCCGGTCCACCGCGAGCAGCAGTTCCAGGGCGCCGAGTTCGGGGACGCGGGGGGAGAGGGCCATAGGTTCAGGCTATGCCCTCATAGGATCCGCGGCGCTACCGGCGGCCGGGCCCGGCGGGCACGGTGGAACCATGTCCACCTTGGCCGATGTCCGCCCGTTCCCCCGCTCCCCACGGCTCTCCCGTCCCGGCCGCCCGGCCGGTGCCGGCCGCCTCTCCCGGTTCGACCTCGCCCAGCTCGGCCCGAACTGGTACGCCGTGGTGATGGGCACCGCGATCCTGGGCAACGGCGCGGCGGTCCTCCCCGTCCGGTTGCCCGGACTGGTCGGGTTCGGCGAGGGGATGTGGGCGCTCGGACTCGCCGTCCTGCTGGTGCTGCTCGCGGCCCGGCTGGTCCACCTGACCCGGCACCGCGAGGCCGCCCGCGCCCAGCTGCTGGACACCCCCGCCACCGCCGTCTTCTACGGCTGCCCGCCGATGGCCCTGCTCTCGGTCGGCCTCGGCACCCTGCTGCTCGGCTCCCGGGTGATCGGCACCGGCCCGGCGGTCGCCCTCGACGCCGCGCTGTGGGGCGTCGGCACCCTGTACGCGCTGGCCGTCGCCGCCGGCATCCCGTACCTGATGATCACCCGGCACCCGGTCTCCGCGCTGGAGGCCAATCCGACCTGGCTGCTGCCGGTGGTCGCCCCGCTGGTCGCCTCCGCCACCGGCCCGGCGCTCGTCCCGCACCTGCCGGCCGGCGGCCCCCAGCAGACCATGCTGTACGCCTGCTGGGCCCTGTTCGGGGTCGGTCTGCTGGCCACCCTGGTGCTGCTGCCGGTGGTGTTCACCGGGCTGTTCCACAGCAAGCTGCCGGCCCTGGCGCTCACCCCCTCGCTGTTCCTGGTGCTCGGCCCGCTCGGCCAGTCCGTCACCGCCGTCCACCAACTCGCCGACGCCGCGCGCCCGGTGCTGCCCTCGCTGGCCCCCGCCATGCTCCCCTTCGCCGAGCTGTACGGCGTCGCGGTGATCGGCGTCGCGATGCTCTGGCTGGTCGTCGCGCTGACCGCCAACCTGCGCGCCCGCCAGGCCGGCATGCCCTTCGCGATGACCTGGTGGGCCTTCACCTTCCCGATCGGCACCTGCGTCACCGGCGCCTCCGCCCTCGCCCGGCACACCGGGTTCGGCGGCTTCACCGCCCTCGCCACCGGCCTCTTCGTGCTGCTGGCCGGCGCCTGGGTGCTGGCCGCCGCCGGCACGGCCGCCGGGCTCGCCCGCGGACGGCTGCTGGCGCGCTGAACGGGTCGGTCGGCGGACCCGCCGACCGCGGGTCGTGCACCCGCCCGCGCTGCAGGAACCCGCAGACCGGACCGCCCCGCAGGGGCCGGCCGGGCGTACCGGCGGGCGGCCGCCGCGCACCCCCGCCGGCCTCGCCCTCCACCGGAACCCGACCCACCGCCCGGTCCCGCCGGGCCCGGGCGGCCGTGCAGGTAGCTGCAATTGCGCGAACCTGCACTCGGGCGGCACTTGTCCACCGGCCGTCACACTGTGAGGGTGGAGCCACGCCAGGTCGTCCGGGCACCGCAGCCCGTCGGTGGCGACCGGCTCTTCGGAACTGCCCCGGGTGCAACGTCCCGCACCCGGGGAACGGGGGAAGAGCACCGGCCGGGGCCATGTGTGGTGATGGCACCCCGGACCGGATCCGTCGAGGCGTTGCTGCTCCGCCTCGACGGAGGCGTCCAGGCACTGGCGTGCCGACGGCGGCCCCCGGGCGCCACGGAGTGCGACGGCACCCGGCCCGGGGCCCGCCGTCCGACCGGCTCCGTGACCGCCGGCCAGGTGATCCCGCCGCGGCGGCGCCCGGTACCGTGATCACGCCCGGCGCACCGGCGGCGAGAACCGCGCCGCCCGCAGCGGGGGGCGGCCACCAGGGAGAAGCGTCCGGCAGGGAGTGTGCGACGTGACGGCGGAACCGGCGGTCGCGCCGCACCACGGACAGCCCGCGGGCGAGGAGCCCGACGAGGCCGCCCGGCAGCTGTACCTGGCGGTCCTCGCCGAGGGCGGCCGGATCCCCTACTCCGGGGTCCGGGAGGCCGACCGGGGGCCGCTCCGACAGCTCATCGCCATCGGCCTGCTGCTGGCCAACCCGATGGACCACTGCTACACCGCCGTCAGCCCGCGCTCCGTCAGCGACCGCCTCGGCGCCGAACTCCGCAGCGAGGCCACCCGGCTGCTGGTGCGCGCCGAGAGCCTCCCGGGCTCCCTCGACGGCCTGACCCGCGCCTATGACGCGATGCCCCGCCCCTCCGGCCCGGCCGGCGGCGCCGTCCACGTCGAGGGCCACGTCCACATCCGGCAGCGGATCTCCCAACTGGTCTCCGACTGCCGGTCCGAGGTGCTCACCGCCCAGCCCGGCCACCGGCCCGCCGAGACCCTGCAGATCGCCCTGCGCCAGGACGTCCAGCTCCTGCAGCGCGGCTGCTCCCTGCGCACCGTCTACCAGCCCGTCGCCCTCGCCGACCGGCCCGCCCGCACCTACGCCGAGGAGGTCACGCGGCACGGCTCCCGGATCCGGGTCCTGGACGAACCGTTCCAGCGGCTGATCGTCTTCGACCGCACCGTCGCGGTGATCTCCGCCAGCGACGACCACAGCACCGCGGCCTTCATCACCGACCCGGCCGCCATCACCTTCCTGGTCGGCGCCTTCGAACGGGACTGGGCCCGGGCGGACCCGGCCGGGTTCGCCGTCGGCGGCGGGCCCGCGCGCAGCGTCCCGGATCGCGTCGGCCGGCTCCTCGCCCGGGGGCTCACCCAGCGCGCCGTCGCCACCCGCCTGGGCCTGAGCGAGCGCACCGTCGCCGCCCACATCTCCCGCCTGCGCGACCGCCACGGCGCCCAGACCCTCTTCCAGCTGGGCTGGCTGATGCGGGGCGCCCGCGACGACCGGTGAGCCCTCCCCGGCCGGGCGCGGCCGCGCGGGGGGGCTCACGCGGTGGGCGACCGGCGGGCGACCGGGGCCAGGGGGTGACCGGTGGTCGGGACGAGCCCGACCGGGCCCGGTGGGGCTCAGCCGGTGGCCGCGCCGGTGGGCCAGTAGCCGGTGACGGGGGGCTGCTGCCGGGGGACGTTGAACTGCTCGCCGGGGGCGGTCCAGAAGCCCTCGCGCAGGGACAGCGCCATGCCGGCCCAGTCCAGGGCGGTCTCCACGGTGTGGTTGAGCGCCTCCTGCGACCAGGTGTCGTCGAAGACCAGCGGCAGGACGGGGGCGACCTGCTCGATGGTGGCGATCAGCGGGTTGTGGGTGATCGCCTCGTCGACGAGGAGGACGATCGGCTTCCGCAGCGCCGAGGCCCATCCGAGTTCCAGGCTCACTCCGGCCGACAGCGGCGCGCCGACGTAGGCGAACACCAGGTCCGCGGACTGCAGCGCGCGGAAGTCGGACGGCACCCGGGGCTCGGGGGCCCGGCCGGCGACGGTCCAGGCGTCGCTGTGGTGCGCGCTGTAGACGGCGGCACCGCTGCGCAGCAGCGTGGTGCGCAGGGTCGTCAGCCGCGTCCGGCTGGCGAGCGTCACCACGCTGTCCGCGGGCCCGGTCAGCCGCATCAGCGGCGCGGCCAGGAACACTCGTGCACGCCGGCCTTCGGTGGCCTGGCTGTCGTGCTGACGCAGGTAGGGCTCGGTCATGTCGACTCCGGGGGAAGGCGTTGGCACTCGGCTGCTCGCCGCCGACGCTTGGTGTGGAGATTGGGACAGGGGGAAATCGTGCGGGTTTATCACTATTTCGATGCCTGTCATACGCGGCGTTCGGGAGGGAGGATCCCGGTGCTGCGGCGTGAGGACGCCAGTTGATCGTCCATCGGGCACGGGGTGCCAGTCCACTGATGCACGGTGTCATCCCTCTGCATGGCAGAGAGATGACACCCTCTTCGGGCTGGGCGCGACCGTGACAGCCAGATACGGCATGTGGCACGATCTGAGCGTTTGATTGTCTGTCGCCTGTTCATTCGACTGACAGGCCACTGAAGAGGATTGGGGTGTGCGCGTGTCTCGTCTGCGTAGGGCTGCCAAGGCGGCCGTGATGGCGATATCTGCGGGCGTCCTTACCGTGCTTGGCTTCGGACTGCTTGCCACCGGCCATGATGCCGATGGATCTGCCCATGTCAATCGCGCGGGGTTCGGGGTCGATGTTAGTACGACTTCGAATCAGGCAATGGGCACGGCTTTGGACGGCGAACACCAGTGGACATGACAGAATGAGGCTGACGAATCGTTATGCGCTGCCGGAAGCGGCGGGGAGGCATGACGATTCGTCGGTCTCTTGTGACGAACGGGCCAGCGCCCAACCGAGTTGGAACAGCGATTCGACGTTGTAGTCCTCCCGCATCTCGGCCAGATGGCGGGCGAGGGTCCGTTCGCTGATGCCGAGCCGGCGGGCGATGACCCGGTGGTTGGTGCCCTCGAGCAGCAGGTCGATGATGGTCTGGCGCATCCGTGACACCACCTGTTGCGGCACGGTGCGTCCGCCGGTGAAGTCGAGACCGCGGTTCCAGTTGCGTTCGAACACCTCGTGCACGAGGAAGTGGATGACGGCGGGGTCGTGGATGAAGGCGGCCAGGTTGAGGTCCTCGGCGACCGGGATGGCGGCCAGCTGCCGGTCCACGATGATCAGCCTGGTGTACGGCTCGTCGAGGGTGCGGAACCGGCCGCCGGCCTCGGTGATCTTCGCGACGTAGTCCCGGGTGGGCGCGTGGTACCGCGTGCTCGGGTGGTAGATCGTGCGGACGGCGATCCCGCGCTTGAGATCGGCCAGGTCGTCGTCGAGCACCCGGGACAGGACGTCCGGCGGGCGCGGACCTCCCGGCTGGGCCGCGAGGATCTCCTCTTTCGCCGTGGTCACGGCGTGGTTGATCCGCTGGCTGATCAGCGCCTTGCCGCGGACGTACTCAATTGTTCCGCCGGAGGACTCCGGGCGGTGAAACGCGTCCGCGAGGCTCTGGAGGTCGCTCGGGACGGCTATCGCGCGCGACAGCAGTGCCAGTGCCTGACGCTGCCAGACCGCGCTCAGACCGGTGGCGAGCTGTTGCGGGTCGACCGCGACCAGAATCTGCGGATCATCCAGGTCGGGAGTCAGGAGACCGATGTCCAACAGCTCGCTGAGGTGGCTGTAGTCGTGCTCCGCGATTTCATTGCGGGCCGTCCGACCGCGCGTCCGGATAATCGCGAGGTAGAGATCATGCGCTCCGGCGGACAGGGTGCCCGTCGCACTGACCCCCGGAATGGCGTCGTTCCTCCCGTTCATTCACGGCTCCTTCTCGACGACCGAACCTGCCCTATGGCTGCACCCGAGCCCCATCGGTGATCCTAGATCCCGGAGTGGGATCTGGAAGTGGGCATTGTTCCACCATTGCGGAGTAGCGCTTCGATTGGCACCCTCTCACCACGACCAAACCGCCGGCACCCCCCAGGCGGAGGGAACCGGCGGCTGTCGGTGTTTCGGGCCCGTTCAGCGCTTGGGGCGCCAGACCACCAGGGCGCTGGAGTGCGGGGTGGGGGGCTGGTACGGGACGAGGTCGCGCCGGTAGGAGGCGTGCACGGCGGCCTCGCGCTGCTGGAGCGCGGTCGCGGCGCCCTCGAGGGAGTCGACCAGTTCGCTGATCCGCGACTGCAGGGCGGTGACCTGGTTCTCCAGCTCGATGATCCGCTTGATGCCGGCCAGGTTGATGCCCTCGTCCTGGGAGAGCCGCTGGACCTCGCGCAGCTGCTGGATGTCGCGGGCCGAGTAGCGGCGGCCGCGGCCCGCGGTGCGGTCGGGGCAGACCAGGCCGAGGCGGTCGTACTGGCGGAGGGTCTGCGGGTGCAGGCCGGAGAGCTCGGCGGCGACGGAGATGACGTACACCGGGGTGTCCTCGGTGAGCACGTACTGCGGCGGGGCCGCGGCGCGCCGGGGGCGGCGGTTGTCGCCGGGGAGGCCCTCGCCGATGCCGGGGCCGATCGGGCTGTCGGGGATCATCGGGGACATCTGGTCGTCACGCTCCCTTCGCCGCCCGGAACAGGGCGGCTCGCGGGTCGTCGGAGGCGGTGGCCTCGCGGTACTGCTCCAGGGCGTTCAGCGCGTCGCCGGTGACGTGCTGCGGCACCACGACCTCGACGGTGACGAGGAGGTCGCCGCGGGTGCCGTCCTTGCGGGTGGCACCCTTGCCGCGGGCGCGCATGGTGAGGCCGTTGGCGCTGCCCGGGGGCAGCTTGAGCTTCACGGCGGGGCCGTTGAGGGTGGGCACCTCGATGGTGCCGCCGAGAGCGGCCTCGGGGAAGGTCACGGGGACGGTGACGGTGAGGTTGTCCCCCTTGCGGCCGAAGACCGGGTGCGGGTCGACGTGCACGGTGACGTAGAGGTCGCCGGGCTGGCCGCCGCGCTCGCCCTGCGCGCCCTTGCCCTTGAGCCGGATCCGCTGGGCGTCCTGGACGCCGGCGGGGATGCGGACCTGCATGGTGTGGGCCGAGCTGGCCCGGCCGCTGCCGTGGCAGTCGTTGCACGGGTCGTCGACGATCATGCCGCGGCCGCGGCAGTCCTTGCACGGCTCGGAGAGCGCGAACGCGCCCTGGCCGCGGCTGACGGTGCCGGCGCCGACGCAGGTCGGGCAGACCCGCGGGGTGGTGCCGGTCCGGGCGCCGGTGCCGTTGCAGGAGCGGCAGGGGGCCTGGCTGGTCATCCGGAGGGGGACGGTCGCGCCGTCGACGGCCTCCTCGAAGGCCAGGGTGACCTCGGTCTCGACGTCGGCGCCGCGCCGCGGCTGGGCCTGCCGGCCGCCGCGGTTGAACAGGCCGCCGAAGACGTCGCCGAGCCCGCCGGTGTTGGCGCTCTGGCTGCCGCTGAAGAGGTCGCCGAAGTCGAAGCTGTAGTTGCCGGCGCCCGCGCCGGGGCCGCCGGCCCGGAAGCCGCCGTTGGCGAAGAGGCTGCGCGCCTCGTCGTACTCCTTGCGGCGCTTCTCGTCGGAGAGGACGTCGTAGGCCTCGGAGATGTCCTTGAAGCGGTCCTCGGCCTTGCTGTCGCCCTTGTTGGCGTCCGGGTGGAATTCGCGGGCGAGCTTGCGGTAGGTCTTCTTGATCTCGGCGGCGGTGGCGTCCTTGGGCACGCCGAGGACCTTGTAGTAGTCCTTCTCCACGTAGTCCTTGCCGCTCATGCGTCCACCTCGCTCCGCCCGGCAGCCGCTGCGCGCCACGCGCACCTCTGAACGGTCCGCCCGCTGCGCTCGCTCACGGCTCCCGCCACCTCCCGATGTCCATCGTCGCTGTGCTGTCGACGGGCCGTCCGCCGGACGCCGTCGACAGCGCGCTGCGGAGCCGGCCGCCGTCATGGCCGGCGTACGACTCCGCAGCGCACTGGTTGTCAGCTGTCACAGGTTGTCAGCTGTCAGCTGTCCGAGCCACCGTCGGACGCGTCCTCGTCACCGGACTTGGCGTCGCCGTCCGGACCGGCCGTCGTCTGGGTGCCCGGCTGGGGCTCCGCGACGGCGACCATGGCGGGGCGGATGATCCGCTCGCCGATCCGGTAGCCGGGCTGGAGGATCTGCACGCAGGTGTCCTCGGTGACGTCCGAGGAGTAGCTGTGCATCAGGGCCTCGTGCATGGTCGGGTCGAAGGGTTCGCCCTCCTTGCCGAACTGCTGCAGGCCCAGCTTGGCGACGACCGTCTCCAGGGACTCGGCGACGGACTTGAAGCCGCCGGTGACCTCGCCGTGCTCGCGGGCGCGGCCGATGTCGTCCAGGACCGGGATCAGGGACTCCAGGATGTTGGAGACCGCGATCTCGCGGACCGTCAGCCGGTCGCGCTCGACCCGCTTGCGGTAGTTCTGGTACTCGGCCTGCAGGCGCTGCAGGTCGGCGGTGCGCTCGCCGGCCTCGCGCTTCGCGGCGGCCAGGTCGTCGGCACCGTCGGCGTCGGAGGAACCGCCCGCGGCGGCCTCCTCGGCCGCCTTGATCACGGCCTCCTCGGCGGCGGAGTCGTCGCCGGGCTTGCCGCCCTGCGGCTTGTCCGTCATGCCGACGCACCGCCCTTGGGCTTCTCGTCGTCCACGATCTCGGCGTCGACGACGTCGTCCTCGGCCTTGGCCTGGGCGGAGTCGCCGGCCGGGGCCGCACCGGCGGCGTCGGCGTTGGCGTACAGCGCCTGGCCGAGCTTCTGCGCGGTGGTGGACACCTTCTCGGAGGCCTCGCGGATCTTCGCGATGTCCTCGCCCTTCAGGGCCTCCTTGAGCTCGCCGACGGCGGTCTCGACCTCGGTCTTGACGTCGGCCGGGAGCTTGTCGGCGTTGTCGGCGATGAACTTCTCGGTCGAGTAGACGAGCTGCTCGGCGGAGTTGCGGGTCTCGACGGACTCGCGGCGCTTGTGGTCCTCCTCCGCGTACTGCTCGGCCTCGCGCATCATGCGCTCGATGTCGTCCTTCGGCAGCGCGGAGCCGCCGGTGACGGTCATCTTCTGCTCCTTGCCGGTGCCGAGGTCCTTGGCACCGACGTGCATGATGCCGTTGGCGTCGATGTCGAAGGTGACCTCGATCTGCGGCAGGCCGCGCGGCGCCGGCGGGAGGCCGGTCAGCTCGAACATGCCGAGCTTCTTGTTGTACGCGGCGATCTCTCGCTCGCCCTGGTAGACCTGGATCTGCACGGACGGCTGGTTGTCCTCGGCCGTGGTGAAGATCTCGGAGCGCTTGGTCGGGATCGTGGTGTTGCGCTCGATCAGCTTGGTCATGATGCCGCCCTTGGTCTCGATGCCGAGGGACAGCGGGGTGACGTCGAGCAGCAGGACGTCCTTGACCTCGCCCTTGAGGACACCGGCCTGGAGCGAGGCGCCGATGGCGACGACCTCGTCCGGGTTGACGCCCTTGTTGGCCTCCTTGCCGCCGGTCAGCTCGCGGACGAGCTCGGCGACGGCGGGCATGCGGGTCGAGCCGCCGACCAGGACCACGTGGTCGATCTCGGAGAGCGCGATGCCGGCGTCCTTGATCACGTTGTGGAACGGGATCTTGCAGCGCTCCAGCAGGTCGGAGCTGAGCTGCTGGAACTGGGCGCGGGTGAGCTTCTCGTCCAGGTGCAGCGGGCCCTCGGCCGAGGCCGTGATGTAGGGCAGGTTGATCGAGGTCTCGGAGGACGAGGACAGCTCGATCTTGGCCTTCTCGGCGGCCTCGCGCAGACGCTGCAGGGCCATCTTGTCCTTGGACAGGTCGACGCCGTGGCCGGCCTGGAAGACCTTGACCAGGTGGTCGACGACCTTCTGGTCCCAGTCGTCGCCGCCGAGGTGGTTGTCACCGTTGGTGGCCTTCACCTCGACGACCCCGTCGCCGATCTCCAGCAGGGAGACGTCGAAGGTGCCGCCGCCGAGGTCGAAGACCAGGATGGTCTGGTCGTCCTTGTCGAGGCCGTAGGCCAGGGCGGCCGCGGTCGGCTCGTTGACGATGCGCAGGACGTTGAGGCCCGCGATCTCACCGGCCTCCTTGGTGGCCTGGCGCTCGGAGTCCGAGAAGTACGCCGGGACGGTGATGACGGCG
The DNA here is from genome assembly GCF_044768035.1 of Kitasatospora sp. NPDC101176. NCBI lineage: Bacteria > Bacillati > Actinomycetota > Actinomycetes > Kitasatosporales > Streptomycetaceae > Kitasatospora > Kitasatospora sp. NPDC101176. The sequence continues at coordinate 164,162 of NZ_JBIWPA010000004.1, forward strand.
TCGGTGACGGTCTCGCCCAGGTAGGCCTCCGCGTCCCGCTTCAGCTTCTGCAGGATGAAGGCGCTGATCTGCTGGGGGTTGAAGTCCTTGCCGTCCAGGTTGATCTTCCACCCGGTGCCCATGTGGCGCTTGACCGAGCGGATGGTGCGGTCCACGTTGGTGACCGCCTGGCGCTTGGCCACCTCGCCGACCAGGACCTCGCCGTTCTTCGCGAAGGCCACGACGGACGGCGTGGTCCGCGCGCCCTCGGCGTTCGTGATGACGGTGGGCTCGCCACCCTCCAGAACGCTGACGACCGAGTTCGTCGTACCGAGGTCGATGCCGACCGCGCGTGCCATCGTAGATACCTCCACGGAAGAGTTGAGCTTTACGGGCTCAAGGATGCATGACCCGACGGGTCGCGTCAACAGGTATGAGTCCGGGTGGCTCAACTTTGCTGAGCCCTGTCCTGCGGTGCGGCCGCCGGGCGGATGTGGCGGGCGTGGGGTGACGTGACTGCCGCCATAGCTTGAGAACCTTCTGGAGGACTGTGGGCGGGCGGTATTGTCCGGGCCGTCGGCCCGGCAAGTTACCGACGAGTACACTTACTTCAGAACCACAGAGACTGCTCAACAGCAAGCCGCAGGAGACGGAGAGCCGATGCAGCTAGCAGCGATCGTCATCTCGCTGGTCACGTTCGTGATCGGCACCGCGCTCGCCGCCCGTGCGGCGTTGTACATCTTCAAGGTGGTGCGGACCGGTCAGGCGGACTCCACCCGCTTCGGGCAGCCCGCCCAGCGGGCGAAGACCGTCGCCGTCGAGTTCGTCGGCCACACCAGGATGAACCGCTGGGGGATCGTCGGCATCGCCCACTGGTTCGTGGCGGTCGGCTTCTTCAGCCTCGTCCTCACCGTGGTCAACGCCTTCGGCCAGCTCTTCGACGCCGAGTTCGCGCTCCCGATCATCGGCCACTGGCTGCCGTGGGAGATCTTCGTCGAGCTGGTCGGCACCCTGACCACCCTGGGCATCGCCACCCTGATCGTGATCCGGCTGCTCAGCCTGCCCTCCCGGGCCGGCCGCAAGTCGCGCTTCGCCGGCTCCATCGCCTGGCAGGCCTTCTACGTCGAGTACACGATCCTCGGCATCGGCATCTGCATCCTGATGCTGCGCGGCCTGGAGGGCGCCCTGGCCGGCGTCGACTCCTACGACCCGGCGTACCTGGTCTCGTACCCGATCGCCGCCGCCTTCGACGGCGTCGCCCACGGCACGCTGGCCAACCTGGTCTACCTCTTCGCGATGCTGAAGATCTGCATCTCCTTCGCGTGGGCGACCACCATCGGCCTCAACCCCTCGATGGGCGTGGCCTGGCACCGCTTCCTCGCCTTCTTCAACATCTACTTCAAGCGCGAGGAGGACGGCGGCACCGCGCTCGGCGCCCTGCGCCCGATGACCAGCGGCGGCCAGCCGATCGACTTCGAGGACCCGGCCGACGACGCCGTCTTCGGCGTCTCCCAGGTCGAGCACTTCTCCTGGAAGGGCATCCTCGACTTCTCGACCTGCACCGAGTGCGGCCGCTGCCAGTCGCAGTGCCCCGCCTGGAACACCGGCAAGCCGCTCTCGCCCAAGCTGCTGATCATGAGCCTGCGCGAGCACGCCTTCGGCAAGGCCCCCTACCTGCTCGCCGGCGGCGGCAAGGACATGGAGGGCGAGGAGAAGGCCACCCCCGAGCAGCTCGCCGACGTCCCCGCGGCGGCCCTGGCCGAGGCCGAGCGCCCGCTGATCGGCACCGCCGAGGAGAACGGCGTCATCGACCCGGACGTCCTCTGGTCCTGCACCACCTGCGGCGCCTGCGTCGAGCAGTGCCCGGTGGACATCGAGCACATCGACCACATCGTCGACATGCGCCGCTACCAGGTGATGATCGAGTCCTCGTTCCCGACCGAGGCCGGGACGATGCTCAAGAACCTGGAGAACAAGGGCAACCCGTGGGGCATGGCCACCAAGGCCCGCCTGGACTGGGTGAAGGAGCTCAAGAAGGAGACCGGCATCGAGGTGCCGGTGATCGGCGAGGACATCGACCCCGCCGAGGTCGAGTACCTCTACTGGGTCGGTTGCGCCGGCGCCCTGGAGGACCGGGCCAAGAAGACCACCAAGGCCTTCGCCGAGCTGCTGCACACCGCGGGCGTGAAGTTCGCCATCCTCGGCAAGGAGGAGTCCTGCACCGGTGACTCCGCCCGCCGCCTGGGCAACGAGTTCCTCTTCCAGATGCTCGGCGCCCAGAACGTCGAGACGCTGAACGCGGCCCTGGAGGACGCCCCGGTCAAGCGGATCGTCGCCACCTGCCCGCACTGCTTCAACACCATCGCCAACGAGTACCCGCAGCTGGGCGGCCACTTCGAGGTCATCCACCACACCCAGCTGCTGCAGCACCTGATCGACGAGGGCAAGCTCGTCCCGGTCAACCCGGTCGAGGGCCTGATCACCTACCACGACCCCTGCTACCTGGGCCGTCACAACAAGGTCTACAGCCCGCCGCGCGAGATCATGGACAAGGTCCCCGGTCTGCGCCAGCAGGAGATGCACCGCCACAAGGAGCGCGGCTTCTGCTGCGGCGCCGGCGGCGCCCGGATGTGGATGGAGGAGCGCATCGGCAAGCGGATCAACACCGAGCGCGTGGACGAGGCGCTGTCGCTCAACCCCGACATCGTCTCCACCGCCTGCCCGTTCTGCCTGGTGATGCTCTCCGACTCGGTCAACGGCAAGAAGAACGAGGGCGCGGCCAAGGAGCACCTGAAGGTGGTCGACGTCGCACAGCTGCTGCTCGACTCGGTGAAGGCCACCCCGCCGACCGAGGCCGAGGAGCCCGCGACGGTGGACGCGTAGCGTCCCCTGTTCGACAGTTCTGCAACAACTGCCCGGCCCGGGGGGCGTCGCGAGAGCGCCCGCCGGGCCGGGCTTTTGGCGCCGATCGGGGGTGCGCGGCGGAGCGCGCGGAGGGCAGGACTCGTAGGGGTGTGGTGCCAATCGCACGGCCGCCTGACTGCGTCTCCGTTGGAAGGAAATACAGTAGGCGCCAGACCGGCCCCGTGCCGGTCGACCCGTTCCGGACCGCCGGACGGGTCCAGACCACCGACGGAGGTATCGGCCCGCCGGGCCGGGCCGCGGAGAGCACAAGGGGAACAGCGCAGACCATGACCGAGGCGATCATGCTGGTCGGTGGTAAGGGCACGCGACTGCGTCCGCTGACCACCCACACCCCCAAGCCCATGCTGCCGGTGGCGGGCGTCCCCTTCATCGCGCACCAGCTGGCCCGCGCGGCCGCCGCCGGCGTCACCCGCGTCGTGCTGGCCACCTCCTACCTGGCCGAGGTCTTCGAGGACCACTTCCAGGACGGCACGCCGTACGGCATCGAGCTGGTCTACCTGACCGAGCGCGAGCCGCTGGGCACCGGCGGCGCCATCCGCAACGCCGCCTCCGGGCTGACCTGCGGCCCCGACGAGCCCGTCCTGGTCTTCAACGGCGACATCCTCTCCGGCGTCGACATCGCCGCCCTGCGCGACGGCCACGTGGCCGCCGGGGCCGACGTCACCCTGCACCTCACCCGGGTCGAGGACCCGCGCGCCTTCGGCCTGGTGCCGACCGACGCGAACGGGCGGGTGCTGGAGTTCCTGGAGAAGCCGGAGACGCCGGAGCAGATCGTCACCGACCAGATCAACGCCGGCTGCTACGTCTTCACCCGGTCCGTCATCGACCGCATCCCGGCCGGCCGGGAGGTCTCCGTGGAGCGCGAGACCTTCCCGGAGCTGCTGGCCACCGGCGCGCTGCTGCGCGGCGTCGTCGACACCTCCTACTGGCTGGACCTCGGCACCCCGGCCGCGTTCGTCCGCGGCTCCGCCGACCTGGTGCTCGGCAAGGTCGACTCCCCGGCCGTTCCCGGGCCGACCGGCGACGCCCTGCTGCTGCCCGGCGCCACCGTCCACCCGGGCGCGGTGCTCAGCGGCGGCACCGTCGTCTCCGAGGACGCCGTGGTCGAGCCCGGCGCGATCGTCGAGGGCAGCGTGATCCTCCCGGGCGCGGTGATCGGCCCGGACACCCTGGTCAAGGACTCCATCGTGGGCGCCTTCGCCACCGTCGGCGCCCGCTCGGCGCTGGACGGCGCGGTGATCGGCGACGGCGCCATCGTCGAGTCCGACAACGAGCTGCCGAACGGCATCCGGATCGCCTGCGGCACCCTGCTGCCGGTCGGCGCGGTCCGCACCTCGGCCGGCCCGGGCGGCTGCCCGGCCGGCACCGCGGCCGCCGCCGCCGTGCACGGCCCCTCGGTCACCGCACAGCGGTAGGACCCGGACCGGACCCGGCACCCGCGGCGCGCAGCCCGGGCGCCCGGGTGCGGCCGGCATTCCCGACCCGTTCGTCTCAGACTCGCTGCAAACCGGCCCCGGCTGCGAACCGGGCGTCCGCGGACCGGGCCGGACGGGTACCGTCGGACCGTGGCTGGTAATCGATACGACAGCGGTCAGGGCGCCGACCCCCACGGCGGGTGGGCGCCCCCTCCGCCGCCGGCGGGGGCACCCGGGGGGCACGGGGGGACGGACGGGCCGGAGTACTTCACGGCCCCGCACCGGGGGGCGGCCGGGGGAGCCGACGGAACACCGGGGGGCTTCGGCGCGCCCGGTCCGCACGGCGGCGGGTACGACCCGTACGCCGCCGACCGGCCCGGCAGCACCCGGGCCTTCCCGGCCGGTGACCCGTACCCGCAGGAGCCCCACCAGGGGTACTACGACCAGGGCGGGTACCCCGGGCAACCGGGCCCGCAGCAGCAGGGCTACGGCCAGGGCGACCAGGGCTACGACCAGGGCGGCTACCACCCCGGCGGCTACGGCCAGGAGGGCCACGGCGCCGGGCAGCAGCCCCCGTACAACCAGGACAACGTCACCGTCTACCGGGCCGGCGGCCAGTCCGCCCCGCACGTCTCCGGCCCCCGCCCGCACTGGCGCGAGCTGCTCGTCGGCGTCTTCCGCGCCCCGGGCGCGACCTTCGACCGCACCCGCGACCACCAGGTCTGGCTGCCCGCCCTGACGGTGTCGATGCTCTACGGCGCCCTCGCGGTCCTCGGCATCGGGCTGACCCACGACGACATCGTCAACTCGACCTTCACCGTCGCGCTGACCGGCATCCTCGCCGCCGCGATCGGCTTCACCCTGGCCGGCGCGGTCTTCGGCGCGGTCACCTACGCGCTGGCCCGCCAGCTCGGCGGCGACGGCCCCTGGAAGTCGACCGTCGGTCTGGCCGCCCTGATCGGCTGGCTGACCGACGCCCCCCGGCTGCTGCTCGACCTGGTGCTGCCCTCGGGCAGCGTGGTGGTCCAGGTCGCCGGATGGGCCACCTGGGCGCTCTGCGCGTTCCTGCTGAGCAGCATGGTCCGGCGGGTGCACGACCTGCCCTGGGGCAAGGCGGCGGCCGCCGCGGCGGTGCAGCTGCTCGCGCTGCTGGTGCTGATCAAGCTGCCGACGCTGGGCTGAGCCCGCCCGCCCCGGTGCCGGGCCGCCCGGCCCCGCGGCACCGGTCCGGGGCCCGCCCCGACACCGGGGTGCGCGATCATGCCGCCGCGCCCCGGACGGCACAATGGTGGACGGGCCCCGGGTCGTACCGGGCCCCGTCCACCCCCGTCGTTCACGTACCGGAGCCAGGAATGACCCTCCCCACCACCCACGTCAGCTTCCCGGCCGGGGCGGTGACCGGCGAGTCCCCGGTGCTCGCGGTGCACCCGCTGGCCGACGGCCGGTACGCCGTGGTCACCGCGGCCACCCCGTTCCACCCGCTCGACCACACCTGGCCCGACCAGCCCGCCGACCTCGGCACCCTCGCCGTGGACGGCACCGAGCTGGCCGTCGTCGACTGCCTCACCGGCGCCGTCGGTCCGGACGGCGGCGCGCCGCTGGTCGGTGCCGACATCCCGGTCCGGCGCGGCGACGAGGAGTGGTCCTGGCTGGTCCTGCACGTCCTCGCGACCGACCCGGGCGACCTCGTCGGACGCACCGCGGTGCTCACCGTCGACGCCGGCCGCCGGGCCGCGCTCAGCGCCTCGCACAGCGGCTGCCACCTGCTCGCCCTCGCCCTCAACGAGGCCCTCGCCCCGCGCTGGCGCAAGGACCCGGGCCGCTCCGACGCCCTCGGCCACCCCGACTTCGACAGCCTCGCGATGGCCACCTCGGTGATGGACACCGAGGCCAGCACCGACACCTACCGGCTCGGCAAGTCGCTCAAGAAGAAGGGCTTCACGGCGGACGCCACCGAGGAGCTGCCCGCCCTCGCCGACGCCCTGCCCGCCCTCACCGAGGCCGTCAACGCCCGGCTCGCCACCTGGGTCGCCGCCGACGCCCCGGTCCGCATCGAGGTCCCCGGCCCCGAGCTCACCGCCCGCCGCCAGTGGCACTGCGAGCTGCCCGAGGGTGGCGCGCAGATCTTCTGCGGCGGCACCCACCTGCACCACCTCGGCGAGCTGGCCGAGCTCCGCACCGAGCTGCGGCTCTCCGAGGACGGCACCGAGCTGGTCGCCGTCACCAGGCCGAAGCGGGCCTGACCGCCACCGGGCCCGGCCCGGCAACGCCACGGGCGGCCGCCCCTCGTCAGTCGAGGGGCGGCCGCCCGTTGTCGCGCGTGCTGTTCCGGTCGGGCCGGTCAGACCCGGGTGCGGTGGAAGTTCAGGTACGAGCGGGACGGCGTCGGGCCGCGCTGGCCCTGGTAGCGCGAGCCGTAGCGCTCCGAGCCGTACGGGTGCTCCGAGGGCGAGGAGAGCCGGAACAGGCAGAGCTGCCCGATCTTCATGCCCGGGTACAGCTTGATCGGCAGCGTCGCGACGTTGGACAGCTCCAGCGTCACGTGCCCGCTGAAGCCGGGGTCGATGAAGCCGGCCGTGGAGTGCGTCAGCAGGCCCAGCCGGCCCAGGCTCGACTTGCCCTCCAGCCGGGACGCCACGTCCTCGGGCAGCGTGATGACCTCGTAGGTCGAGGCCAGCACGAACTCGCCGGGGTGCAGGATGAACGCCTCGTCGCCCTCGGGCTCGACCAGCCGGGTCAGGTCCGGCTGCTCCTCGGAGGGGTCGATGTGCGGGTAGCGGTGGTTCTCGAACACGCGGAAGAAGCGGTCGAGGCGCACGTCGATGCTCGACGGCTGGATCATCGACGGGTCGAACGGGTCGATGACGACCCGGCCCAGGTCGATTTCGGTCCGGATGTCCTTGTCAGAGAGCAGCACGCTTCGAGGTTACGTGCACGACGGGGCCCCGGACGAATCCGCCCGGGGCCCGTTCCGTCCTCACGCCGACCGTCAGGCCAGGAACTCCGCGGCCTCCAGCCGCAGGGCCTGCGCCAGTTGCGGCGCCGACAGCTCCCGCACGTCGGCCAGCACCGAGCTCCGGAGCCGTCCGCACTGCGGACAGCGGATCAGCCGCCCGGGCCCGAGCCGGCCGGGTCCGAGGTTCTGCATCGGGAACGTGGTGGTGCTGAACAGGTGCCCCTCGGCACAACGAACGACGGCGCGCTGCTCCATCGGTCCCCTTCCCATCCCTAACCCAGTACTCACCCGTACTCATCGCGCCCCGGTGGCCCAAGGCCCCGGGACAGCGTCACATTAGGGGATGTTCCGGACATTCCACACCGTGGCTCGCCGCCCCGACCCCACCCGCCGGAGCACTCCTACGCGGCCCACACAGTACGCCTCCGCGCGCCCCCGGCCGCGCTCCGCCACGTCCCCGGGAGGCCTGTGCGGCGAGGGTCACGGATGGGGTACAGTGATGCTGGATCGAGCGGTCTATGACGGCTCGTCAGGCGGGCGTAGTTTAATGGTAGAACATGAGCTTCCCAAGCTTAGAGCGCGAGTTCGATTCTCGTCGCCCGCTCCAGCAGTAAAGGCCCAGGTCAACGACCTGGGCCTTTCGCATTGTCTAGACCAATTTGCCCCCGCCGTGCCAGATCCGTGCCAGAAGGCCAGGACGCGGTCGTTGACGGGTCCCTCAGCTGCCGGTTCGGACGGAGTCGGCGAAGGCGAGCAGGCGCTCGTTGACGGCGTCGGGCCGGTCGACGTGGGCGGTGTGGCCGGCGCCTTCGAAGACGGTGGAGGTCGCCTTGGGGTTGAGGGCGGCGGTGGCAGCGGCGTGCTCGGCGGGCCAGAACTGGCTCTCGGCGCCGGCGGTGATCAGGACGGGGACCTCGGCGCGGGCGACGGTGTCGCGCCAGTCCTGGCGGGAGTGGTCGAGCAGGAGCGGGTAGGTGTCGGGGGTGATCAGGCTCTCGGCGCCGCGCCCGCCGGCGGCCTTGATGGCGGCGTCGAGCTCGACGGGGTCAGGCCAGGCGCGGCCGTGGCCGGTGGCGAACGCCTCGGGGGTGGTGAAGAAGGTGCCGAGGCTCTCGTCGGTGAGGCCGTAGAAGCCGTAGGGCCAGTCAGGGGTGTTGACCATCTTCGGGGTCTGGTCGACGGTGGCGATTCCGGCAAGGCGTTCGGTGCCGCAGAGGCTGACGTACGCCCAGATGGTGTTGGCGCCCATCGACTGGCCGACGATCACCACGTCCCGAAGGTCGAGGGAGGTGAGCAGGTCGTCGACGTCCTTGCCGTGGCGGGACATGCGCTGGCCCCAGGCGGGGCGGTCGGACCGGCCGTGCCAGCGGCGGTCCAGGGAGATCACCCGGTAGCCGGCCCCTCGCAACGGGGCCCACTGCAGGGCCCAGTCGTCGGCGGGCGCGCCGTAGCCGGAGATGAGCAGGACCGGTTGGCCGTCGCCCTCGTCGTAATAGTGCAGGGAGACGCCGTCGTTGGTGGTGATCCTGGGCACGGGGGGCTCCTGGCCGGGGAGGGGTAGGGACTGGTTCATCGTCGGGGCGCCAGGCGGGAGGCAGACGGCGGCACGCGCGGGCCTCACCCGCTCGGACGTCTTCGGAGGCGCCGGTTTCCGCCCCCGCCTTTCCGCTGCCTGCCCTCGTCGGCCGAGGCGCCGCCAGCGAATTCGGGCGAACGGAGCAGCCCGAGCGCTGGTACGCCTCCTCGCGGTTGCACCACGTGCGGCCCGGTCCGCTCCCTTGGGCCGGCCACCTGTTCGGCCTCACCCGGGGCAATCTGGTCACCCAGATCGCGGGCGGCGTGATCGAGCAGTTCGAGCAGCAGTACGCCCGCTGACCTGCTCCCGCTCGTGCCGCCTCCGCCGAGTCACCGCTCGGAGGGGGCGGCACCTGGTGTGCTCACGACCGGCTTCCGCTTCCGGTCGCCTGGAGGTGGCGCACGGCCCACCACAGGGTGAGGGCGTCCTCGGTGTGGGCGGGGTCGAGGCCGGTGGCGGCGGTGAGGCCGCGGATGCGGTAGCGCAGGGTGTTGGGGTGGACGAAGAGGGCGGCGGCGGCCTGGTCGGCGTTGGCGTCGGTGGCGAGGTAGGCGTCGACGGTGCGTACCAGGGTGGTGCGGCGTTCGCCCGTGGTGTGGCCGAAGCACCGTTCGACGAGTTGCTCGCCTACCGACGGAAGGGCCAGCACGGCCAGGTGGAGCGGGAGTTCGCCGGTTCGCACGCACCGGTGGAGGTCGAAGGCGACGGCCAGTTCGTCGGAGCGTTCGGCCTCGGCCAGTGACTCACGGAGCTGGGCCAGCGGGCGCGCCGAGCCCAGGCCCACCGGCAGGGTCATGCGGGCCGGGAGCGGACGGGTGGTCAGGCCGATGACGCGGTCGGTGCCCGGCTCGGCCAGCAGCGCGGCGGTGTGCGGGCGCAGGGCCCGTTCCACGGCGGCGATCGTGCGGCCCTTCCCCGGCCGGGCGTGGCAGACGTGGTACTCGGTGCGCAGGTCGAGGCCCAGCGCCGTGGCGGCCGTCGCCAGGTACTCAGTGGGCAGGTCGCCGGTGAGCAACTGCCGCAGCAGCAGGGTGCGGTGTTCCTGCGCGGCCTGGGCCTTCTCCAGCTCCCGCTCCCGGTGCCCCTGGACCACCGCCGCCGACAGCCGGTCGCAGCCGGCCCAGAAGTCCCGGGCCAGGTCCAGCCCGACCTGCGGGGCGTCTGCGCGCCGGATCTGTTCGTAGAGGGCGTCGAAGGCACGCCGGGTGGTCAGCCGGAACGCCTCCAGCAGCGGCTCCAGCCCGACGCCCTGCTCGGCGCGCAGGGCGCCGAAGGCGGCGAACTGTGCCTGCTCGGCGGCGGTGGCGTCGCGCTCCTCGCGCAGGAACGCCATGACCGGTTCCAGCACGGCGAGAAGTTCGGTGCGCACCTGGCCGGTGTCGTGCCCGTGGTAGGCCGGGACCTCGCGGACGACGGTGACGGCAGCGTCCGCCGCGATGTCCTCCAGCGACAGTGCCGCCAGGACGCGTCCGCGTTGCTCGCGGGCGGGCGACTCGGCTTCTTTGTTCACACGGACAATTCTGGCCCTGGCGCTGCTGTCCCGCGCACCATGGCCGCCGCCGCGCCGCCTGGGCAGGGTGGAAGCAACCCCCGAACCGCTCTCGCCAAGGAGCCGCCCGCCGTGCGCCGCCCCAGCCGTCTCGCCGCAGTGCCGTGGGACCGTACGGTCCGCAGCGCGGTCGCGATCACGGCGGCGCTGGTCGGCGCGCACGCGCTGGTCGGTCCGGCCGGGGTGCCGGTGGCCGTGGCGGGCGCGGTGTGCAGCGTCAACGGCGATCACAGCGGACCGGTGCGCGAACGCGCGGCCCGGTTCGCCGCGATCCTGCTCGGGGGAGCTGCGGGACTGCTGCTCGGCCACGCCGCGCCCACGCCCGGTTGGGGCCAGGTGGCGTGCATGGTCGTGGCCGCCCTGATCGCGGGACTGGTCGGCAGTGCCCGGCCCGCCGACCAACTGTTCGGCCTCAAGCTGATGGTGCTGACCGCCATCGGGATGGGGCTCGGCCACGGACTGGGCACCGCCCGCACCATGGGGCTGTACGGCCTCGGGTGCGCGCCGATGGGCCTGTTGCTCGCCGTCGCCTGGTGCCGCCGTGGCTTCGGCGGACCCCGCTTCGTTCGGGTACCGGTGTCGGGCCCACCGCGCTGGGACACGGCTCTTCGGCTGCCGCTGTGCGTCGGTTCGGCCGCCGTCCTGGCGGAGGTACTGCGGCCTGAGCACGCCTTCTGGCTGCCGCTGACCGCCGCGCTGGCGTTCCGGCCGGCCGATGCATCGGTGCTGAGGCGGGTGGGCGACCGGGTGGCCGGGACGGTCCTGGGCGTGCTCGCCGCCGTCATAGCCGCCCATGCGCTGTCGGGCTGGGCTCTGGTGGCGCTCGCCGCCCTGGTGGGCGCGGTCTTCCCCGGCGCCACCGACCGCTCGTACGCCCTGCACACCGCCCTGGCGAGCGTCATCGTCCTGGTCCTGGCCGTGCCCGGCCCGCCCTCGGAGGGCCGGGTGATCACCGCCCGGCTCACCGACACCCTCATCGCCTGCGCGGTCGCCGTCGCCGTGGGACACCCCTGGCGCCGCCGACCGGCCCTCTGACCCCTTCCACCTACCAGCCCTTTCCGGAGGCAGCCATGCCGCGCTTCGTCGCGAGCGACAACACCGCCCTGCACTACTACGACGAGGGAGCCGGCCGCCCGGTCGTGCTGATCGCCGGTTACGGCGCGCCTGCCGACAGCTGGGCCCTGCAGTGGGCCGCCCTGCGCGCGGCCGGCCACCGGGTCATCTCCTTCGACCGCCGCTGGCACGGCCGGTCCGACCAGCCCGCCCACGGCCACCGCATCGCCCGCCACGGCAAGGACCTGCACGACCTCCTCGCCCACCTCGACCTCGACGACGTGACGGTGGTCGGGGCCTCGATGGGCGCCAGCACCATCTGGGCCTACGTCAGCCTCTTCGGCTGCGAGCGCCTCGCCGGGATCGTCACCGTCGACCAGACCCCGAAGATGATCAACAACCCTGGCTGGCCGTACGGCTTCTACGGCCTCGCCTCCGACAACCTGGGCACCTTCTTCCAGCACCCGAACGCCGTCAACACCGGTCACGGCCGCACCTGGCCCGAGCCGGCAGCCACCGACGCGGCGATCCGCCGGGCCGGCGGCGTGGGCATGAGCCGCCTGATCACCCCTGACACCTACCCTCTGCTGTTCGACCACGCCTGCCAGGACTGGCGCGACACCGTCGCCGGCATCACCGTGCCCGCGCTCATCGTGGCCGGCGCCGACAGCCAGTTCTGGCCCAGCGAACACGCCAGCGCCACCGCCATGTTGAGCCCGCTCGCCCGCGCCGCCGTGGTCCCCGGCGCCGGACACCCCGCCCACCTCGACCAGCCCGACACGGTCGCCCGGCTCATCGTCGAGTTCGCCGCGCAGGCCGCCTGACGCCCTGCGCCCCCGTCAGCCCGGCCCGCGGAGTCCCCCACCGCGGGACGGGTGCTCTTCGTGCCCGCTCAACTCCATTTGGAGGCCAGGTTGTTCACTTTCCCCAGCCCTGGCGGCATTCGGGTCCACGTCCGCACCTGGGCACCGGACGGCGTGCCCCGTGCCGTCGTCCAGATCGCCCACGGCATGGGCGAGCACAGCGGCCGGTACGCCCCCCTCGCTGATGTGCTCACCGCCGAGGGGTGCGCCGTCTACGTGGGCGACCACCGTGGCCACGGCCTGACCATGCATGCCGGCAAAGGCCGCCTCGGGGACAACGGCTGGAACGAACTCGTCGCCGACCTCGCCCGCACTACCGCGATCGTCGAGCGCCGCCACCCCGGAGTCCCGGTGGTCCTGCTCGGCCACAGCCTGGGCTCCTTCGCCGCCCAACAGTACGCCCTGGACCACTCCGTCCGCCTCGACGGCCTCGCGCTGTTCGGTACCACCGCGCTCGACCACCTCGCGCGCACCGAATCCGGCCTCGGTCCGCAACTTCTCACAGCCTTCAACCGGTCCTTCCAGCCGTCCCGCACCCCGGCCGACTGGCTCAGCCGCGATCCTGCTGCCATCGACGACTACCTCGCCGACCCACTGTGCGGGTTTGGCCTCGACACCGCCGGGTTCAACGCCCTTGCCGCTGCTGCACCCCGCCTCGCCGACCCTTCCCAGGTGCGTCCCGACCTGCCGGTGGCCGTCTTCGCCGGTGAGGCCGACCCCATGAGCACCGGTCTGCTTCCCGCCGACCTGATCGCCCACCGCTACCGCAACGCGGGCCTGGCCGACGTCACGCACCACAGCTACCCCGGCGCCCGCCACGACCTCCTCCACGAGACCAACCGTGACGAGGTCACCGCCGACCTGCTGACCTGGCTCAAGCGCGTCACCGCCTGATCCGGCGCGGCCTCGGCCACGAACGCCGAAGGCCCGGCCCCCAGTCGGGGCCGGGCCGATTCGGTCGTCGCTGCGTCAGCGGCTGCGGATCGCACCGTCCGCGCGCAGGTCCGCGAGCGTCGGGTAGCCGTCGACGGCCATGATCAGGTCGGCCTCGGCGAGTAGCGAGCGCAGCACGTGCACGATGCCGTCCACGCCGCCGACCGCGAGGCCGTAGGCGTACGGGCGGCCGACGCCGACCGCCGTGGCGCCTAGGGCGAGCGCCTTGATCACGTCTGCGCCGGTGCGGATGCCGGAGTCGAACAGCACTGGCAGCCCGTCCGCAGCCTCCACTACGCCGGGCAGCAGGTCGATCGCCGCCAGCCCGCCGTTGGCCTGTCGACCGCCGTGGTTGGAGCAGTAGATGCCGTCCACGCCGCCGTCCTTCGCCCGGCGGGCGTCCTCCGGGTGGCAGATGCCCTTGAGGATGATCGGCAGGTCGGTGATCGAGCGCAGCCAGGGCAGATCGTCCCAGGTCAGCGGGTTGCCGAAGACCCGCACCCACTCGTACACGGCTGCGCGTGGGTCCTCCTCGGGCGTCCTGGCGAGGCGGGCCCGGAAGACCGGGTCGGAGGTGTAGTTCGCCAGCGCGTGCCCGCGCAACTGGGGGAAGTTGCTGGCACCGAGGTCACGCGGGCGCCAGCCGGTGATCCAGGTGTCCAGGGTGACCACGATGCCCTTGAAGCCGGCCGCCTCGGCCCGGTGGACGAGGCTCTCGGCGAGCGCCCGGTCGGTGGGGGTGTAGAGCTGGAAGAAGCCGGGGGTGTCGCCGAACTCGGCGGCGACCTGCTCCATCGGGTCGACCGTCAGGGTCGAGGCCACCATGGGCACGCCCGTCCTCGCCGCCGCGCGGGCGGTGGCGAGGTCGCCGTGCCCGTCCTGCGCGCACAGGCCGATCACCCCGACCGGCGCCATGAACAGCGGCGACGGCAGCTTCAGGCCGAACAGGTCCACGGACATGTCCCGCTTCGTGGCGCCGACCATCATCCGCGGCACCAGGCCGTACCGCTCGAAGGCGGTGACGTTGGCCCGCTGGGTGAGCTCGTCCCCGGCACCGCCGGCGACGTAGGAGAGGACGGACGGCGGCAGCGCCGCCTGCGCCCGCGCCTCCAGTTCGGCGAAGTTCATCGGCATGGTGGGGAGCACGCCGGAGAGCCCGTCGAAGTAGATCTCGTTCTGGAAGTCCCCGTACTGGCCCCTGGAGTTCACGTCCATCGTGATCGCCTTCCTTCCGCACGCCGCCCGACCTGGGACCTTCCCGGGGGCGACACCTCCCACCGTGCCAACCGGGGAGGACGGCGGCCATGTCCCCGGGACCAGCAGACGCCTGCCCGGACTTGTCGCGGCGAACAGGTCCGGTGCCGTTGCCGGAGCCGGCCCGCACGGAGATCCCGCAGTCGCGGAGTGCGGGCGGCGTCCCGTCGCCGGGAGCGCATTGCCCCGATCGGCCCAGTGGTGCTTCGGCGGCCCGATCGTCGAGGGGCCCCTCCAGGGGCAGGGCATCCGCAGCCTCGGCGGCCGTGACGCGGCGATTGCGGCCGGAGGGTTGTTCCCGGCGACAGATTTCGTCGGGACAGTGCTGTCGGGCGCTCCACAGCGCCGGCGCCAACCTGTCCGCCGCCGTCGCCCTGGCCTTCCGCGACCGGCACCGCCCGCTCGCCGCCCAACTCCTCGCCTACCCGGCCACCGACTTCGACGGGGACTTCCCCAGCCACACGGAGAACGCCACAGGCTACCTGCTCACGCGGGAGGCCCTGACCGACTTCAAGTACCTGTACGCCGGCGACGACCCCGCCGTCCGCACCCTGCCCAGGTCTCCCCGCTGCGCGCCGCGAGCCACGCCGGACTCGCGCCCGCGATCATCGGCACCGCGCGGTTCGACCCGGTGCGCGACGAGGGCGTCGCGTACGGCGAGGCCCTGCGTGCGGCCGGCGTCGACGTGTTCAGCCGCACCTACGACGGACTGATCCACGCCTTCCTCGGGCTCTTCCCCCTGTCGCCCGCCGCCGACGCCGCCTTCGGCGAGCTGTGCGCCCAGCTCAAAGCGCCTTGCGGACCAGGCTGGTTGATGGCAGCGGAAGGTGTCGGACGAACCCGGTCAGCCGAAGCTGTCCGGGCTCGTCCTGGTGCGGGCGGTCACGCCTCGCGGGCCTGCGCCGTGGTGTCGGAGGCCATTCGCTTGCGGCGGGCGCTGCGGATGTCGACGACGGCGGCGCTGATGCCGTCGGAGATCTTGGTCTGCTGCTCCTCGGTGGAGTGCTGGTAGATCAGTGCGGCGCGGGGGGAGTTGTGGCCCATGAAGGCCATGAGGTCTCGGAGGCTGGCGCCGGTGCTGGCGGCGAGGACGTTGCCGGTGTGGCGGAGGTCGTAGAAGCGGAGGTGGTCGAGCCCAAGCTTCTTGCGGGCCTTGCGCCACTTGCGGCCGAAGGTCGAGCGGCGGAAGGGGGCTCCGCGTTCGCCGACGAAGAGCAGGCCGTCGTCGCCGTCCTGGGCGTACCAGCGCAGGTGCCGCTCGAACTCGGGGAGGAGCTCGGGTGGGATCCGGAGGGCCCGCTTGCCGGCCTCGGACTTGGGGTCGCCCACGGCCCGTTCTCCGGTGCAGAGTTCGGGGGCCGCGCGGCGGATCCACACGACTCCCTTCTCCAGGTCGACGTCACGGCACCGGAGTTCGGCCTGCTCCTCAGGGCGCAGGGCCATGAAGGCGGCGATGAACACCATCAGCTGCCAGCGCGGCCCCATCAGCTCGGCGAGCTGGAGCACCTGCTCGATGGTCGCGTGAGGGCGCTCGGCGGCCACCTCCTTGCCGCCGCCCTTGACGCGGCAGGGGTTGCGGCGGATCAGCTCGTCGTCGACCGCGGTCTCCATGATCGACTTGATCAGGCGGTAGGACTTGGCGGCGGTGGTCTTGATGCCGCGCTTGCGGAGTTCGGCGCGCCAGGAGCGGACTTGGGGAGCGGTGATGTCCTTCACGTCGGACTCGCCGAACGCCGGGGCGATGTGGAGACGGAGGAGTCGGCGGTACAGCTCCTCGGTGAGCGGTGCGAGGTCGCGCTCGTCGATCCAAGCAGTCGCGTAGGTAAGGAAGTTGACGGCGCCAGCGTTGGGGTCGCGCCACTCGCCGCGGCGCATGTCCGCTTCGGTCTCGACGAGCCAGGCCTCGGCGTCGCCCTTGGTCTCGAAGGTTTCGGGCGCGTTGCGCAGGGCGCCGTCGGGGCCGGGGTAACGGGCCTGGAAGCGGCCCGAAGGGAGCTTGCGGACGGAGCCCCAACGGCGTCGGCGGCCGGAGTTGTTCGCCATCAGGCAGCCCTCCCGAAGCGCCGGCCGCCGGCGCGGACCGGCCGGATGGCGGGGACGGTGCTGGCCTCGATGTAGGCGGTGAGCACGCTCTCGGCGATGCGGACGTGGGTGCCGATCTTCACGAAGGCGATGCGGCGCTCGGCGATCAGGCGGCGGGGGAAGCGCTCGCTGGTGCCCAGGCGCTCGGCGACCTGGGCGACGGTGAGGTACTGCTCGGGCATGCGGCTCCTCGTGCGGTGGCCGATGGGCTGCAACCCGGGCCACCGCATGGCGGTGTCGTGGATGGGCGGTTGTGGAGAAAGGGGGTGTGGGCGCCGTCCGGGCAGGCGTGGGCACACGGAGGTGCGCGGCAGCTGCGGGAGGGCGTGGAACAGCGCGGGGCGCTGGTGGGGAAGCCGCCAGGTGCCCGGTGTGCGGGCGGCGGCTGAGGAGGGCCGTCAGATCGGTCTGGGTGCTCCGAGGGCGAACGCCGAAGGGGCCGGCCGTGGTGAAGGCCTGGTCGCCGTGCGGGGAGCGGTGGTGGTGCGGCGCTCGGTGGGCGGCACGCGGTTCCTTCCTCGGTGGCTGGTGGGCTGCAACCCTGCACCGGGGTCGATCGTCGTGGATGGGCGGTTCGCGCGGTTGGTGGCCGCGTGGGGTGTGACGTTAGCTCTGCTTCCCGGCCGCGCCAAGTGGCGCTTCCGTGGTGCAGTGGGGACTGTAGACGGGGTCCGGCTCGCTCCGAAGAACGATCATGGTCGCGTCGTGGATCGACTGGTGACTACTCCTGCGAGGTGGCGTCCGACGGCTGCTCGGCCTGCTGGAAGGCCGGGTAGCGCAGGAAGACCATGGGGCTCTCCCGGACGGGGCCGCGGCGGCGGTTCTCCTCGGCGATGGCGCGGGCGATGCGGTCGTTCAGCTCCCCGGCGTGCTGGGGGAACATCGCGTTGTACTGGTCGACGAGCTTGAAGGCCTCGCCGGTGCTCTTCATCAGATCGAGCAGCCTGCGGTACATGTCGAGCACGACGTCGGTGACATCGGCGATGTGCTTGTTGGAGGAGGACTCGGGCGGGCCGAGGAACTCTTCCAGGGGGAGGCCGAAGACCTTGGCGAAGCCGATCGCCTCGTCGAGGTTGATCCGGCGGCGGGGCTCGCCGCTCTCGATCCGCCAGACGGAGGACTGGTTCATCGGGTAGCCGGCCGCGGTCATCCGCTTCGCGAGTTCGCCGGTGCTCCACCCCAGGTACTCGCGCTCCAGGCGGACCCGTTCGGCGGCGTGTTCCTCGCTCAGGGCGGGGGTCGGCAGTGGGCTTTCCGGCGGGGCCGGCTGTTCGGACATTCGATTCACCTCGCATCGAGTAGTGATGGTATTTGCATGGGAGCCTGGTCGACTATAGGGTGATCCATAGAGGATCGCAAGTCGATGCAATGTGCATCGTCTGCCGTCGCCGCTCGCGGAGACGGCGAAGGCCCCCGGCGCTACCAACGCCGAGGGCCTGAAAGGTCCCCAAAACCGCCCATCCACGACGATCGACCCCGGTGCAGGGTTGCAGCCCGAGCGCACCGAGGAAGGAACCTGCGTGCTCCAGCGTACGGTGTTGCCCACCGCCGACGCAGCCGTCCGGCTCAGCCCCCTTGTCGCCTCCCGGCCCCGCGTCACCGTCTGGGACCGCCTCGCCGTCGCCCTGATCGGCCTGGCCGGCTTCGCCCTGTCCTTCGACGCCCTCCAGCAGATGGCCGTCGCCATCCACGTGCGCGGCCCGCTGACGTACGTCTTCCCGTTCACCCTCGACGGGTTCATCGCCTACGGCGTGCGCGCCCTGCTCGTCCTGCGCGCCGCCCCCTGGACCGCCCGCGCCTACGCCTGGCTGCTGTTCGCCGGTGCCACGGGCGCGAGCGTGTGGGCCAACGCCCTGCACGCCGTGCGCCTCAACCACGTGCTCGACGGAGCCGGTCAGCTCCGGCTCGGGGACACGGCGGTCGGCGTGCTGGCCACGCTCTCGCCGATCGCCCTCGGCGGGGCGGTCCACCTCTACATCCTCATCGCCCGGCACATCCCCGAGCAGCCAGCCACTGACGGCGGACCGTCCGGCTGGACTTCTGCCGACCCCGTGCCGTCGGCCGCCCACGAGCCGGACGGGACGGCAACGGCCGGTCCGGTTCCGGGGCCCCACGATGCCGACGACCACCCGTCCGCCGGGGACGGTGACGGTCAGGGGACCGGGTCGGCAGAACTGCCGGACGCTGAAGAGCCGGAGGACGACCACCCCGCTGACGAGGGCGAAGAGGTCCGGACGCGGCGGACCGGGCGGCCTCCGGGTGCGTCGATGGACCAGCTGCTGAAGGTCAGCCGTCCGGCGGTCCGGGCGCATGGCCGTCCCAGCCGTCCGGTCGTCGAGCGCGCGGTCCGCGAGGCCAACCTGCCGCTCGGCAGTACGCGCTTCACGGTCCTGATGGACGAGCTCCGCAAGGAGTTCCCGGAGGACCAGGCCCGCCCGCACCCGCGGGTCGACTGACCGGAACGGGGTGACCGACCGGACCGGTCCGGTCGGTCACCCCGACTTCTGCCGATGCGCAGAAGTCCCCCGCCCATCGGTCCCGCCCACGGTCGATGTCCGACCCGGGCGGGACCGGCCTCTCTCGTTCCACCGGCCGAGTGGTCCCCGATACCGAGGGGCCGCCGTCCGGTACCACCGATGTCCGGCACCGCCAAGCCGGACCGCACGCGGACACTGGCTCCGCCCTGCACATCTCCCCACCCGAGGAGCATCTTCTGACCGACTTCCGACCCGCAGCCTGCCCGCACCCGGCAGGTGACATGGACCCCGTCGACCGCAACGGCGTCGACCACCCCCAGACCAACAGCGGAGCAAGCGAGTGCATCCGGACCCCTGATCGGGGCCCGGATGCGAACGCCCCCGCCCAGGAGGGCGTGGGCGAGGCGGTGTTGCCGAGCGCGAGGGCGCGCCCGGCAACACCGCAGGAGCACCGCGAGGGCGCGGCACTCCAGGAGAAACCCACCGCTGCTGGCGCTGCCGCCGTCCACCCTGCTGACCGTGCCGACGCGCGCCGCAAGCCCAAGCGCCGCCGCCGTGACGACGAGAACCCGAAGCACACCAAGGTCTCGTTCCGCGTCAGCCCCGCAGCGAAGACCGAGATCGAGAGCCGGGCGAAGGCCGCAGGGCTGACCGTCGCGCACTACCTGTTCCGCAAGGCCTTCTCCGAAGACGGCGTCGGCCTCGGCGGCCGGGACGCGAGCCTGGACGCGGCCGTCGACGAACTCAGGGCAATCCGCCGCCAGCAGGCCGGCGCGATGAACAACCTCAACCAGCTCACCCACGTCTACCACTCGGGCGCCAGCGTGCAGCCCGCCGCGGTCCAGGACGCCGCCACCGCCGTCCAAGGCGCCTTCGAAGCGGGGCTGCGAGCCGTCGCCGGAGTCGACTCCGCCGCGATGCGGCTGGCGAAGGCGAAGCACGGTTGATCAGCAAGGCCGTCCACGGCAACGACACTCTCGGTGCGCTTCGCTACCTGTTCGGGCCCGGCAAGGCGAACGAGCACACCGACCCGCACATCGTCGCCTCCTGGGACGGCTTCGTCCCCGACCCAGGCCGCGACCCGGCAGCCACCCTCGAACAGCTCCGGGACGCCCTCGACCTCCACGTCGTTCAGTGCGGAAGGAAGATCAACAACCACGTCTACCACCGCATGGTCCGCGCCGACCCCGGCGACCGCATCCTCGGTGACGACGACTGGGCGGCCATCGCCCGCCGCGTCATGTCCGTCGCCGGCATCGCCCCGGACGGCGACGAGGACGCCTGCCGCTGGGTCGCCGTGCGCCACGCCGACGACCACGTCCACATCCTCGCCACCATGGTGCGGGCGGACCTCACCCAGGCCCGCCTGCGCGGTGACCAGTACCGCGTCGAGGCCGAACTCACCAAGATCGAGCGCCAGTACGGGCTCAAGGACCTCTCCGACACCCGCACCCGCGCATACCGCGACGCGATCCCCAAGCGCGCCAAGGGCTCCGAACTGCGCAAGGCCCAGCGCCTCGGCCGAGACGAAACCGACCGCGACCGCCTGCGCACCGCCGTCCGCCAGGCACTCGCCGGGGCCGCGGACGAGGAGGAGTTCACCGCCCGGCTCGCCGCGAAGGGCGTGCTCCTCGGCGTGCGCCGCGCGCCGTCCGGCGACGTGACCGGCTACAAGTTCGCCCTCCCCACGGGCGACGAGAGCGGGCCAGTCTGGTTCTCCGGCAGCAAGCTCGCCGCCGACCTCACCCAACCCCAGATCCAAGCGCGCTTCGGCCTCGGCATCGACCGGCCCACCCACCCCGCACCCGATCCACGCGATCGGCCCGCCGCCGGCCGCCACCGGGCCAGCACCACCGTCGAACGCGCCTACCCGGCGTTCGACGACGAGCAGGACGCCGCCCGGGCGGAGGCGGTGATCCGGGGCGGCCTCGAAGTCCTCGACGCGCTCGCCACCACCAGCCCGACCCTCAGCAGGAAGGAGATCCACCAGGCCGCACGGGCCCTGGAGTACACCCGCATCGCCCACACCCGCGCTGCTGGCGCCGACCTGCGCGCGATGCGCTCCGCCGCCCGCGAAGTCCTCTACGCCGGACCCGCCGCTGGCCGCGGCGAGGACGGCACGGCCGCCGCTACGATCCTGACCAGCCTCGTCCTGTTCGCGATCGTGATCGCTAAGTGGCACGCCGCCCGGGGCCACCGCCATCAGGCCGAAGCCGCCCGCACAGCGGCGGGACACCTGCGCGCTGCCTACGCCCGGCACGCGGCCAAGCCGCTCGCCCACCTCGACCTCGAAGGCCGGCACCTACCCGCCGGGGTCCGGAACCGGCAGGAATCGGTTCTCCGCCGCGCCCTGCCAGCCGACCAGGCCGCCCGCCTGCTCGCCGAGGACGGCTGGGCGGCGCTCGCCGCCACCCTCGCCGAAGCCGAAGCAGCGGGCCACGACCCCAACGCCTTGCTTACCCAGGCGGCCGGGCGGCGCGAACTCGCTACCGCCGACTCACCCGCCGCGGTCCTCACCTGGCGGATCCGCCGCGACGCCCGCCTTCCCGCACCCGCGCCGACCGTTACCCAGGAGGAACTGCGCACCGCTGCGGCCCGCTCCAGGAGCACCACCGGCCACCCCACCGCTCCCACGGTGACTGTGCAGCCGCCCAGGCCGCCGGCACCGCCCGCACCCGGTGCGGGCCGCCCCAGGCGGTAACCGCCCGCCCGTACCGGGCTCTTGCCCACCGCCGCACCGGTGCGGGCACATCTTCGCGCGCCCGCACCGGCCAACCCACACCTCTACCCCTTCAAGGAGTCATGTGAAGGTCCACCCCCTCACCACCATGTTCCCGACCATGAGCGAGGCCGAACTGCTCGACCTCGCCCAGGGCATCAAGGAAGACGGCCAGTACGAGCCGATTTTGCTCGACGCGGACGGCGTCCTGCTGGACGGCCGCAACCGCCTCGCCGCCTGCAAGCTCGCCGGCGTCGAACCCCGCTTCGCCACCTACAAGGGCGATGCCCCCGCCGCCGACGTGGCCTGGTCGTCCAACGTCCTACGCCGCCACCTCACCCAGGGCCAGCGCGCCATGATCGTCGCCATGGGGCGTTCAGCCACGAAATCTTCCGCGCGAGCCGACGCCGCCACCTACGGCATAAGCCCTGCCCGTATATCCCTCGCCACCACGGTGATCAAGCACGCCCCGAGCCTCGCCCATCCGGTCGTCGCCGGCGCGATGAGCCTGGACGCCGCCTACGAGCTGGCCCGCAGGAACAAGGCCGCCGCCAAGGCTCTGGACGCCCAGTGCACCCTCCTGCGTGACCAGGCCCCCGACCTCGCCGAGCGCGTCACCGAGGGCGACCTCGACCTGCCCGCGGCACTCGCTGAACTTGAGCGCCGCCAGGAGGAGGAACGGCTTCGCGCGCAGGTCGAGCAGGCGGACGTCATCCGCGCCGCCGACGGCGACACCCAGCCTGCCTTCGCCCAACTGGTCGAGGACGGCGTCATCGACTGGCCCGAGGCCGCCCAGCGCGCCGACCACTTCCACACCCAGCGCCAGGAAGCCGTCCAGCGCTCCCAGCAGGCAGTCCACCTGATCGCCGACCACTGGGCCACCATCCGCAGCCTCGCCCTCCGGCCCGACAGCGCCTTCACCCGGGAGGTCCTCGACGGCCTGGTGCCCGAGGCGCAGGCCCTCGCCGAGCACCTTCTCGCCCGCGAAGCCGGCATTTCGCTCACCGGGCGAGGCTGACCCGCCGCCCGGCACGAGGCTTCCCCGGAGAATCCGCAGTGGCTTTCCGGGAAAAGCCCCTCGGATTTTCCGAGAAAGGACAGTCGAGGCGACCCTCAACTTGCTTGCTGCGCAGTCGTGATGTCGATCCGATGTCGTTCTCCGGTGACCGGGAACCATCCGGCCACGGGTCGGCTTGTGGTGCTTGCATCCGACACGAAGGGCACCGCACTTGACCAATCCCGCCGACGCCGGCCACAACGTCGTCCTCGCCGTTCCCCACCCCGCACCCCTCAACCCCCGCGGCATCACCATCACCTGCACCATGTGCGAAGCCGCCCGCGACTGGCTGTTGATCCACGTCCGGCCCGACCTGGTCTTCGTCCGCTGCCGCTGCACCCACGAATGGCGCGAGCACGACCTTGGCGCCGCCAACGGCACCGTGGCCCGAGGCGCCGACGGGGACGAGCGGGAGTGGGAGACGTTCGAGCAGATGTACCGCGGACTCGGCTTCGACGGGCTGCTCGCCGGCACGGTGTGGAACCTGAGCTGACCGGTGATGGGGCCGCCACCGACCGGTGGCGGCCCTTCCCTTTCGGAGGGGAGTTTCGACGTGTCAACTTCCCTGCGAACATTGGCCGCAGCGTGTGATCGTGATCGCTCGTGATCCTTCGATTTTCCGGCCGTATGTGTGCTACGTTCCGTAGTCCAATCGAAAATAGGCGACCCCGGCAGCGCGCCAACGCTCCGGGGTCCGGCAACAGGAGCTATCACTCCCGATGCGTGTCCATCGTAGCGCCCACGTGCGCAACTTCACCGTGCTGCCCAATGCTGTCCTGCAGTATCGACGGCTCTCCTACACCGCCCGCGGTCTGCTCGCGGACCTCCTCTCCCGCCCCGACGGCTGGCGCGAGGACGGTCGGCACATGGCCGACACCAGCCCCCAGGGGCGCGGCTCCATCCGCAAGGCCCTGAAGGAGCTGGCCGAGGCGGGCTTCTACCGGGTCGAGAAGATCCGCATGGCCGACGGCACAATCGTCACCGAGACCCACGTCTACGACACCCCGCAGCTCACGGTGCTGCCGGGTGTCACCCGTCCGGTCTCCGGTGAAGCGACCACCGGCGGTGCTGACGTCCTTCCAAAGGACCGGGTGAAAGAACCCTCCCTCCCCGCCGAGCGGACCGTCGAGCCGGTCCTCGCCGACGAGCCGCAGGCGAGAACGGGAGGGCGGGAGGAAGACGCCGACGAGCAACTCGGCGAGGCGGTTGCCACGCTGTTCCGGGTGATCCGCCCAGAGCCGCGCCTGCGGCTCGGCCAGGTCGAAGCCGAGGAACTCGCGCCCCTCGTTGCGCAGTGGCTGGAGCGAGGTACGACCCAGGCCGACCTTGCCCAGGCCCTGCTGCCGGGCCTGCCCGCCCCGATTCACTCAGCGGTGGCGGTGCTCCGCTACCGCCTGGAGCGCAAGATGCCGCCCGTCCAGCCCGTCGCGCGGCCCGCAACGGCCCGCTACACCGAGTGCGCCAAGTGCCACGACCCCGTGCCCCAGCCGGGCATCTGCCAGGTGTGCGCAGGCCTGGGCACGCGAACGGTCGGCGTCGGCGGAGGCGAGGCCGTCACCCGTAGTGGCGCGGCCCGTGCCAGGGATGCCCTGCGCACCACCAGGACCGCTGGCCTGCACCTGGGCGACCTGGCAGCAGCCCAGTAGTGCAGCATCAGCGTCACTGAGCTGGCAACCGTCACGCCGCCATGGCCGGCAGCGCGCCCAGGCGCTCGCGGAACTCGGCGACGGCGGGCTCGGCGGCGTATGGCTTGAGGTAGCCGTCGAACTTGGTGAGGCGGCTGACGGCGCGGCCGGAGTGGACCTTGGTTTCGAGGAGGCCGAGGCCGCGGTTGGCTGCGTCGAGGGCGCCGTCGAGGTCCTTGCCGGCGAGGCGGGCGGTGGCGAGGCGGCCGGAGCGGACGGCCTGGTCGCGGGGGACGGCGTGGTCGATGGAGGAGGCGAGGGCGTTGGTGGCGCGTTCGACCTGGCCGGCGCGGAGCATGACCTTGCCCTCGGTGGAGCTGAGCTGGGCGTCGCCGTACCAGGAGAGCCAGCTGGGGAGTTGGTCGCCGCCGTTTTTGGACCAGAGGTCGTGGGCCCGGTTGAGCGCGGAGCCGGCCTTCTGGTGCTGGCCGTCGCGGGAGAGGCTCTCGGCGTGGTGGAGTTCGAGGTAGCTGCGGACGCCGGGCTGCATGGTCGAGGGAGTGTTGGCGAGCGCGGTCTCGACCTGCGCGACGCGCTCGGCGGGGTTGCCCGCGTCGGAGAGATGGACGCCCATCTCGGCGAGCAGGAAGGCCCCGAGGCCGTCGTCGCCGACGGTCTTCGCGGCGCGCAGGGCGCCGAGGTAGTACTGCTGGCCGGCTGAGCGCAGGCCGCTGTCGTAAGCCATCCAGCCGGCGATGTAGTTGACCTGGGCGGCCAGCCCGTACAGGCGGGCCTCGATGGCTTCGGTGTGGCGGCCCTGCTTGAGCAGGGTGGTGATGATCGCGAGGTCGCCGCGGGCCTGTTCGATGAGGCGGGCGCCGCCCATCTGGGCGTCCAGAGTCTGGAGGGTGGCGACACGGGCATCGAGGGTGTCGACCATGGAGTCGGTCACCTGGTCGCCGCCCAGGGCGGAGGCGAGGGCGGGCGAGGCTGAGGCCCAACTCGCGGCGACGGTGGCCATGGCGGCCCCGGTGATGGTGAGAAAGCCCCGCCGATCCATGTGACCACTCCTGACCAGTTCCACCAGTACGTCCACGGTACCGGTCTTCGTCCACGGCGCCGTGATGCCGGTCACCTCCCAGACAGGAAGCCATTGCGGCCACGGATTGGCAACCAGCGTACGGGGATTGACGCCAAGGAGGTCGGCCAGAACGTACTGGGCGTCCGGCTCGGGCTCCTGGCCCTGCTCCCACTTCCAGACCAGCGTCCGGTTGGTCGCCAGGTGGATCTTCAGCGCGGCGCCGCGATCGCGCATCATGCCCGCGAACTGGTTCTTTCCCCACCCGCGTGACTGCAACAGGTAGGTGAGCGGGTGGACCGCCAGCGTGCCTTCGACCATCTCAACCCCCGGCGTTGCAGGCCCTGTTGGTGAGCGTACTGCTACCCACCGCGACAGGGGTGCTCTCGGAGAGAAACCCCCTGGAAACGTTCCGCGACGCTCCTCCGCGCCTCGAACCTGGACTGGCCGTCGTCCGAGGAGAGCGGAGGAAAGAGGCCATGGACAGAGCAGCGAGTGCACAGCGAGGCCGCCACCGTGGCGCGCACCGCGACCCGCTGGGGGTCACGTTCACGGCGCTGTGGGGGCTGGGCAACCTCGCGGCGCTGGTGCTGCTCGGGTCCGTCGCCCAGCACCAGCTCAGCGCCGAGCAGCAGTTCGCGGCGCCACCGGCACGCGCCGTCCCGGATCGGGAGCTGACCGCCTGAGGAGCCACGGCTCCGTGCTCAGCCCGCCATCCGCCTACGAGTTGGAGGAGAAGCACCGTGTCTTACCCGCAAGAACCACCGCCGGCCACAGCAGTGACCAGCGCCTTCGCCCGCCGCACCGCCGTTGTCACCGGGGCCGCCGGTTTCATCGGCTCGCACCTGTGCGAGCGCCTGCTGGACCTGGGCGCGGAAGTGGTCGGCGTCGACAATCTGCTGACCGGCCGCCTCGACAACCTGTCGGGCCTGCGCTCGGCCAGCGGCTTCCGTTTCCAGACCGACGACGTGACCCGTCCGTTCGCCGTGGCCGGGCCGGTGGACTTCGTCTTCCACCTGGCCTCGCCCGCGTCGCCGCTCGACTACGCCCGTCACCCGCTGGCCACCCTGAAGGTCGGCGCGATGGGCACGCTCAACGCCCTGGAGCTGGCCGAGGCCAAGCGCGCCCGGTTCCTGCTTGCGTCGACCTCCGAGGTGTACGGCGACCCGCTCGTGCACCCGCAGCCCGAGCGGTACTGGGGCAACGTGAATCCGGTGGGCCCTCGGAGTGTGTACG
Organism: Kitasatospora sp. NPDC101176; assembly: GCF_044768035.1. Lineage (NCBI taxonomy): Bacteria > Bacillati > Actinomycetota > Actinomycetes > Kitasatosporales > Streptomycetaceae > Kitasatospora > Kitasatospora sp. NPDC101176. The sequence continues at coordinate 190,939 of NZ_JBIWPA010000004.1, forward strand.
ACGAGGCCAAGCGGTACGCCGAGGCTCTGACCTCGTGCTTCCAGCGCTCCGGCAGTGCCCGGACCCGCATCGTGCGGATCTTCAATACCTACGGGCCGAGGATGCGCGCCGATGACGGCCGCGCGGTGCCCGCCTTCATCCAGCAGGCGCTGGCGGGCCAGCCGATCACCGTGGCCGGCGACGGCAGCCAGACCCGCTCCCTGTGCTTCGTGGCCGACACCGTCGAGGGACTCCTCGCCACCGCCACGGCGGACCACACCGACCCGGTGAACCTGGGCAACCCGCACGAGATCACCATGCTCCAGCTCGCCGAGGAGATCCGGGCGCTGGCCGGTTCCTCGTCCGCGATCACCTTCGTCCCGCTGCCCGCCGACGACCCGAAGCGCCGCTGCCCCGACATCACCTCGGCCCGCGCCCACCTCGGCTGGGAGCCCATCACCCACCTGCGCGACGGCCTGCGCCGGACCCTCGACTGGGCCGAGCGGCACTTCCCCCGCCAGGCCACCGCCACCACCGGAAGGAGCGACTCGTGAACACCGCTTCCCACCCGCTGCCCGCGCTCGTCTGCGGGGTCGACAATGGGTACGCCCGCCCGCTGCGGACGCTGATGCACTCGATCGCCGCCGCCCACCCGGGCAGCGTCGACGAACTCCGCCTGATCGTCCTCGACCAGCAGATCAACGACGCCAACCGCCAGGCGATCCTGCGGGACGCCGACCGCATGGGCCTGCGGACCGAGCTGCGGCCGGCGCCCATGACCGACCCGCGCTACCCCGTTTCCGACTGGGTGAGCGGCGCGGTGTACGTGCGCCTGGCCATCCCGGAGGTCATCCCCGACGAACGCCGGGTGCTCTACCTGGACGCCGACACCCTGGTGCTCGGGGACCTGCGCCCGCTGCTGCGGCAGTCCCTCGACGGGCGCCCGATCGGCGCGGTGCGAGACCCGCAGAACCCGGTCATCGGCCGCGGCATCCAGCTGCCCGGCTGGGAGAAGCTCGGTGTCCCGTACGGCAGGGACTACTTCAACAGCGGCGTCATGCTCATCGACCTCGACCGCTGCCAGCGGCTCGGCGTCTTCGAGCGGTCCAGGCAGTTCCTGTCCGAGCACCCGGACAAGGTCCGGTTCTGGGACCAGGACGCGTTGAACTGGGCCGTCGACGACAACTGGCACCGGCTGGAAAGGCGTTGGAACACCTTCGCCATGTCCCCGCAGGCCGCCCAGCCCGGGTTCATCCACTACGCCGAGGCGGACAGCCCGCTCACCCAGCTCCTGGACGACGAGGCAACCGCCGCCCTGGTGCACTTCGCCGGCCCCGACAAGCCCTGGCAGGACAGCTACCCGGAAGGCCAGCTCCGAGACACTTACCGGCTGTTCCACGACTACGTCGGCTCGGGAGGCGCCGAGTGAAGGGCCGAAAGCCGTTCTGGCGGCGGCCGTCCTGGTGGGTCGCCGCCGCCGTGGCCGCGCGCAACATGAACGGGCTGCGACAGGTCCGCCAGACGCTGGCCCGGGTCGACCAGCCGGCCCCGCTCTCGGCGGTGGAGCCGATGGTGCTGCACGTCGTCATCCCGGTGCTGCGCGAGCAGCAGCACATCGCTGGTGCGCTGACGTGGTTCGTGCCGTTCCTGCGCGACTTCCCGGGTTCGACGCTGACCCTGGTGTCCACGGCGCGCGAGGGGCGCGAACGCGAACACCTCGTCGACCGGCTCGCCGGGGCAACGGCGACCGACCTCACGGTTCAGCGCTTCCCGCAGCTGACCGACGACGAACTGGCCGCCCTCGCCGAAGCCCTGGCCAAGACCGGCGAACGTACGCTCACCTTGGCGACGGCCGCCGAGGTCTTGTCGACCTTCCCCACGACGGCGGACGTCATCGCGAGCGAGATCGCGCGCCTCCGGGAGCCGGTGGTCCGGCACGTCCACTACGAGGGCTACGGGCGGAAGGCCTCGCAGGTGAACGCCGTCGTCGAACAGCTCGCGGCCGACTCCGCGGACGAGTACGTCGCCGTCTACGACGTGGATTCCCGCCCCAGCCCGGAGCTGCTGCAACGCACCGCCGAGTTCCTGGCCCGCCACCGGGCCAAGCACGGCGAACTGCCCCGCGTCGTCCAGCAGTCCGCCCGCTTCACCGCCCAGGGCGCCGCCAACACCGAGTGGGAGCGGGCCCTGTGCCGAGGCGCCGCCCGAGCACAGACGCTGTGGACCCTCCGCCGCGAAATCCCCAACCTCCGCCGGTACGCCGACTCCGCCCGCCGAGCAAGGGGCGGGCGGGGCCTCGCCCAGACCGTCGGCCACGGCCTGCTCATCCGCACCGACGTCATCCGGCAGATCGGCGGGCTGCCCACCTTCACCGTCCTCGACGACGTCGCCTTCGGCTACCGGCTCACCCTGAGCGGCATCCCGGTCGACAGCCTCCCCTTCACCACCACCGTGCCGGCGGCCGAGTACCTGCCGGAGCTGCTGTCCCAGAGCGAGCGCTGGTTCCAGAGCTACCTCGACTACCCGCAGTGCGCCGCCCGTTGGCACGCCCAGGGTCATGGCAGCCGCCTCGACCACGTAGCGGCGCTCACCATCGGCGCCTACCGGGGGATGGCCTGGCTGCTGGTCTCGCCCGCGACGGCAGCCTGCCTGGTCCTGGCGCTCGGACCGCGCACGCGCCCACAGGTACGGGCAGCGGCCACGGCCGCGCTCTGGGCCGCCACCGTCGCACCGGTCCGCCTACTCGCCGAGGCCGAAGGCCGTCCGCTGGCCATACGGGAGACCGCCACGCAGAGCGCGGAAACCCTGGCCGGACTGCTACTCAAGAGCATCGGCCCGATGGCCGCTCTCGGCCGCTGGGCCGCGACCGGCACCAGGCACTCGGCGCTCGCCCCCAAGAGCAACCGCCGCACGGACCAGCCCGCCACCACGGACAGGGAGACACCGTGATCCTCGGTATCGAGGGGGTCAGCTGCGTCGGCAAGACCACGCTGGCCGCCATGCTCGCCCCTCAGCTCGACCAGCCCGCCGTCATCCCCTGCTACTTCCACGCCAGCCCCGACCCCACCCGGCTGCCGGCCCCGGAGCCCTTCACCGCGGACCACCAACTGGCCAACATCGCCCAGTTCCTGGAAGTCGAAGACCTCCGGCTCACCCAGGCCAGGCAGGCCCTCGCCGACTGCCGGGACGTGATCCTCGACCGCACCGTGGACACCCTCCTCGCCCACGCGCACGCCGTCGGCCGGATGAACGGCTTCGACTGCGACGACCAGGCCCAACACACGGTCACCAGCAGGGCCGTGGCGATGCCCGATCTGACGGTCGTGCTCACCGCCGACCCGGACGTGCTCGCCCGCCGGGCCCGCCTGCGTAAGGGCATGCCGACGATCTTCTACGACCGCCACTTCAGCGAGCACTTCAACGCCTACTTCGACCACCCGCTTGCCCCAGCCGTCGTCCGACTCGACACCACCACCGGCTCACCCGAGGAACTCGCCGCACGCGCCCTCGACCACATCAGCCGCCACCAGGCCGGCGAACACCCACTCCAGGAGGCATCGTGAAGGCCGCACTGATCGGCTGCGGCGCCATCGCCAGCCGCTGGGTCCGATCCCTGCTCGCGGACGGCCGCATCGAGATCGCCGCGCTCGTCGACCCCGACCAGCAGGCGGCGCGGGCTCTCGCGGACCGGTACGAGCTGAGCCCCACGTTCGCCACGACGCTCGACGAGGCGCTCGCGCTGGCCCCGGTCGACGTCGTCGTCAACCTCACCCCGCCCGACCACCACTACCACGTCAGCCGCGAGACCCTCACCCACGGCCTCCACGTCCTGACCGAGAAGCCCCTGGCCCTGAACCTGCCCGACGCCCTCGACCTCGTCCACCTCGCCCGCGAGCGCGGCCTGCTGCTTGCCGTCATGCAGAACCGCGGCGCCGACTCAGGCTTCCTCGCCTTCCGCGACACGGTCCGCCTCGGCGGCCAGCCACCCTTCGCCGTCACAGCCGACACCCTCGTCACCCTGCCCGGCCCCGGCTTCCGCAGCAACCAGCACCTCCCCGTCACCACCGACCTCGCGGTGCACGCCTTCGACCAGGTCCGCGCCCTGATCACCGCACCACCGACCGAGGTCACCTGCACCGAGACGCCGACTGGCTTCGTCGCCCCGCACAGCTCGATCGCCACGATCACCGTGCGGTTCGCCGACGGCTCCCTGTTCACCTACCGGGGCGGCTACATCGTCGACCCGCTCCTGCGAACCGACGCCAACGGCGACTGGCGCGTGGAGGCCCGAGGCTTCGCCGCGCGCTGGGCCCCGGACCCCGCCTACAAGCACAAGACAGCCGAGGCCGGACCGCCGGCCTACCAGCGGTGCATCACCGCCATGGTGGACGCCCTCAACCAGCCCGGCACCATGCCCGTCCCCGCCGCCGGCAACCTCGGCTCCATCGCCCTGCTGGACGCCGCCCTCCAGTCCGCCGCCAGCCGCCGCTCCATCCCGGTGCCGGAGGTGCCCGATGTCCACCCGTGACGCCGTGATCGACCGCCCGCACCCGCTGCTGCTCGACGCACTCACCGCAGCGGGCTTCGACGCCACCCACGCGCGCTTCACGCCCCTGCGGTCCGGGACGGACAGCCTCCCCTTCGCGGCCACCACTCGCGATGGCGACGAACTGGTCGTCAAGGTCCGCCTCGCGGGCAGCCGCTCGCGCTACCCGACTGCCGCCTGGGCCTCGGCCCGGATGCGAGAAGCGGGAATCCCCGCCGCCCACGTCCTCTGGTACAGCCGAGAGGTGTGCGTCGAGACCCGTTGCCCAGGCCAGCCGATCGAAGCAGAGCCCCCACGGCCGCAGGACCTGCACGCCGCCGCCCGAGCCGGCGAAGTCCTCCGCCGCCTGCACACCGTCGAGGTCAGCAGCTTCGGCCAGCTCGACGGGCACGGCATCGGCCAACACTCCACCATCCAGGGCTGGTTCCTCGCCCTACCCACCCGCCACGTCCCCAGCCTCGACGGCCTCGACCTGCCCGAACTGCTGAACCACACCCGCCTCATCCTCGAAGCCGGAGCCGACCGTCTCCCGGCGATGGCGCCCAAGCTCCTGCACGGCGACTGGGTCGGACGCCACCTCTTCACCGACAGCCGCCACATCACCGGAGTCGTCGACCTGGAGAGCGTCCGCGGCGGCGACCCGCTGGCCGAACTCGCCGGCTGGTCCCTGCGCGAGCCCGCCCCGATGACCGAGGCCCTCCTCGCCGGCTACTTCGACGGCCCGTTCCCCGCCAAGAGCCTGCTGCCGCTCGTCCTGTTCCGCCTGCGCATCGCGGTCTCGCTCCTGCACTTCCACGTCTCCTGCGACGACCAGGACATGGTCCGGCTCCGGGCCGCCCAGATCCAGGCCGACCTCGACGACCTCGACCACGGCCACCTCACCGCCGTCCCCCACATCGCCCCCGACCCGCACTCCTCCGGACGGCGCCGCCCGTAGGCAGCCCCGCCCCCGACTGGAAGGACGCCATGAACAACCCCAAGGTCACCCTCCCGTTCCCCCGCGAGCCCAAGTACGGGCAGGCCGAGAAGGACGCCGTCCTCAAGCTCCTCGACGACGGGCACCTCTCCGAGATCAACCGCGGCCCGGCCGCCAACGCCCTCGAAGCCGCCTTCTCCCGCCTCACCGGCACCCGGCACGCGCTCTCGTTCAACTCCGGCACGGCCTCCCTGCACGCAGCACTCCACGCGGTCGGAGCCAACTCCGAAGCCGGCGTCGCCGTCTCCCCGATGACCTGGATCTCCGCCATCACCGCCGTCTTCCAGGCCGGCAGCTACCCCGTCTTCTGCGACATCGAGCCGGACAGCCCCAACATCGCCGCCACTGCGGTCGCCCAGGTCGCCGACGAATGCTCCGCCGTCCTCGCCACCCATACCTGGGGCATCCCCGCCCGCATGGACCAGCTCGCCAAAGCCACCGACCTGCCGATCGTCGAGGACTGCTCGCACGCCCACGGAGCCCTCTACCAGGGCCGGGCCGTCGGCTCCTGGGGCGCCGCCGGGTGCTTCAGCCTCCAGGAATCCAAGTCCGTCTCCGGCGGCGAAGGAGGCGTTCTCACCACCTCCGACCGGGAGCTCTACGAGCGAGCCCTCACCCTCGGCCACCACCCCGCCCGGCTGGCCGACGAACTCACCCTCCCCGAACTGAAGCCGCTCGCCAGCACCGGGGCCGCCTACAAGTACCGGATGCCCGCCCTCTCCGCCGTCATCGCCCGCCAGCAGCTACGCTCGCTGCCGGACCGGATGTTGGCTGCCGAACAGAACCTGGCCACCCTTCGCCAGGCCTTGGAGGAGTATGACGCGCCGGTCGCCTGGCCGGAGATCGGCGAGCTCTCCGTCCGCGGCTGGTACGGCACCCCGCTGACGATCAACGTCCGCGTGCCCGACCCGAAGATGCTCCACGAGAAGTGCCGGGCCGCCGGCATCCCCGTCCGCTCCCAGTATGAGGACTGGACGCAGACCCCGCTGCTGCAACGCCTCGACCTGGCCGCCCGCTACTGGCCCCACCTCGCCGACAGCCCCTACCAGCCGCCGATCAAGGACACGCTGCCGAACTACTACAAGGCCCTGCGCCAGATGATCGTCCTCAAGGTGCCGCAGATCCCCGCTCCCGACTACATGGAGCAGGTGGCCGAGGCCCTCGCCACCGTCCTGTCCCGCACGCTGCTCACGGCATAGCCGCGAACGCCTCCTGCACATCCCCGCGCCGCTCCGTCCACCAGGCCAGGAAACGCTCGGCGGGGAGGAACAGGTGATCGCACGAGTGATCGTCACGGTCGTAATGGAAGACCAGCTGCCAGTAGTCCGACATGCGCTTCCACCACAGCCGCTCCACCGCGTCCGCCAGCGCTGGCACCGGGATCGGCACCACCGACCGGTAGCCGGCCACGAACGCGGCCGTCCGCTCCAGATAGAGGAAGCCGTCCTCACCGCCGAACTGCACCGTGGCGGTGCGGGCGACCTCCTCGCCGAACGGACGGACCCGGATCCGGTCCCAGTCGATCACCCCGACGATCTCGCTGTCCCGCCACAGCACGTTCCGGTGCTGCACATCACCGTGCGTCCATCCCACCGGACCGACCGCCACCTCGTCGGCCGGGCGCTCGTGCCCGTACTTCTCCAACAACACCTTGCGCTCAGCCAGCGCTGTGGCGGCCTCGACGTCGAACGCCGTCTGGCTCTCCAGAGCTGAGATCAACGCCAGGAACCGATCCGCCTCACCGCGAGCCGCAGCGGGCGTGGTCACCGAGACGGTCACCTGCTCCGGCCCCGGCGGCAGCAGGCCGGCCAGCCGCTCACCGTTCAAGCTTCGATGGATCCGACCGAGGAGAACGCCGAGGTCACGGGCCTGCCCGATCGAGAGTGCCGTACCCGGTAGATGGTTCCCCTCCATCCATGGAAGCAGGCAGTACCCGCGGTCGGCGACCTCGACCACCGCGTCCCCAGCCGAGGAGACCCTCGCCCTGCCCACCGGCAGACCGTCGTCGGCCAGCTCCGCCAGCGCAGCCAGGTTCCGGCGGGCCAGCGACAGCGGCACATCCATGATCCGCTTCAATGCGAACGAGCCCTCGGCCGTATCCAGCCGCCAGTTCCCGTTCATCAAGCCGTCCGACAGGAAACGGCACTCCCGAACCTCACCCAGCCCGAAAGCCTCGCCGAGAACTGCCAGGTCCTCTGCGATCTCGCTGTACCGCGCGCCGCTCGGGGCGTAGTGAGTCGCTTCCATCACCCCAAACAGGCTAGCGGAGCAGGGGAACCGATGCGGTTGGTTCGAGAGGTTTCCCAGCGGACTTTATTGCAGGTCCGACAAGGTTGGTCGGGCTGTTCTGCGCGGGCCGGAGGATACCTGACTGGTCGGACATGCCCTGAATGCTTGGTGGCCGAGTACAGCGCTGGGTGCGTACGATGGCCCAGCGGCCGACATGAAGAACTGTGCCACATCAAACAATCATGCCGATGGGGAGACAGGGTCGCGCAGGTACGAAAAACGACGAAGGCCCCGCGTCTGCCGGCAAGCAAAGCCGCGAGGCCTCCGTGCTAGTACCGCTTCTCGGAGCCGGTCATCCCATGTGGTGGCCGGCTCCGATGCTGAGCAGGCTCAACAACGTCTTGGCCACCTGGAAGGCCGCTCGGCCCTCGGGAGTCTCCAACCAGGTCCCGGTTGCAACGAGTGCGCGACGGGTCCTGTCCGCGAAGCGGGTGGTGCGTGCCGGGGCCCCCTTGCGGGAGCCTGGCTGGTTGGGCATCAGTTCTTCTCCTTGCTGGCCCACGGCCATTCAGAACAGCTGGCGGGCATGCCGCAGCCGTCGACGGTCGAGACCGTCGCCAGGGGAGAAGTACTGCGGTGATAACCCTACTGGGAGTTCCGCCAAAGGCAGGTGTGCTGCCCGCGCGGCATCGGTCATGAGGGTTAATCGGCAGGCGGCAGAACCGTGCGACATCAGGTCAGCGATGACTCGTCGCTGCAGGTAGAAGTGTGTTGAGGGGGCGAGCAGTCAGAGTTCGCCATTAAGGTCATGCTGGCATGGAGCATGCCCACCCGATCACCGCCCGCTCCTGCGCACATCTCGATTGCGGTGTATCGAACTGCTCATCTGGTCCACAAGCAAGCACAGGTCTCCCACTGCCTGCCCAGCGGCGGACGCCTCACCGCTGCCAGGGACTTGGTCATGAACTCGGCCTAGTTTCTGGAGTCCGGCTTGGAGGGCGGACCCCCGACCTACCTGTCGATCTACGGCACCTTGTTCCACGTCGGGTCGATGGTCTCCGTGAGGATCGAGGGCCGGAGCACGGTACGAGACCTCGTCGCGGTGGCCGCCCACTGGATCTCAACCGCAGTAGAACTCGGCGACCTCCAGATCGCCGTCGACCAAGGGCCGCACGTGGACTCCTCGACCCTGTCGCTCGAACGCCGAGTGCGGCACTCACTCGAAGTCGTCCGCGCCTACAGCGCACAGGACCGCATGGACGAGGCCCTCGCCCTCGTCCTGGACGCCGAGGAACTGGCCCTCGAGTAAGTCCGCTACCACTTCGTCCCCGGCACCTGTTGACCAACTGGGTCCGCCAACAGCGTGGCAAACTCGGTTACTTGCTGGCAGGCGTCGTGCAGCGGCTCCAGATCGTCGCGTGACTGGGCTGGGCGGCTACAGTCGTCGCCATGAGCGACTCCCAGCCCCCCGAGGTGGTGGCCCAGCCCCGCACCGCCGCCGGCGTGCTCTTCTTTGACGAGGACGACCGCGTCCTCCTGGTGAAGCCGACGTACAAGCCGGGCTGGGAGATCCCCGGTGGCTACCTGCACGCCGGGGAGACCCCGAGCGAGGGCGCGGCCCGGGAGGTCAAGGAGGAGCTCGGCATCACCCCGCCGATCGGCCGACTGCTCGTTGCCGACTGGGCACCCCACCCCACCGAGGGCGACAAGCTCCTCTTCGTATTCGACGGCGACGTCCTTTCCGCCGACGAGCTCGACAACATCACCGTCGACCAGGTGGAGATCGGCGAGTACGCCTTCCACACCACCGCCCAGCTCGCCGCACTCCTCATCCCGCGCCTCGCCCGCCGCGTCCACGCCGCCTGCGCGGCCAGGACTCAGTCCGGGACCGTCTACCTGGAGCACGGAGCTACCTGCACCTAGAGCCTATCCATGTCCAGGCTTATTCGAGCTGGCGAACAAATGGACAGAGTCCAGTCGGATCTTGCCGATGGCGATCCCTTTGGACCACGCCACCGGTATTGTCAGGGTGTCTTTCGGAATGGCATTTGTGTGAGGGATGAATGACAACGCGCTCTCCAGGGACCTCAATCGGACGCTCACTTGGCGTGCTTGAACAGTGCGTGGTTGACCGCGGACACGACATATCTCCAGTCCTGAAGCACCTTCAGAGTGTGGGACTCCCGGAGCCGTCTGGCGCTGTCAGGCGTGCGTTGGCCGTCGCGCTCACCCACATCTCCTTTGTCTACGAGCACCGGGATCTCCTGCCGGGGGTGACACGAGGGCTGCTGGACACCCTGGCCACACTTGGAGACGCTTACGCAAGGCGGCTCGGTGCAGTCCGGGCTTACCAGCAACTGCCCTCGCTGACAGCTGGTGCACTGAGCAAGCACGCCAGCAACATCACCCCCCAACTCGCCGAATGGGCCGTCAGCCAGCCGTGGTTGCTCCCATCATGCCGGGTCAGTGTCGGCCTCCTCGGGAAGCCATTGCCATTGAGCGTCGCGGGCGGCTTGTTCCGCCAGCTGATCGGTGTGCTGTGTCTCCTTGATGAACAGGAAGTGGCCGAGCGGCTCCTTCACGAGTTGGCTGGCAACGTGGCGAAATCCGAGGTGCTCGCGGACCCGAGGACTACGCTCGACGCTCTCCTCCACCGCAGCACTAAGGAGAGAGCCAGATACGAGATCAGCAACGAAGGCCCTGATCACGCCCCGGTCTTCACAGCCGTCTCGACGGATAGGCTGGGTCGACTGGGAACCGGACAGGGCAGTAACAGGAAGACAGCGGCCCGCAACGCGGCGCTGGACTTCCTCGCCAAGCACATGCCCCACGCACTAAAGGACGCCTCGACCAAGTCGGGCCCCCGACAGACGCTCGGAGAGATCCCTGGCCCCGAAGGGCACAGTGCAGCCGTCCGGCGGCTCCAGGACATCTTCTCCCTGCCTCCTGTAGCTCGTCCGCTACTGGGCCAGGCCCTGGTCCACGCCTCTTGGGCCTACGAGCAGCGCAGGCTGCTGGCACCGCTCCACCAGCAGGACAACCAAGCACTCGGATTCTTGGGATCCCAAGTCCTCAACTTCGAATACCTCGTTGTCCGGGCCCAGAAAGCGGTTCTCTCTCCACCCGAATCAGTCATCACCAGCTCTGTTCCCAACGCAGTGTACGACTCTGCACTGCGCCAGACCGGGCTGGCACCGGCCCTTCTGCTGGGCGTTGGGCAGGCCAACCACGGAATCCCCGTTGAGGTGGGCTCAAACGCCTTCCAAGCTGTAATCGGCGCCGTCTACGTCGCTAAGAATTTCCCACCATCCCTCGCTCATGACTGGCCCCTATCCTGGAGTCCGCTGTGGCGGACGATCATGCCCGATGCCGAGCACGAGCCCTCAACTGTGCTCGGCATTCTCGCCAGCAGCATGCAGCTTCAAGTCGACTACACCTTTCGCGAGTACGGGCCAGACCATCTGAAGCAACGCCGCGCCACAGCCGTGCTAACAAGCTCCCTATTGCCTGCCAGGGTCAGTGCGCGGGAAGGCACCGCAGCCCCATCGAAGACAGCCGCGCGGCGCAATGCCAGCGAGGTTGTCCTGGGTGTCTTGGAGAATCTCGCTGATCGCCGGCCAGCTGGAGCCATGGCGTCCACGCCTGCACGCGACCAGTCAGTAGCTCGCTTCCTCTTGGCCCACCAGGCGGCAGCACTCACGAGGACCACCGTTCCTCTTCAACGGTGGATCACTGGGCGTCTGTTCGGCCTCCAGTGGGCAGCATCCGCCGAAGCGCTTCTCGGGTGGGCCACCGAAGCTGACCAGCTCATGACCCGCGCAGTGAGCTTCGACGAGCGGGGCGACCGGTTCGAGAAGGCGTTTCGTGCCGCTCGCGACGCCGAACTGGCAGACGACCAGGCCCGAAGTATCGATGTCGAGCTCTCGCAAGTCGTCGAATACATAGAGCGACTCGAGGAGCCCGAGTCCCTCACCCGCGAGGACCTGGACCGACTGGTTCGGCTATGCGACATCTATCGCTGTATGGGCACCGATGACCCCGGTGTCAGCGTTCCAGAACTCGTCGACGACTGGGTACTCCTGCACCGTGGACGCCTCGACGTCCACATCGGAGCAGGCGCACCCGATTCCCAACTCACTGGCCGCGAACGGGCCGTCCTCGATGCGCTCGCTAGCATTCTGGTAAAGACGTCCGGCAAGGCCAGCATCGAGTTGCTTAGTCACGCGCCCCTGAGATTCAAGTTCACCGCCGCCCTCGACGACTCGCAACAGGTGACAGTCAGCCAAACCTGTGCTCTCTGGGCCGGTGTGACCAGGACTATAGCCCTCAGGCCCTTCGAACTTGGCATCGAGGCGACAGTCACTAGGGCACACATCCCGACAGCCCCTGGACCCATCGCTCGCGCTGCGCTTGCCATCCTCCAACCCAGATCCGAGCCGTACCGCGCCACCGTCGCGGACCTTCTCCATGACCTGAAGAACCAGGTCACCGCCGCGCGCACGGCTGCCTCCGCGCCTGCCACCACGCGTACTGTGCTCCGAGAACAACAATTGGCGGCCAGCCGGCACCTCGACCAAGCCCAAGCACTCGCAGTCCGGCTCAAGTCCTCCGCCTCCATGCTCGGCCACGACGACGAGTTGAGCAGCGAACTGGGATCCTTCCTCCGCTCGTACGCTGCAGCCCTACTTCCCCGGCTCCCCCGAACGATCTCGCTGTCAGTCCCAGACGCCCGGAACCTGGCACACATCGCACTGGGAGAGCGAACCCTCCGTGCGATCCTGGACAACCTGGTCGGGAACGCGATAGAGGCCATGCACCACGGTGGTGCGATGACGCTTGACTGGACTGCAGACGACAACGAAGCCGTTGTCGAAGTCTCTGACTCCGGCCCGGGCCTCCCACCCGATGTTCTCGCAGCCCTCGGATCTGGCGACCGAATCCGCAGCACCAAACCCGGAGGAAACGGTCTCGGCCTCCTCGGAGCGCGCTCGCTGCTTACACGCGCCGGCGGAGACCTTGCGGCTCTGCCCGTGGACTCCGGCACCACGTGGCTCATCACGCTCCCCATCGCGCCTATCCCAAACCTGGAGACCACGTGACCCATCCCCTCGCCGACATCCAGATCCTGGTAGCGGACGATCAGGCCGATGTCGCTAAAACCCTGTGCATCCCACTCCGGCGAGCCAAGGCACGGCTTACCTTCGTCGGCGACGGTCAGGCAGCCCTTAACGCTCTTGCCGCGCAGCCCTTCGACCTCATCCTTATTGACATGAAGATGCCCCCGGAAGAGTGGGGCGGCCTATGGCTACTGAGGCAGCTTCACGCCCAGGGCGCGCGCATCCCCACTCTTGTCCTATCCGGGGAGGGCGCCAAGCAACAAGTCAAGCAGGCCCTGCGACTCGGGGCCACCGACTGGATCGACAAGGACGACGCCGACCAGGAACTCCTTGACCGCGTAACCACTGTCCTCGCCAGCCACCACGAGCAATCCCTGATCACTGCTAGCGAGCAGTTTCCCACACCGATAGCCTCGCGCCTCGCCCGCTACATCCGGACCACCGACCCCGAGAAGCGACTCACGGAGGGACTCCACGCCCTGGAGTCAGTACTACGCTTCGCAGCCGTGGTTGGCCTCTCCAGTACGCCGCCGTTCGCCCTACCAGGAATCACCATCGATAAGCTCAGCGCGCCGGCCATGGGAACGTGGTTCAACGTCTGCACGGCACTCGCTGATGGTCCCGGTGCCAGCAGTAGTTTCCGGCGCCTTTTTTCCTGTGTCGCACCTGACTCCGCAGCACGACAGCACGTTCAAAACTTCATCCCTATCCGAAACGGGATCTTCCACGACAGCGCCGATCCACGCCCAGAAGATCTCATGCGCCTCGACGCGCACCTTCGCCGCATCGCGCACCGGATGATCTCGTGTGGCGTTGGCGAGTTGGCTGTCGCGAGATCGATGACATATGACGGAGAGATGTACGTGGTCGAGGTCCTCAACCTTCGTGGAACCGGAAAGCCCAGCCCGGACTCGATCCTCATTAGCACCCCTATAGTCAGCGGAACAGTGATGCTCGTCGACAAGGATGTTGAGCCCATCCTGCTGAGTCCTCTCATGACCACTGCAACGGCTGAGCCCTCCGGCACCGGCCAATGCCTCCAGTTCAACGGGTTCGTGCGAGGCAAGGGTAAGTCCGGCCCAACTTCAACCCTGAAGTTTGCCCGCACCAACGTCACCGATGAGCACGACTCCGCGTCCCACCCGTCTCTCACATGGCCAGCCGTTGCCGCGTGGACCGGCCACCCGTGAACCCGCGAAGTGACGATCCCCTGCCCATCCCGCCGAGGCGCTTTCCTGGCGGTCATCTACAGGCACATCCACAAGGTGGGTCAGGCCGAGTACGCGGGTGGCCGCCGTTCCGCCACCGTCGCGGTATGCGGAGGACGGCTACAGCATCAATGCTCCCAGGGAACCTGCCGAGTGGACTGAGCCGGCTCGTGCCAGATCCGTGCCAGAACGGGTGGTGAACGGCGGACAGCAGCGGTCTGCATCGGGTGCCCGACGGGCTGGTTGTGCTGGTATCGGTGCAGGTCAGGAGCGCTTTTTGGGCTGAAGGCCCAAAGATTCCCAAGCTTAGAGCGCGAGTTCGATTCTCGTCGCCCGCTCCATTGAGAAAGCCGCAGGTCAGGTGACCTGCGGCTTTTCTGTTGCCCCGGTGGGGTGTCGGCGGGGCCCCGTGCGGTGCCGGAGGGATCCCGCCGGGGTGTCGGCGGGGTCAGGGGGTGTCGAGGAAGGCGCGGACGGTCTTGGTGAAGGCCTCGGTCTCCTCGGCGAGGACGATGTGGCCGGTGTCGAACTCGGCGTACTCGCTGGTGGGTAGGGCCGCGTGGAGGCGGCGGGCGTTCCCGACCGGGACGGTGGCGTCCCGAGTGCAGCCGATCACCAGGGCGGGGGCCTCGACGCGGGGCAGCAGTGGGGTGAGGTCCAGGCTGAGGTCCAGGGCGATGTGGCGCAGGGTGCCGGGGGCCGGCCGCATGTAGGCGGTGTTGGCCTCGACGGCCTCGCGGCCGATGCGGTTGAGGAAGCCGCCGCTGAAGGCGGTGAGGGTGGCGTAGCCGCCGAAGGCGTCCGGGTGGTCGGCGAGCGACAGCCAGGTGGCCATGGACAGCCGCATGTACTCGTCCTGTTCGGCGCTGATCCAGCCGGCGGCGGCGACCAGGCGGCGGACCTGGTCGGGGCGCAGGGCGGCCGCCGCGGTGGCGACGACGGCGCCGAGGGAGAAGCCGAAGACGTCGGCGGGGCCGCGGCCGGCGTCGTCGATGACGGCGTTGACCTGGGCGGCGAGGGTCTCCAGGGTGAGCTCGCCGCCGTCGTCCTCGGCGGCCTCGCTGCCGGAGAGGTCGGGCAGCAGCACGGTGTAGCGGTCGGTGAAGGCGTCCAGCAGGCCGTCCCACATGCCCGAGCCGGGGCCGGTGCCGTGCACCAGGACGAGGGTGTCGGGGCCGTCGCCGACGACGCGGTAGGGGATGCGGGCGGTACCGACGGTGATGGTGGGCATGGCTGGGTCCTTTCGGGGTGGTCCTGGTGGGGACCGGCGGGCGGTTCGGCGCTGTCGGCCCGGTCCTGCCGGTCTCTGGCGACAAGAAGTAAACTACACGGTGCAGATCATTGATTCAACTGCACCGTGCAGTGCACTTTGCTGCGCGGCGATGCGGTGCCCCGGGGCGCGGCGGAGGGTGAGGGAATGGTGAGAGTGGAACTGTCCGTCCACGGTCACCGTCCAAGCAGTGATGGAATCCCAGCCCGGCCCGGAAGCCGGGAGGAGCGCGGAGGGTCCAGTGCAGTCAGGTGGTGCCGAACTGAACGTCGGATTACCGGTCGGGTGTCAGGACCGCGTGCCGGTCACGTCGCCCCTCGGGCCCCCCGTCAGGATGGCGACGATCGATCAACTCGACGCCGCGGAGCGCTGCGAGACGCTGCTCCAGGACACCCTGGACGCCGTCCGGCCGGCGCTGGTCTGGGAGCCGGCCGCGCCGAGGGCCGGAGCGCGGCTGCCGCTCCCGGGGCAGGACCCGGACCTGCACTGGTACGTCACCCGGGGGAGGGACGTCCGCACCGTCGTCTCGGCGGCCCGCCGGGCGGTGCTGGTGGACGTGGTGGAGCGGCACTGGCGCCGGCGCGGCTGGACGATCACCTCGCTGAACGCCGGGCGGGACCGCCCGGGCGTCACCGCCGTCACCTCGGACTGCTACCGGCTGGTGCTGCGCTTCGGCGAGTTGGGCGAGGTCGGGCTCACCGCGGGCTCGCCCGGGGTGCTCCGCTCGGAGCGGCTGCCGTCGCCGCCGCAGGCCGCCGGGCGTGCCCCGGTGCCGCTGCCGGACGTCTGCTGCCCGCACTGGAGCGCGATGTTCTGAGCGGGAGCCCGAAGGGAAGGGGGAGGCGCGGAGCGAGTCCCCCCGGACCCGCTCCGCACCGCCTCGTCGCACGGCTTCGGCGCGGCCGCTCCCCCCGACTCCCCGGCAGCCCCGCCGTTTCCCCCCTGGCAGCACCCTCCGGCGAGAGCGCCCTGCACAGGCCCCGGCGAGCCCCCACCCCCGGGGACGTCGTTGATCTCAAGCTAACAAACCGCGTGGTTGGTTTGTCAATACCCGGATCCACGAAACATCCACAAACGTGATGGCCGGTTCGAGTGCGGCCGCAGGGCTCGGACCAGCGGATCGAGGGCCCCAGCAGGGCCCGGGCGGCCCCGGGGCGCACGCCGTGGCGGGCGGCACCGTCGATGGACATGGCAGTGGAACCCGACATTCCGTGCATCACGGCAGCACGGAGGGACACCGCGTGAGCGCTGAGCGCAGCCGGCGGTCCGAAGGCTCGACGGACGGGGGCGGGGCAGTGCCGCGGCCCCTCCGGCAGGGTGGGCGCCCGGTTCAGCGCAGCAGTCGGCGCTCCTTGGCCACCGCCACCGCGCCGGCCCGGGTGTCCACGCCCAACTTGTCGTAGATCCGGCCCAGATGGGTCTTCACCGTGGCCTCGCTGATGAACAGCGCCCGGGCGATCTCCCGGTTGCCCAGCCCCTGCGCCAGCTGCGCCAGGATGTCCTGCTCACGCTCGGTCAACTGCGGTGCGGGCGCCCGCATCTGCGCCATCACGCGGGACGCGACCGGCGGCGACAGCACCGTCCGGCCCCGGGCCGCGGCGTGCACGGCGGCGAACAGCTCCTCGGGCCGCTCGGCCTTCAGCAGGTAACCGGTGGCGCCGGCGGCGATCGCCCGGGTGATGTCGGCGTCGGTGTCGTAGGTGGTGAGCACCAGGACGTGCGGTCCGCCGCCGGCCGTGGTGATCCGCCGGGTGGCCTCGACCCCGTCGATGCCGTCGCCGAGTTGGAGGTCCATCAGCACCACCTGGGGCGCCAGCGCGACGGCCAGCGCGACGGCCTCCTCGCCGGTGCTGGCCTCGCCGACGACCTCGATGTCGCCCGCGCTGGCGAGCAGGGCCAGCAGGCCGGCGCGCACCACGGCGTGGTCGTCGCAGACCAGCAGCCGGACGGGGGAGTCGGGGGCGGTGCTCATCGGGGCTCCAGGGGGATCGCGGCGGAGACCACAGTGCCCTCGCCGGGGGTGCTCTCCACGGTCAGCGTCCCACCGAGCTGGCGCAGCCGGGCGCGCATCGCCGACAGCCCGTACCCGCGGCCGTCGGACGTCCCGGTCGAGCCGGGTGTCCCGGACGTGCCGGTGGTGCCCGCCGTGCCGGACGGACCGGACGTGCCCGCCGTGCCGGCCGCGCCGGTCGTCGCCGGGTCGAAGCCGCGGCCGTCGTCGGCGACGTCCAGGACGGCCTGGTCGCCGAGGAACGACAGCGTGATCGCCGCGGTCGACGCCCCGGCGTGCTCCCGGACGTTGGCCAGCGCGCCCTGGGCGATCCGCAGCAGCGCGGACTGCGCGGCGGCGGGCAGCGGCACGGGCGGGCCGTCCAGGTGGAAGCGGACCGGCAGGCCGCTCTCGGCCTCCTCCCGGTCGGCCAGGGCCCGCAGCGCCCGGTCGAGCGGGCGGCCGTCGGCGAGTTCGGCCGGTGCGAGGTCGTGGACGAAGCGGCGCGCCTCGGCCAGGTTGCGGGCCGCCACCCGGGCGGCGGTCCGGACGTGGGTGCGGGCGGTCACCGGCTCGGTGTCCCAGGTGCGTTCGGCGGCCTGGAGCAGCATCTGCTGGCTGGACAGGCCCTGCGCCAGGGTGTCGTGGATCTCCATCGCCAGCCGCTCGCGCTCCGCGAGGGTGCCCTCCCGCCGTTCGGTGGCGGCGAGTTCGCGCCGGGTGTGCACCAGGTCGGCGATCAGGGCGCGCTGCCGGGCGGCCTGCCGGGCCATGAACAGGAAGACGCCGGTGGCGAGCGCCGCCACCGTGGGCGGCAGCAGGACGAGGGTGGCGTCCGCCCCGTCCGAGAGCCGGATCTCGGCGATCACCACCAGCAGGGTCAGCGCCGCCACCAGCGGGATCGCGGCCCGTGCCGGCAGGGCCCGCAGCACGGTGTAGACGAGCGGGACGGCGCACCAGGCGAAGCTCGGCGCGAGCAGCACCAGGACCACCCACAGCGCGAGCACGGCCACCAGCGGCCACGACCGCGGCCGGGCACCCGGGGCGGGCGGGCGGTGGTGCGCGAGCCAGGAGCCGGCCGGCTGGACGACGGCCAGTGCGGCGCTCAGCCCGATCACCCAGGGGATCCGGGGGTTGCCGTGGTGGTGGGAGAGGTAGCGGCTGAGCGAGGCGGCGAGCAGGAGCAGGAAGGCCGAGTCGAGCAGCACCGCCAGGCGGCCGGCGTCCGGGTCGCCGGTGTCGCGGCCGGCGGCGGGGCGGCCGGTCGCGGGGCGGGGTCGTCGCACGGGTGGCTCCTGGCTGGGCGGGCGGTCGGGGTGCCCGGCCGGGCTGGCGCACCGACCGGCCGGCGGGCCGGTCACCGCGCCGACCTGCGCCGATCCCTCGATGGTGACCCGCCGGGCCCGGTCCCGCATCAGCCGATCGGTTGACGGCGTCGTCCTCCATCATGCCCGCGCGGTCGCGCCGGAGCGCCGATGTGGCGGGGCGGGGCCCGGCCGGAGGATCGAGGGGAGCCGGGCGGACCCCCACCGCCCGGCCCCAGACGCCGATCCGCTGAGGAGCTGGACCATGAAGAAGATCTCCGTGCGCACCCGGGTGCTGACCGGCACCCTCGCCGCCGCCGCGCTCGCCGCCACCGTGGGCGCCGTTTCGGCCAGCGCCGAGACCTCCGAGACGCCGGCCGCCCCGGCCGCGGTCAAGGCGGACACGCAGAACCGGAACCTGGCCCAGACCACCGGTCTGTCCCTGGACGCCGCCACCCGCGCCGCCCAGGCCACCCTGGACGCGGCGACCAAGGCCGGCCAGCACGTCTCGGTCGCGGTCGTCGACCGGGACGGCGTCACCCGCGTCCTGCTCAAGGGCGACGGTGCCGGCCCGCAGTCCCCCGAGTCGGCGCAGCGCAAGGCGTTCACCGCCGTCTCCTGGAACGCGCCCACCTCCGAGCTGACCAAGCGGCTGGCCCAGGCCCCGACCCTCAAGGACATCCCGGGCACGCTGTTCCTGGCCGGCGGCGCTCCGGTGCAGTCGAAGGGCGCGCCGGTCGCGGCGATCGGTGTCGCGGGTGCGCCCAGCGGCGACCTGGACGAGCAGTTCGCCCAGGCCGGCGTCGCCGCGCTGGCGAAGTGACGCCCGCCGGCCGGTCGTCCCGCTCCCGGTGGCCGGGGCGGGGCGCCGGCCGGGGCGGCGCGCTCGGGCCCGTCCCCGGCCCCGGGGGGAGCTGCCCGTTCGAGTGAAGATCGAGACGGTCTCCGCAGAACACGGAGCGGTCCTTTGAAAAGCCGGTGCCGCTGTCAGTGCCGCGTGGCAGGCTTCCCGGTATGACGGCGTGGACCCTCAACGACATCGAACGTGCGATCCGCTCCTCCTGGGGTGTCGACACCTGTGCGCCCGAGGACCTGGCCCACTGGCGTCCCGACAATCCCGCCCGCGGCCAGTGCGGGGTGACGGCCATGGTGCTGCACGACCTGCTCGGCGGCGAGCTCATGATGGGCGAGGTGCACGTCGGCGGGGTCCGGACGGACCTCCACTGGTGGAACCGCTTCGCCACCGGCGTCGAGATCGACCTCACCCGGGAGCAGTTCGGCCCGGACGAACGGGTCGGCCCGGGCCGACCGGTCGCCCGCCCGGCCCGCCCCGGCCGGCTCCAGGCCCAGTACGAGCTGCTGCGCCACCGGGTGGTCGCCGAGCTGGAGCACGGCCGCGCCCGGATGCCGGAGCGCGCCTGCGCGTGAGCGCTCCCCGCCGATCCTCCTGACGTACAGTCGGCCGCGCGCACGGCGCCGATGACGGCCGCCGTGGCTGCGGTGGTGACGTCCACGGCGGGGCGCCGTGGGGAGGACGGCGAGGGGAGTACGCGATGACCGCGACGACGGTGGGCTTCGTGGGGCTGGGCGCGATGGGGCAGGGGATGGTCGGCAGCCTGCTGCGGGCCGGCCACGCCGTCCGGGTGTGGAACCGCTCGCCCGGCCCGGTGGCCGCCCTGGCCGCCCGGGGTGCGGAGCCGGCCGGATCGCTCGCCGAGGTGTTCGCGGCCGACACCGTGGTCTCCATGCTGGCCGACGACACGGCCGTCGAACGGCTGCTCCTCGACCCGGGCCTGCTCGCGGGCGCGACGGCGACCCTGCACGTCAACATGGCCACCGTCTCCGTGGCGCTCGCCGAACGCGCCGAGGCGCTGCACGCCGAGCACGGTGTCGGCTACCTGGCCGCGCCGGTGCTCGGCCGGCCCCCGGTCGCGGCGGCCGGCCGGCTGAACGTCCTGGCCGCGGGCGCCCCGGAGCTGCTGGCCCGGGCCGAGCCGCTGTTCGCCGCGATGGGCGAGCGCACCTGGCACTTCGGCGACCGCCCCCGGCAGGCCAACGCGGCCAAGATCAGCGCCAACTTCCTGCTGGCCTGCGCGATCGAGTCGATGGCCGAGGCGTGCACGCTGGCCGAGGGCCACGGTGTCCGGCCGGGTGACCTGATCGGGATGCTCACCGCCACGCTCTTCCCCGGGCCGGTGCACACCGGGTACGGCGCGATGATCGCCGAACGGCGTTACGAGCCTGCCGGGTTCAGGCTCCCGCTGGGCCTCAAGGACGTCGGCCTCGCGCTGGAGGCCGGTGCCACACAGCACGTCCCGCTGCCCTTCGGCGGCATCCTGCGGGACGCCTTCCTGGACGCCCTGGCCCACGGCGACGGTGACAAGGACTGGTCCGCCGTCGCGGAGGTCGTCCGCCGCCGGGCCGGCCTGTCTGATTGAGGCGCCCGCGGGCGGCGGCGACCGGCGGCACCCGTTCGGCACCGCCGCGCCCGGGAACGTGCTCGGAGCGCGTTCGGGCGAGGGCGCCCGGGGGAGCGCGCACCAGGGCGCGGGAGCGGAATAACCGGCGCGAGGGCCGTGCTCGCACCTCTGTCCGCACCACCAGACCGGGGGAGTTCCGATGGCCGACCAGCCGGCCGGCGCCGAGGCGCCGCGCAGTTTCCTGTTCCTCGACGCCAGTGCCCGGGAGGACGGCAACTCCGGGCGGCTCGCCCGGCTGGCCGCGGAGGCGAGCCTGCCGGCCGGGGCGGAGCAGCGCTGGCTGCGGCTGAGCGAGCACCCGCTGCCGCCGTTCCAGGACCTGCGGCACACCGGGGACGGCCGCTACCCGGAGCCGGTCGGCCACGAACTGACGCTGCTGGAGGCCACCCTGGCCGCCACCGACCTGGTCTTCGTCGCGCCGCTGTACTGGTACTCGCTGCCGAGCAGCGCCAAGCTCTACCTCGACCACTGGTCGGCCTGGCTGCGGGCGCCCGGGGTGGACTTCCGCGCGGGCATGGCCGGCGGCACGCTGTGGGCCGTCACCGCCCTCGCGACCGAGGACGACAAGGCCGATCCGCTGGTCGGCACGCTCCGGCTGACCGCCGAGTACCTGGGGATGCGGTGGGGCGGCGCGCTGATCGGCAACGGCAGCCGGCCGGGGGACGTGCTGCGCGACGAGCGGGCGCTGGTTTCCGCCACGTCCTTCTTCGCCGGCTGACCGGCCCCGGACCGGTCGCCGGCCCGCCCCTGACCGGTCATCGGCCCGTCGCCCGCGCCGGTCATCGGCCCGCCCCGGACCCGGTCGCCGGCCCGTCGCCCGAACGCCGTCGGGCGGCGCTCCCGGGGCCCGGGGGCCGGCCTCCGCCGCGGCGGTGTTCGCGGAATGTTCACACCCGTGGGCGCTTCACGCCGCGCAGGGCCGTGCGGTACGGTCCTCCGGGCGTGTACCCGTCACCCAACGTCATGTTTCGGTAAAGGCCAAAAGCCTTGTGTGTGGACGTAGTTGGACGATTCGGGCGCGCCTGTTCCCTGAGCGGACCCCGGCGTGACACCCGCCTTCCGAAGTGGCTGGATCGTTCGGTAATCTCCGTCGGACTTTCAAGCTTCGCGGGGGATTGCGGCGTGCTCGGCCGCCCCTCGCGCCCCGGGCCTCGCCCGGACTCTTCCGTGAGGTCTCCCTTGTCCATACGTCGCAGTCTTGCCCTCGCCGGCGCCGCCGCGCTCACGTCCTCGCTCGTGCTGTCCGGCGCCCAGGGCGCCATGGCCGTCGGCACCACCGGATCCCCGTCGGCCGCCGCCCCGCAGGCCAAGGCCTCCAGCCAGAGCCTGGACCTGACGGTGAACGGCGTGCCCGGCACCTTCATCGCCGGCGGTGACGCCCGCGAGTTCACCTTCAAGATCGACAACTCGACGAAGCACGACTTCATCTTCCTGCCGCTGCTCAAGTTCAAGAACAAGGCCGGCACGCTCAAGGCGAAGGACCTCAAGGTCGAGTACCAGATGCCCGGTGGCCAGTGGCAGACCGGTGCGCCCGCCCCCGACGCCGGCGAGGACAAGGACGACTCCGTCCTCACCCTGCTCGGCGCCCTCGGCCCGGACGGCAACCCCACCGACGACGACCTGCTCGTGGTGAACCGCGGCAAGGCCTTCTCGATCAAGATCCGGGTCTCCTTCACCTCGGACGCCCCGCTCGGCCGGGCCGGCGTCGTCCCGGTGGTGTTCTCCGCCGAGCTCGACGACGACACCCACCAGCCGGTCGACGAGGGCCACCTCAGCTGCGACGGCATCAAGGGCGCCGGCTTCGTGATCAAGGCCGGCGGCGGTGGCAAGCCCAGCCCGACCGTCAGCCCGACCCACACCGGCAAGCCCAGCCCGACCGCCACCACCTCGCCGACGGCCACCCACTCGCCGACCGGCAGCACCTCGCCGACGGCCACCCACTCGCCGACCGGCAGCACCTCGCCGACCGCGAGCACCTCGCCCACGGCCACCGCCACGGCCACTGCCACCGCCACGCCCACCGCGACGGCCACGGCGACCACCACCGGCACCCCGACCACCCCGTCGACCGGCACGCCGTCCGCCTCCGCCTCGACCGCCGCCCCCGCCCCGGGCGACAGCACCGGCGGCGACACGGCCGGCCCGATCGACTTCCCGGTGGCCGTCCCGACCGTCAAGACCCCGCCGCTCACCCCGGCCGCCGTCAACAAGGCCAAGGCCGCCGCCGACACCGGCGACAAGGCCCTGGCCCAGACCGGTGGCGGTGACGACACCACCGCCATCGCCGGCGCCGGCGCCGCCGTGCTGCTGGCCGGTGTCGGCACCCTCGTGGTGCTCCGCCGCCGCAAGTCGGCCCAGCAGGGCTGACCTCGACCGCGCGCCCGAGCGGTAGCGCCCGAGTGCCGCCCGTGCCGCCCGGAGTCCGTCCGACGGACCTCCGGGCGGCACGGGCGGCACTCCTCCGTCACATAGGATGTCCGGCCGGAGGGGGGCGGAACCGGCGGGGAGAGGGACAGGTGCGGGGAGCACGCACGGCACGGACGACCACCGACTACGAGGCGGCGACCGGGCGGATCGCGGGACTGCCACTGCGCAGGCACCACGTCCTGCTGGTCGCCTGGACGGTGCTCTGGTTCTTCCTGGTCGAGCCCAGCGGAGGCTTCTCCTGGCACTACCTGCGCCAGGGTGAGCAGCTGCTCTTCAGCGACCAGCCGGACGGCGGGCTGGCGCTCTACGCCCACCACCCGGAGCTGCAGATCGGCCCGGTCAGCCTCGCCGCGGCCCGGCTCACCGCGCCCTTCTCACCGCACGTCGGCGAGCTCGTCGCGGAGGCCGCGGCGTCCGCGCTCGGCCTGGTGATGCTCGTCCTGATCGGCCGCACCGCCGCCCTGTACTACCTGGGCACCGGCACCAACCACCGCCGGCTCCAGCAGCGCCTGCTGATCGCCGGACTGGCCTTCATCCCGATGTGGGTCGAGGTCTCGGTCCGCTTCGCGCACCTGGACGACGTCCTGGCGCTGTTCTTCACCACCCTCGCCGCGCACGCCCTGGCCCGCGGCAAGCCCACCATGGTCGGCGTCTACCTCGCCCTGGCGGTGGACTCCAAGCCCTGGGCGATCGCCTTCGCCCCGCTGATCCTGGCGCTGCCGCGCCCCGCCTGGCTGCGCACCGCGATCTGGTTCGCCGGGCTGGTGGCGATCGCCTGGCTGCCGTTCTACCTGGGCAACCTGGACACCCTCGCGGCGGCCAAGTTCACCATCCCCAACCAGCCGGCCTCGGCGCTGCGCTGGTTCGGGGTGACCGACCCCGCCACCCCGTGGTGGGACCGCCCGACCCAGTTCGCGCTGGGCATCGGCCTCGGCACCGTCGCGGTCTGGCGCGGCCGCTGGCCCGCCGTGGTGCTGCTCGGCGCGGACGCCCGGATCCTGCTCGACCCGAGCGTCTACACCTACTACACCGCCTCGATCCTGCTCGGCACCCTGCTCTGGGACGCGGTCGGCCAGAAGCGGCTCGTGCCGTGGTGGAGCTGGATCGCGCTGGCCTCGCTGTACGGCGGCACCCTGCTCATCCCCTCCGACGCGGCCCGCGGCTTCGTCCGGCTCGCCTTCGTCGTGGTCTCGGCCGCGTACGTGCTGCTCTGGCCCACCCAGCGGACCCGCCGCCCGCGCCCGCCGGCGGACGGGGAGGGGCGCCGCCGCACCTCCCGGCGGCGCGAGCGCGACCTGGTGGGCGCCGGCGCCTGACCGGGGCTCCCCGCGCCCGGGTGCCGGACCGGGGCGCCCCCGCGCCCGATGCCGGAACCGGCTTGACCCTCACGCGGCGTGAGACCCGAGGCTGGTGGTCGAAAGGAAGGGAGCACCCCTGATGAGCGGCAGCGGCGGCTACACGGTCGGCGCCCTGGCGAAGATCGCCAAGGTGACGGTCCGCACCCTGCACCACTACGACGAGATCGGTCTGCTGTCCCCCGCGGGCCGCACCCCGGCCGGCTACCGCCGGTACGGGGAGGCCGACCTCGACCGGCTGCAGCAGATCCTCTTCTACCGCGAGCTCGGGTTCCCCCTGGAGGAGATCGCGGCGATCCTGGACGACGACTCGGTCAGCCCGACCGAGCACCTCCGGCGTCAGCACGGACTGCTGACCGACCGGATCGGTCGGCTCCAGGCCCTCGCCGCGGCCGTCGAGAACGCCATGGAGGCACGCAGGATGGGCATTCAGCTGACCCCGGAGGAGAAGTTCGAGATCTTCGGCGAGGGCTACCAGGAGGACTGGGAGACCGAGGCGGAGCAGCGCTGGGGCGACACCGAGGCCTGGGCGGAGTCCCAGCGCCGCACGGCGAAGTACGGCAAGGCCGACTGGGAGCGGATCAAGGCCGAGGCGGACGGGCTCAACGCCCGGATGGTCGAGGCGCTCACCGCCGGCGAGCCGGCCGACGGCACGGTGGCGATGGACCTCGCCGAGGAGCACCGCCGGCACATCAGCGACAACTTCTACGAGTGCGGCCACCGGATGCACCGCTGCCTCGGCGAGATGTACGTCGCCGACCCGCGGTTCACCGCCACCTACGAGACGATGGCGCCGGGCCTGGCCGTGTGGCTGCGCGACGCCATCCTCGCCAACGCGGACCGCAACGAGCGGTCCGGTGAGCAGCAGGCCTGACGGGGGACGGGCCGGCCGGGCGCGGGACCGGTGAGGGCCGGGACGGGAGAGCGGGACCGCCGGGCACCGGTCCCGGCCCGGATCAGGCGACCCCGCGTCCGAAGGAACGCCGGTAGGCGGTCGGGGAGGTGCGCATCACCCGGCCGAAGTGGTGGCGGAAGGTCGCGGCGCTCTCGAAGCCGACCGCCGCGGCCACCTCCTCCACCGTGCCCTCCGGGGACTCCAGGAGGGGCAGGCTGGCCGCGATGCGCTGGGTGACGACCCAGCGCATCGGGCTGGTGCCGTTGCGCGCGGTGAAGTGCCGCAGGTACGAGCGGTCCGACATCCGGGCGGCGCGGGCCAGCAGCGAGATGGTCAGCGGGGACGCCAGGTGGTCCATCGCCCACTGCATGCTGCGGGCGATCCCGTCGTCGTCCTCCTCGACCGGCCGGACCGCGGCCTCGATGAACTGGGCCTGCCCGCCGTCCCGGTGCGGCGGCACGACGAACCGGCGGGCCACGCTGTTGGCCACCCTGGCGCCGTGGTCCCGGCGGACCAGGTGCAGGCAGAGGTCGATGCCGGCGGCGCTGCCCGCACTGGTGAGCACGTTGCCGTTGTCGACGTAGAGCACGTCCGGGTTGACCCGCACGTCCGGGTGGCGCTGCTGGAGCAGGTCCGCGTACCGCCAGTGGGTGGTGGCCTCCCGGCCGGCCAGCAGGCCGGCGGCGGCCAGCGCGAACGCGCCCGAGCAGATCGACACGATCCGGGCCCCGCGTTCGTGCGCCGTGCGCAGGGCCGCGACCAGGCCGGGGGACACCTCGCCGCCGAAGGCGTTCGCCACCCCGGGGACCACCACCGTGTCGGCGGCGGCGAGTTCGTCCAGTCCGTGCCGGGCGGTCAGCGCGAACCCGCCCACCGCGTCCAGGGCCGTCCCGGGCCGGTCGGCGCACACCTTGAGCCCGTACCACGGGGCCGCCAGCAGCCCGCTCAGCTCGGGCCGGGCCAGCCCGAACACCTCCACCACCACGCCGAGTTCGAACGGGGCCATGCCCTCGAAGGCGTACACCGCGACGTCGTGCACCGGCTCCGGCCGCCGCCCGATGGTGACGGGCACCGGGCGGGAAGCGGCCACGACCGGGCCCTCGACGTACTGCTCGGCCATGCGGACCCCCTGCTGACGGTGGCGGGATGGCGGTGAGTGTAGCCGTTCCGGCCAGTCGGAAATTGCTTCGAACCGGCCTGCAACCTCCGTGCCCCCCGGACGTCCATCGAGTAGGGGGGCGGAGCCTGACAGGCCGGGGGGCGCTGGAAGGATTCCCTCGATCACGAACTGACAGGTGTCCTGACGGGTGCTCCGGCCGAGGGCCGGGCGTTCCGTCCCGGGGGAAAGCAGAACGCGCATGTCCATGGCCATCGGGCCGTTCGCCGTACCACCGCGGGGGCGCGGACTCTCCGTCCGCGGCCTCGTCGGGCTGCTGTTCGGTGCTCAGGAGGTCGGCGAGGTGTCCGCGGCGACGGGCGCCGAGCAGGCGGCGGCACGCCGCTCCGGCTTCCGGCTGCTCCGCGGCGGACGCAAGGCCGCCGAGGACCGGCCGACCCTGACCGACCTGTACCACGCCCACCGGCTGGGCCTGGTCCGGATGGCGGTGCTCCTGGTGGACCACCAGGACCTGGCCGAGGACGTCGTGCAGGAGGCCTTCACCCAGCTGTACCAGCGGTACGGAGAGGAGCTCGACGACCTGGACAACGCGCTCGGGTACCTGCGCACCGCGGTGGTCAACGGCGCCCGCTCGATGCTCCGCCGCCGGAAGACCGCCCGCGAGTACGTGCCGCCGCACGAGGCCGACGCGCCGTCCGCGGAGGACCACGCGGTGCTCAACGACGAGCACCGCCGGGTGCTCGTCGCCCTGCAGGAACTGACCCCCCGCCAGCGTGAGGTGCTGGTGCTGCGCTACTGGTCCGACCTGTCGGAGGCGCAGATAGCCGAGACCCTGGGGCTGTCCCGGGGCGCCGTGAAGTCCACCGCCAGCCGGGCCCTGGACGCCTTGGAAAAGCATCTGGAGAAGGTTCGATGACCGACAAGAACCCCCGCCCCAAGAGCGGTGACCGAGGCGGTGGCGGGCCGGCCGAGACGCCGACGGAACGGCTGCTGCGGGAGGCCATGAACGCCCGCGCCTCGCTCATCACCGTTCACGACCTGCGCCCGGCCGACCCACCGACGCGGCGACTGCGCCGGCTGCGCCCGCTCTACCTGGCCACCGTGCCGGTCCTCGCGCTGGCCGCCGCGCTCGCCATCGGCGTGCTCACCCTCCACGGCGACCCGCTGGCCAGGAAGGACGTCCCGCCGCCGGCCGCCACCGGGTCGGCCACGCCGAGCCCCACCGCCTCGCCGACCGGCACCCCGACGCCCACGCCCACCCCCACCGTCGCGCCGTCGGACACCGGTGCCCCCACCGGCGAGCCCGAGACCGGCGCCCCGCTCTCGGACGTCACCCCGACGCACGGCAGCACCCCGACGCCGACCGGCACCACCCCGGCGGCCGCCGGGAAGCCGTACACCTTCCGGAACGTCAGGTTCAAGGTCCCGGCGGGGTGGCGGGTCGTGGAGCCGTCCCCGGGGGACACCGCGCTGTGCGTGATGAGCCCGGGCGCCCCGCCGGCGTCGTCGCCGAACCCGGGGCTCCCGGTGGGGGCCAACCCCGACCCGTGCCAGCCGTACGGCGTGCTGCTGGTCGTGATGGACCAGCCCTCGGAGAACTGGCCGTCGACGGCCATGATGGACACCGCGAGCGGCTGGAGCCCGCAACCGGCCTGTCCGGTCTGGGGCAACGTCCACGTACCGGCCGGGCAGGAGGCCAAGAGCACCGTGCCGGAGAAGAGCACGCCCACCGTGGCCGGGCGCCCGGCCCGCAAGTCGCAGTGGCAGGGCAGCTGCGGCAGCGACTCCTTCACGGCCCAGATGTGGGCGCTGCCGAAGGACGGCGTCTTCGTCACGACGGCAGGCCTCAAGGCGGACTACCAGGCCGGCCTGAACTCGCTGCTCGGCAGCCTCGACCTGAGCGGCCACCAGGCCCCGCCGACGGCGGCCAACCAGAACGACGTCGCCGTGACCTTCGACGGTCTCGCGGCCGGCCAGCCGTTGCGGGCGGGCAGCGCGGTCGTCACCTTCTCGGTGACCTTCCGCAACACCAGCCAGAACACCTACGCCCGGCTGCAGCCGCTGGTGTTCACGGACCACTACGAGGGCTCGCCGCTCGCGCTCGGCGCGCCCAACGACGGCCGGCTGGAGCTCCAGGCCGGCGGCGAATGGAAGAAGAAGGCGATGTCGCCCGACTCCCTCATGGGCTACGCGCTGGCCGACGAGACGGAGGTCTTCAAGCTGGCCCCCGGGGAGTCCAGGACGCTGACCTACCGGCTGACGGTGGGCGCCGGGAACGGGCTCGGGGACATGCCGCTGAAGGCCCAGGCGGTGCTCCCCTACAACGGGAGCGACCTGACCGTGCTCGGCCACCAGGACATGACGGTGAAGATCGTCAAGTGACGCACCGGGGCCCGGCCTCCCACCGCGGGGAGGCCGGGCCCCGGCCGTGGGCCGCCGGTCAGGCCAGCGAGGCCATCCACGCCTCGACGTCCTCGGCGCGGCGCGGCAGGCCGGCCGAGAGGTTCTCGTTGCCGTCGGCGGTGACCAGGATGTCGTCCTCGATCCGGACGCCGATGCCGCGGTACTCCTCCGGCACCGTGAGGTCGTCCTGCTGGAAGTACAGGCCGGGCTCGACGGTCAGGACCATGCCGGGCACGAGCAGCGCGTCGACGTGCTCCTCGCGGCGCGAGTGGGCGCAGTCGTGGACGTCCAGGCCGAGCATGTGGCCGGTGCCGTGCAGGGTCCAGCGGCGCTGCAGGCCGAGCTCCAGGACCTTGTCGACGTCGTACTGCGAGGCGTCCAGCAGGCCCCAGGCGAGCAGCCGCTCGGCGAGCACCCGCTGCGAGGCGTCGTGGAAGTCGCGGAACCGGGCGCCGGGCTTCACCGCGGCGATGCCGGCCTCCTGGGCGTCGTACACGGCCTGGTAGATCGCGCGCTGCAGGTCGTCGAAGCGGCCGCTGATCGGCAGGGTGCGGGTGACGTCGGCGGTGTACAGGGTGTGGGTCTCGACGCCGGCGTCGAGCAGCAGCAGCTCGCCGGGGCGGACGTCGCCGTCGTTGCGGACCCAGTGCAGGGTGGTGGCGTGCGGGCCGGCCGCGGCGATGGTGCCGTAGCCGACGTCGTTGCCCTCGACCCGGGCGCGGCGCCAGAAGGTGCCCTCGATCCAGCGCTCCGAGGTGGCGACGGCCTGGCCGAGCTCGCGGACCACGTCGGTGAAGCCCTTGACGGTGGCGTCGCAGGCGGCGCGCAGCTCGCCGATCTCCCACGCGTCCTTGACCAGCCGCAGGCCGCTCAGGAACTCCTTGAACCCGGCGTCCCGGGCGGCGTCCAGCGCCCCGGCCAGGGCGTCCTCCAGGCCGGCGTCGTAGCCGCGGACGATCCGGGTGGGCACGGCGGAGTCGCCGGCCAGCGCGGCGAGCTCCTCGGCGGCCTTGCGGACGTCGCGCACCGGCAGGCCGAGCAGCTGCTCCTGCTCGCTCAGGCTGTGCCGGCGGCCGACCCACAGCTCGCCGTAGCCGTCCAGCCAGAACTCGCCGTTCTCGCGGTCCGAGCGGGGCAGCAGGTACAGGGAGAAGGCGTGGCCGGCGTCGCCGGTCGGCTCGGCGACGAGGACGGCGTCCTCGGTCTGGTCGCCGGTGAGGTGCACGTACTCGCTGGCGGCGCGGAAGCTGTAGTCGGTGTCGTTGGACCGCACCCGCAGGTTGCCCGCCGGCACCACCAGGCGCTCGCCGGGGAACGCGGCGGACAGCCGGGCGCGGCGCTCGGCGGCGTACGGGGCCTGGGCGACCGGGACGAGGCCGTGCAGCTCGGTGTCGGCCCAGCCGGACTTCATCGAGGCGGCCAGCTCGTCGGAGACCTCGGCGTACAGGCCGTTCTTGCGGCCCTTGAACTGCTGCGGCTCCTCGCCGCCGGTGGCCTCGGGGTTCTCGGCCACCGCGGGGGTGAGGTCCTCGGTCACGTGTAACGCCTCCTTGGGGGTGGTACCGCCGCCCCTCGGGGGAGTGTCGGGTCGCGACACGCGCGGGCGGCCGTGCGTCCATGGTACGGACGCACGGTCGCCCGCCCGTTCGGGGCCGGACCGTCCGTTCGGGGGCGGGTCACTCGAAGCGGGCCGCGAGCAGCAGGAGGTCGTCGGTGGCCGGCCCGGTGTCCTGGTCGGGGCCGTGGGCCAGCAGGTGGGCGCAGAGCCGGTCGGGGTCGATCCGCACGTCCCGCGGGGCGTCGGCGGCGGCCCGGCGCAGGTTGGCCTGCCCGGCGTGCAGGGTGGGGCCGCAGCGGCGGGCCAGGCCCTCGGTGTACAGCAGCAGGGTGTCGCCGCGCTCGGCGGTGAACTCGACGCCGGGCGCCTCCCAGCAGGCCAGCATGCCGAGCGGGGCGGACAGCGAGGTCTCGACGAACTCGGCGCCGTGCCGGCCGACCAGCACGGGCGGGCAGTGCCCGGCGCCGGCCAGGGTGATCCGGCGTTCGTCGGGCTCCACCCAGGCGTAGACGGCGGTGGCGGTGCGGGTCGGCTCGGTGGTCTTGAGCAGCAGCTCCAGGTCCCCCAGGACGGAGACCGGGTCCTCGCCCTCCAGCACCGCGTAGGCGCGCAGGGCGGCCCGGATCCGGCCCATCGCGGCGGCCGCGCCGGGGGCGGAGCCGGGGCCCGCGCCGGGGCCGTCACCGGAGACGGAGCCGACGGTGAGGCCGACCGTGCCGTCCGGCAGGGGGATGGCGTCGTACCAGTCGCTGCCGCAGGAGCGGTCCAGTCCGGCCGGGACGAGCCGGGCGGCCAGTCGCAGGCCGGTGGTCCGGGGCAGCCGGTCGGGCAGCAGGCCGCGGCGCAGGGCCTCGGTGGTGCGCCGGACCCGGTCGGCCTCCAGCTGCTTGGCGAGCAGCGGTGCGGCGATCCCGGCGTAGCGGTGGGCGAGTTCGCGTTGGCGCTCGGTGGCCTCGGTGGGCTCGTCGTAGAACCAGACGGCGGCGGCGAGCGGGCCGTCCTCCTCGGTGGCGAGCGGCAGGCCGTAGCAGCCGCGGAGGCCGAGCTGGGCGGCGAGTTCGCGCAGCCGGTCGCCGGTGGCCGGGTCCTCGGCGAGGTCGGGGGAGTGCAGCCGCTCGGGCCGGTCGGTCTCCCGCAGCAGCCGGGTGAGCAGGCTCTGGTCGGCCGGCACGGTCTCCAGCGCGCCGAGGCTGGCCCGGTCGAGGCCTAGGCCGACGGGCTGGCCGAGGCCGCCGCCAGGGGTCCGGCCGACCAGGACGCCGCGACGGGCTCCGAGCAGGGCGGCTCCGGAGGCGAGGACGGTCTCCAGGGTCTCGCCGAGGCCGCGGGCGCGGGCGAGCTGCTCGGTGTGCCGGTGCAGGCGGGTGAAATCGGACAGCCGTCCGGCCAAACGGTCCTGCACCCCGGTGGGCGGTGCCGTGCGGGTGTCCGCCGCGCCGGCCGGGGCGTCGACGGGGCCGGGGAAGCCCGGCAGCGGGTCGAGGACGGTGAGCCCGCGGGCGCTGCCGGGCTCACCCGGCTCGGAGGGTGTCGACGACGGGTGGGACTCGGTCATGCCGCCACTCCTGACGCGGTGCTTCGTGCCATGCGGGACCCCCAGGTACGGCTGAGGTGGAGCGAGTACGGCCAAAGGGCGCGTTTCGCCTCGATTCGCTACTACTCGTCATTGATCGACAGCAATGCCACCACTTCTACACAGGCCATTTGGGGCATGTCCAGATCCGGGACGACGCGGTGGCCGGTTCCGTCGGACGCGCGACCCGGTCGGGGGCGCGTGCGGTCGGTGTGCGCGCCGGTTCGGCCGGCAGGCATGGAGCGGGCCGTGGGCGGGCAGAACGGAGGGGACGGACCCGGCGGCCGTCCGGATCGTATGTCCGCGCCGCCCGGGAGCCGGGCTGGCCGGAAGTCTCTCACTCGTACGGTGGAACCAAGCGCGCCCGGGCGGCGTCCATCCGGTCGCATACGGGATTCTCGTTCCAGGGGCTGTTCCAGTGCGCGGCCCTTCTCATGTCGTGCTCCACACCGTGCTCCACGTCGTCGCCGCGCCGCCCGCCCGCCCGCCCCGCTTCGCGCCGCCCGGGGGCCGTGCTTTCCCCGGGCCCGCAGGGCGGGGCCCGACGGTGCCGGCGGAGCGGAACGAACCGAGCGGTCAGGGAAAGGAACGAGCGCCATGCGTGAGAACCCGAAGGATTCGTGTTCCGCCCGGCTGGCCGCGGCCCTGACGGCTGCCGTCGACCACCGCTGGCCCGTGGTGCCGGGCGCCGTGCTGCGCGGCGACCGCTGCTCCTGCGGTGACCAGGACTGCTCCGTCCCCGGCGCGCACCCGCACGACCCCTCGCTGCTGGCCGCCACCACGGACGCCCGGATGGTGCGCTGGTGGTGGGAGCGGCAGAGCCCGGACGCGCCGGTGCTGGCCGCCACCGGCTCGACGCTCTCCGCGGTCAGCCTGCCGGCGGCGGCCGGTGCCCGGGCGCTGGCCTACCTGGGCGCGCTGCGGCTGCCGCTCGGGCCGGTGCTGTCCCTGCCGGGCCGCTACGCGCTGCTGGTGGCGCCGTACTCGCTGGACGCGCTCGGCGAGATGCTTGCCCAACTCCCTTGGGTGCCCGGGTCGTTGCGCTACCACGGGCCGGGCGGCTTCCTGCCGCTGCCGCCCGGTGGCGGATTCGGGCGGGTGCGCTGGGTGCGGGCTCCCCGGCCGGCCGTCGACGGCGGGGTGTGGTTGCCCCAGGTCGGGCCGCTGCTGGGCGAGTTGGTGGAGGCGACGGTCCGGCTGGACAGCGGCCGCTCGGCGTACTGACCGGGTGTCCGCTCCCTCGCTCCGGCGGATCCGCGGCGGCCGGGCCGGCTCGCGGTGTCGGGTGGCCGCGCTCGGGGCCGTGACCGGGGCCGCTGCGGGGGCCGGCCGGAAAAACAAAAGATCCGGCCGCTGGCGACGGGGGATGCACCAGCGGCCGGACTCTTTAGACAGTAACAAGGATCCGCGCCCGCGCCAATTTCCAAGACGCCCTCCACGCCCGGAAATTGCGGCTTCGCGGCGACAATGTGACGCGTATCACCCGGATCCTGCGTCCTTTAGTTCAAAGTGACCTGACGGTTCACCAGGTTGGCGCGGGCGCGCCGCTCCTCGGCGGTCAGCGGGGTCTCGTCGGCGAGCACGGCGGCCAGCCGCTCGGCGAACTCGGCGGCGGGCTTCTCGCAGTCCTCCGCGGTCATCGCCAGCGGGAGGTCCCAGACCGGGACGGTCAGGCCGTGCGCGCGGAACGAGCCGACCAGGCGGGTGTCAGCGCCGAGCGAGGAGCGGTCGGCGGCGCTCAGCCGGGCCAGGGCGTCCAGCAGCCGCTCCTCGGGCACGGTCATCACCCAGCGCAGGTGGTTCTTGTCCGGGGTGCCGCACCAGTAGGCGGCGTCGACGCCGTCCAGCTTCACGGTCGGGATGGCCGAGGCGTTGGCGCGCTCCAGGGAGGCGGCGACCTCACCGGTGGCGGTCTCGGCGTCCTCCAGCCAGAACTCGAAGCCGGTGTGCACGGCCGGCGTGAACTCGGCCGTGGTGTCCAGCAGATCCTGCAGGCGGCGCCCGCCCGGCTCGGTCCGGCGGGCCGGCACCGGGTTGCCCGGCTCGGTGGCCAGGGCCAGCTCCAGGGCGTCCGCGAGGTCGCGGCTCAGGTCTCCGGAGGCGGACTGGGTCTGCAGGCCGAGCAGGATCGAGCCGTCCTGGCGGCGCAGGGCCGGCCAGGCCAGCGGCAGCACGGTGGCCAGGGTCACCGACGGGACCTCGCCGGTGGCGCCCTCGGCCACCCCGGCGGCCAGCGTCAGCGGCACGGTGGCGGCGGGCACCAGCTCGCGCAGCGCCACCCAGTCGGCCTCGCCGGCCAGCCCCTCGAACGGGCGGTGCACCAGCTCCTGCACCGCGTGCGAGGCCTCCCGGCCGTGGCACGCCTTGTACCGGCGGCCCGAACCGCAGGGGCAGTTCTCGCGGGCCCCGACCACGGGGATCTCGCCCGTGACGGCGGTGGTGGACTGACGCTGCGGCGCCTTCTTGGCGGCCTTCTTGCCCATGGTGCGGCTCTCCCGGGGACGGTGTCCTTTGCTCCGGGCAGCCTACTGACCTTCCTCCCGACGTGCGGTCACGCACCGGGCCGCCCCGCGGGGCCCGGCGGGTGCCGGGCCCGGGGCCGGTCGGGCGGGGTGCGCGGTGTCAGGCGCTGCGGGCGTCACCGCCGGTGCGCCGGGCGTGCCGGGCACGGGCGGGCAGCGCCGCCCAGACCGTCACCTCGCCGGGCGCGTCGCGCACGCCCCAGTCGCTGGCCAACTGGTCGACGATGCCCAGGCCGCGGCCGCCGCGCGAGGTCAGCGAGGGGCTGGCGGGCAGCGGCCGGGTGGTCGCGCCGCCGTCGGTGACCTCCAGGGTGAGCACGCCGTCGGCGTGCATCTGCCAGCGGACCAGGACGCCGCCGTCGGCACCGCCGCCGGTGTCCTCGCCGCCCCGGCCGCCGGGTGCCGGGTGCGCCCCGCCGGGGACGCCGACCAGCACCTGGTCCACCACCTCGGCCCGGGCGCTGCGGCCCAGTGCCCGCAGCGGGCCGAGCGGACGGGCGTACCGGCACGCGTTGCTCAACAGTTCGGAAAGGATCAGAACAGCATCATCGATGACCGGCTCGGGTATCTCCCGGTCACCGAGATCTCGACGCAGTCGGCGCCGTGCGACCCCGACACTCGCTGGGCCGTGCGGCACTGCCATGGTCGATGAAGTCGGCACTTCACGCGCCACCATCAACGCCACCCCCGGACCTCCTTCAGCGTATGCCGAGGGAGAGATGCCCCTTGGTAATGCGTCGGAAACGACCGCCGGAGGATCCCGCGAGGACATTTCGAGCGTCGCGACCGAGGGTCGACCGGAGGTCATTCACCGCTCACCCTCCGTCGTGCGACGGCATGAATTCCGGCAATACCGTGCCCGGAAGGTTTGAGTGCCGACCAGACCGATCAGGTTCGATCAGTCCGTTCGGCCCCGTCCCGCCCTCGTCCGGCCCCCGTCCCGTCCCGTCGTCCGGTGCCGCTCCGTCGTCCCGTCCCGCTCCGTGCCGCCCGGTGCCGCTCCGGGGGAGGATCACCGCCCGAGCTGCGCCAGCACCTCGGCGGGCCGGTTGGTGATGATCGCGGACACCCCGAGCTCCAGGCAGAGCTCCACGTCGGCCGGCTCGTCGACCGTCCAGACGTGGACCTGGTGCCCCAGCTCGCGCAGCCGCGTCACCAGCTGCGGGCGGGCCCGGACCAGGTCGATGCCCGGGCCGGCGATCCGCGCCCCGCCCGGCAGCGGGGAGCCCGGGCGCAGCCGGCCGAGCAGCGGCAGGGTCCGCTCGAAGAGGAAGACCCGGCGGTAGTCCGGTGCCCCGGCGGCCACCCGGTCGAGGGCCACCGAGGAGAAGCTCATGATCCGGGCGACCGGGCGGTCCCCCTCGCGCTCCGCGCCGATCTTGAAGCGCTCCAGCATCCGCAGCAGTTCGGCCTCCACCCGGCCGCGGTAGCGCACCGGGTGCTTGGTCTCGATCGCCAGGTCCACCGGGCGGCCGCAGTCCACCGCCAGCTCCAGCAGCCGCTCCAGCCGCAGCACGCCGCGCAGTTCGGGGTCGGTGCTGGGGCGGCCGGTCTTCCAGGCGCCGAAGTCGTACGCCTCCAGCTCGGCCAGGGTCATCGCCGAGACGGTGCCCCGGCCGTCGGAGACCCGGCCGATCCGGCGGTCGTGCACGCAGACCAGCTCGCCGTCGGCGGTCAGCCGGACGTCGCACTCGAGGGCGTCGGCGCCCTCGTCGAGCGCGCGCCGGTACGCCGCGAGGGTGTGCTCGGGCAGGGCGTGGGAGGAACCGCGGTGGGCGATCACCTGGACGGGCGGCGCGGTGCGCGCCGCCGTCGAGGACAGGTCTGGGCTGGTCACAGGGCCAACGATAGGCGGCCGAAGTGACGCGGAGACGAAGACGGCCCCAACCCGTGGGGCCGTCTTCGGTGGGCGGGGCCGTCGGCGGGGGCGGTTCCGGGCCCCGGCGGCCCGGCCCGTCAGGCTCCGGACGCCCCCGGCAGCGCGGCCTGCCCGGCCCGCCGCGCTCAGGCTCAGCCCGCCGTGTTCCGGCGGGTCAGCGGGGTGAGCGCCCAGGTGAGCAGGGCGGGCACCAGGAAGGCGAACAGCGAGGCGGAGGTCCACTCCTGCGGGGTGAAGTGCAGCGACTCCTGGGCGGAGGTCCAGAAGTCCGTCCACCAGCCGGCCACCGGGGTCGGCGCGATGAACTGGTAGACCGCGAAGCCCAGCACCCACGGCAGCAGCATCAGCCAGCGGGAGGGGGCGTCGGCGGAGAGGTTCCAGCCGTGCCGGCCGGCGCCGAGGAAGTAGTCCACCGCGAGCACCGCCAGCAGCGGCACGAAGACCGAGCCGATCAGGCCGAGGAAGTTGGTGTAGGTGTCGGTGAACCGGTCGATCTGCAGCGCCAGCACGGTGATCAGCAGGCCGATCCCGCCGGTCAGCACCCGGCGGTCCACCTTCGGCAGCAGGTTCTGCACGGACATCGCCGTCGAGTACACGTTGGCGAAGGACTGGTCCGTCTCGCGCAGCACCAGCACCAGCAGGAACAGCCAGCCGGCCCAGACGCCGAGGAAGGAGTCGAAGATCCGGTTCGGGTCGCCGTCGGACTGCAGCAGCGCCATCAGGCCGAGCACGTAGCACCAGACCTGGGCGACGGTGTAGCCGGAGAAGCTGCCCCAGAAGGCCGAGCGCGGGGTGCGCGAGTGCCGGGTGTAGTCGGCGGCCAGCGGCACGAAGGAGATCGACACCGCGATCATCATGTCGGTGGCGCCCAGGAAGCCGTGCCAGTTGCCGGCGCCCGGGTCGGGCACCCCCTGACGGCCCAGCTGGACGGTGAAGTACACCATCGCGACGGCGACGGCACCCGCGACGAAGCGGCGCAGCACCGCGATCGAGCCGAGCGGCCAGATGGTCAGCGCGGTGGTCAGCGCGCCGGCCAGCAGCACGAACAGCCAGCGGTAGCCGTCGGTGTGGGCGACGGTCTGGGCGCCCGCCGCGATCGTCAGCAGCTCGAAGACGCCCCAGCCGACGCACTGGACGATGTTCAGCACCGTCGGGACGTACGACAGCCGGGTGCCGAACAGCCCGCGCAGGTTCGCCATCGCCGGGGCGCCGGTCCGGGCCCCGATCAGGGCGGCCACGCCGAGCATCGCGGTGCCGACCACGGTGCCGGCCACGATCGCCGTCACCGCCGCGGCCAGCGAGAGCTCACCGCCCTTGGCGCCGAGCACGGTGGCGGCGGTGGAGAAGCCGATCAGGCTGACGCCCAGGTTCATCCAGAGCGCGAAGTGGTCGCGGAAGCGCAGCGTGCGCGGCGGCTCGGTGTCCAGCACCAGCGGCGCCTCGACGCGCTCCGGGCGGTCCAGGACGGCGGTCGCCGTGCCGGAACCGGCCGGGCCGCCGGCGGCGTCGCCCTGCACGGTCGTGGACGATCCGGGGAGGTCCCCGGTCGCCCCGGGGAAACCCTTGGACTCGGGCGCGCCCGAAGAAGAGGATGGCGAAGCAGGCGGCATGGCCGATACTCCCTACGCCGGCATTACCCGGACAGGTTCCGGCGGTCTGCGCCCCCTCGACGGTCCGTCCACGATGCCGTGGCGGTACGGTCGACCAGCGCACTCTCAGCCTGGAAGGTCCAAGCTCCCGCGTGTCAGTTTGGAGCGACAGGCTAACCGGCACCGGGGTGGACGCCAAGGCCAGGGGCCCTGCCGTCCGCATCGCGGGACGCCCGGCGGAGGTGGGGGAGCCTCCGTCGCCGGGTCGGCCGTCTGCGCCGGCTAAGGATTCTTATGAGTTCTTCAGAGGGGTCCTTACGGCAATCGAATCGACTGTGCGAAAAACTATGGTCCTTGGTTCTGTCAGCTATGGAGGTCGTCCGTGAGCACCGAGCGAGAGGTTGGGCCCACCGGGCCGCAGGGGGAGCAGCCCTCGGGCGCCCAGGGGGCGGGCGGTCCCGCTTCCGACCCCGCCGCCTCGGGCGGGCACAAGCCGACCATGGCGTTCAGCCGGGTTCCCGAGCCCGACGCCGCCCCCGCCTCCGAGCCGGCCCCGGCCGACTCCCCGGCCGCCCCGGCCGAGGGCGGGCACCGGGCGACCATGGCGTTCGGCCGGGTCCCCGAGCCCGCCCCCGAGCCGGCCGCGGCCGACGCCGCCGCGACCGCGGAGGGCGTCCCGGCCGAGGGCGGGCACCGTCCCACCGTCGCCTTCACCAAGGTCCCCGCGCCGGAGGCGGCCCCGGCCGCCCCCGCGGCCCCCGTCGAGGCGCCGTCCGCCGGTGTCGACCCCGCCACCGGCTACCTCGACGCCCCGCCGCCGGTGCTGCCGCCCGCGCCGCAGGCCCCGGCAGCCCCCGCGGCGCCGCTCGCGCCGGTGGCCGAGGGCCAGGCCCCGCCGCTGGGCAACCCGTACGCCACGCCGACCCACGGCGTCCCGGCCGCCGGCGCGCACGACCCGTACGGCCCGCCGCCCGCCCCCGGCGTGCCCGCCGCGCACCCCGCGCCCGGCCACCACCCGTTCGGCGCCGGCCAGCCGCTCGGCGGCTGGGGCGCCTCCCACGACGCCACC
The DNA here is from genome assembly GCF_044768035.1 of Kitasatospora sp. NPDC101176. Taxonomy (NCBI): domain Bacteria; kingdom Bacillati; phylum Actinomycetota; class Actinomycetes; order Kitasatosporales; family Streptomycetaceae; genus Kitasatospora; species Kitasatospora sp. NPDC101176. Next base: position 230,425 of record NZ_JBIWPA010000004.1, read on the forward strand.
GGCGGTGCCGGCTACCCGGGCGGCCCGGGCGGTCCGCTCGGCTACCCGGCCGACTACCCCGGCGGCCCCGGCGGCCCGCACCGCCCGCGCAGGAAGCGCGGCGGACTGGTCGCCCTGATCGCCGCCGTCGCACTGGTCGCCGGCGTGGCCGGCGGTGCGCTGGGCGTGGCGGTCACCGACCACAACAACGGCAGCAGCTCCGCGGACGACCACCGCAGCACCACCGTCCAGGCCAGCAACACCCAGAAGAACGAGCCCTCCCCCGGCTCGATCGCCGGCATCGCGCAGAAGGCGCTGCCCAGCGTCGTCACCATCAAGGCGCAGGGCAACGGCGAGTCCGGCACCGGCACCGGCTTCGTCTTCGACACCGAGGGCCACATCCTCACCAACAACCACGTGGTCGCGCCGACCCTCAACGGCGGCAAGCTCACCGTCAAGTTCGCCGACGGCACGTCCTACAACGCCTCGGTGCTGGGCCACGCCGAGGGCTACGACGTCGCCGTGGTCAAGATCGACAACCCGCCGAAGAGCAAGCTGGCGCCGCTCCCGCTGGCCGACTCCGACAAGGTCAACGTCGGCGACTCCACCATCGCGATCGGTGCGCCGTACGGCCTGGAGTCCACCGTCACCAGCGGCATCATCAGCGCCAAGGACCGCCCGGTCGCCTCCGGCGACGAGACCGGCGGCCAGTCCTCCTACATGAACGCCCTGCAGACCGACGCCTCGATCAACCCCGGCAACTCCGGCGGCCCGCTGCTCGACTCCGGCGGCGCGGTGGTCGGCATCAACTCGGCGATCCAGTCCAACGCCTCCGCCAACGGCCGGGCCGGCAGCATCGGCCTCGGCTTCGCCATCCCGATCAACCAGGCCAAGTGGGTCGCCGACACCCTGATCAAGACCGGCAAGCCCGTCTACGCCAAGCTCGACGTGCTGCGCAACGACGACTACAAGGGCGACGGCGCGCAGATCCAGACCCGCGACGTCCAAGGCCAGCCCGCCGTGACCCCCGGCGGCGCCGCGGACAAGGCGGGCCTCAAGCCGGGCGACGTCATCACCAAGCTCGGCGGTGTCCCGATCGAGAACGGGCCCGCCCTGGTCAGCCGGATCTGGACGCACAAGCCCGGCGAGACCGTCGACGTCGAGTACACCCGCAACGGCCAGCAGTTCACCACCAAGGTCACCCTCGGACAGCGCGACGGCGACAGCTGACCCCCGCCGACCCGCACCGAACCGTGTGCACCGAACCCCGCCGGACCCGTTAGGCTGACCTCCGCCTGGAGAGCTGCCCGAGCGGCCTAAGGGAACAGTCTTGAAAACTGTCGTGGCGTGACCCGTCACCGTGGGTTCGAATCCCACGCTCTCCGCCGGTAGGAGAACCACCTGCTCAGGGGCGGGTGCCGAGATCGTTCGGCACCCGCCCTTCGCGCGTTCCGGGGCCGGGACTTGACCCTGACACCGTGAGAGGCAGTGGAGTGGGAGCACCATGTTGAACATCGGAGACTTCGCCAGCCACGGCCGGGTGTCGGTGCGGATGCTGCGCCACTACGACGCGATCGGACTGCTGCGGCCCGCCCGGGTGGACCCGGTCACCGGGTACCGCTCCTACGAGGCGTCCCAACTCGCCCGGCTCAACCGGCTGATCGCGCTCAAGGAGCTCGGCTTCACGCTGCAGCAGGTGCGGGCCGTCCTCGACGAGCAGGTCGACCCGGTCGAACTGCGCGGGATGCTGCGGATGCGGCGGGCCCAACTCGCCGAGGCGATCGCCGCGGACGGGCAGCGGCTGGCGCGGGTGGAGGCGAGGCTCCGGACGATCGAGAGCGAGGGGACCATGTCCACGCACGATGTCGTGGTGAAGCGGGTGCCGCCCGTCCGGGTGGCCGAACTGACCGGTGTGGCCGCCGGCTACGAGCCCGAGCAGATCGGCCCGGTGATCGGCCCGCTGTTCGCGGAGCTGTGCCGGCGCCTGGCCGCGGCCGGGATCACGGGGACCGGCCCGTCCGTCGCCCGGTACGAGGACGTGCCGGACGGCGACGGCGCGGTGCTGATCCGGGTCGCCGTCCCGGTCGGGCCGTCGGTGGAGCCGGGCCGGTCCGACGTCGCGGTGCTCGACCTGCCGCCGATCGAGGAGGCGGCGACGCTGGTGCACCGCGGCCCGATGGACGACGCCGTGGGCGCCTTCCAGGAGCTGGCCCGCTTCATCGAGGCGAACGGCTACCGCTCCGCCGGCTACGCCCGCGAGCTCTACCTGGAGTGCCCGGACGACCCGGCGCAGTGGGTCACCGAGTTCCAGGAGCCGGTGGTCCGCCGCTGACCGCTGCCGGTGGGCCCCGCACGGGGGTCGGGGCCCACCGGCGCGGCGGTTCCCGTCGGCGCGGCGGTGCCGGCGGGACCGCTCGCCCGGCGGGGACCACTTGCCCGGCCGATCCGGGGCGGGCAGAGTGCCGGAGGAGGCCGGTGGGCGGCGAGTGGAGGCGGCGATGAGCGATCTGACGGACCGACTGACGGAGGGCCTCCCGGCCGGCGCGGTGGTGGTGGACCCGGACGTGACCGCCGCCTACAGCCGGGACATGGCGGGGTTCTGCGCCGCAGGCGTGCCCGCCGTGGTGGTGTTCCCGGAGACGGTCGAGCAGGTGCAGCACGTGCTGCGCACCGCCACCGCGCTGCGGGTGCCGGTGGTGCCGCAGGGCGCGCGGACCGGGCTGTCGGGTGCGGCGAACGCCGTGGACGGCTGCATCGTGCTGTCGATGGTGAAGCTGGACCGGATCCTGGAGATCGACCCGGTGAACCGGATCGCGGTGGTCGAGCCGGGCGTGGTGAACGCCGAACTCTCCCGTGCCGCGGGCGAGGTGGGGCTGGCCTATCCGCCGGACCCGTCCAGCTGGGAGTCCTGCACGATCGGCGGCAACATCGGCACCGGCGCGGGCGGGCTCTGCTGCGTGAAGTACGGCGTCACCGGCGAGTACGTGCTCGGCCTGGACGTGGTGCTGGCGGACGGGCGGCTGCTGTCCACCGGGCGCCGGACGGCCAAGGGCGTGGCCGGGTACGACCTGACCAGGCTGCTGGTCGGGTCGGAGGGCACGCTGGGCGTGGTCGTCCGGGCGGTGCTCGCGCTGCGGCCCGCCCCGGCGCCGCAGTTGGCGCTGGCGGCGGAGTTCCCGAGCGCGGACGCGGCCGGTGCGGCGGTCTGCGAGGTGATGGCGCGCGGTCTGACCCCGTCGCTGATGGAGCTGATGGACGCGGTCAGCGTGCGGGCGGTCAACGAGCTGGGCCGGATGGGGCTGCCCGAGTCGACCCGGGCGCTGCTGCTGGTGGCCTTCGACGGGCCGGAGCGGACGGCCGAGCTCGCCCGGGTGGCGGAGCTGTGCCGGGCCGCGGGGGCGACCGAGGTGGTGCCGGCCGAGGACCAGGCGGAGTCGGACCTGCTGCTGGAGGCCCGGCGGCTGGCGCTGCCGGCGCTGGACCGGCTCGGCACCACGATGATCGACGACGTGGCGGTGCCGCGGTCCCGGCTGGCCGAGATGCTGAACGGCGTCGCGGCGATCGCCGAGCGGCACGCGCTGACCATCGGGGTGGTCAGCCACGCGGGGGACGGCAACACCCACCCCATCGTGATCTTCGACGCGGCGGACGAGGAGCAGACGGCGCGGGCGCAGCGCTCCTTCGACGAGATCATGGCGCTGGGGCTGGAGCTGGGCGGCACGATCACCGGGGAGCACGGGGTGGGGCTGCTGAAGCGGGACTGGCTGGCCCGTGAGCTGGGGCCGGTGGCCCTGGATCTGCAGCGGCAGTTGAAGGCGGTCTTCGACCCGCTGGGAATCCTGAATCCGGGCAAGATGGTCTGATCGTCATCCGGCGCGGCGCCCGGAATTCCTCCGCCGTTTCCCTCCACCGCTCCTCCCCGCCGTTCCCCTCCACGCTCCTCCCTGCCGTTCCTCCCCGCCGTTCCTCCCGTTTCGGTACGACTTTCCGATCGGCTGACGATGGCTGGAAATGTCGACATGGAAGGGTGGTCGAACCTTCTGGGGGGTGCTTTCCCGGTTCGTCGGCGCCGGGGTGGTGCGCGCGGTGGTTCGCACCGTATCGACGCGCCGTTTCCGGCGGGCGGGTCGATGGCCGCCGGTCGGGCGAAAATCCCAGCTCGGAGGTGGTGTGTCGGCGCGCTGTCCGGTTCGGCTGCCGTTATTCGCGGGCTGGGTGGATATCACGCTAACGGGCGAAAACTGCTCCGCCGGCTAGTGCTTTGTCGATTTGTTGCGGAAGTCTGTCTCCCGGCGTCGCAGCCCGCAGGTGTTCGTCTGGCCGGCGAACTCCCGCACCCCCTGCTCGACAGTTGCACGATTTACAGCTTTCTTGGAGGCTCTCATGGCTCGCAACCACACCCGCCGGGTGGCCGGACTCCTGCTCGCCGCCCCGCTCGCGGCGGGGCTGCTGCTGGCCGGTGCCGGTGCCGCGGCCGCCGACAACGGCGCGGGTGCCGCCGCCGGCTCCAACGCCGGGGTGGTGTCCAACGTCGGCACGGGCAACGTCTTCGGCTCGGTCGACGGCAACTACGTCTCCACCCAGCAGACGGCCACCGGCTCCGGTGCCTCGAACCAGAACAACACCCTCGCGGTGAAGGACAACGCGGGCACCATCCTGGCCGGGCAGTCCAACAAGAACGTCAACATCGTCTTCGCCCCGATCTTCAACTGATCCGGGTCCTCGGCTGATCCGGATCTCCGACCGATCCGGTCGGACACCACCGAAGGCGGGGGCGCCGGAGGTGGGTGACCGCGGGTGAGCCGAGCACCCGCGGAGGGGCTCGAACCAGTCTCCGGGCGGAGATCCCGCCCGGGCGCGATCAGACGCGCGCAAGACCGGCCAGCGGAAAGGGTCGCCGCGAAACCGGCCCCGTGGGCGGTGCCGCCATCGGCACCGCCCACGGGTGCGTCCTGGCCCCGGCGCGTCCAGTGAGGGCCCGCGCCCGGAGCCGTCGGGCCTCGGCGGTACGGTTGCGCTCCGAGAGTGCAGCACGTGCCCGGGCCAGGGAAGGACGGCCCGGCCGGGGCGGCGACCGCGGCAACCGGAAGGAAGGGCGCGCGATGGCGGCGGACGAGGAGGGGCTGACCGGCCCGGGCGAGGTCTGGCCTGCACCGGAGCCGGATCCGCGACCGGGGCCGGACGTCAGGGCCGAGCACCCGGCGGAGCACCGGCCCGAGCCGAGGTCCGTGCCCGAGCTGCTGCTCGGTCGCCCGCCGATGGCCCGACCGCTGCCGTCCTTCGACGCCGACAGCGCCCCCGCCGAGCCCGGCCTGCTGTTCGTGGACTGGCTCGCCACCGCACTGGCCGCCGGCGTGCCGGACCCGCAGGTGGTCACCCTCTCCACGGTTGACGCGGACGGCCTGCCGGACGCCCGGGTGCTGGTGCTGCGCGACGTCGACGCCTCCGGTACCGGCTGGGTGTTCTCCGCCGCCGCCGACAGCCCCAAGGGCCGCCAGCTGGCCGACCACCCCGCCGCCGCACTGACCGTCTACTGGCCGCAGCTGGGCCGCCAGGTGCGGGTCCGCGGGACCGTCGAGCGGGCCGCGGACCTGGTCGCCGCGGCGGAGTTCGCCACCCGTTCGCCGGCCGCCCGGGTCGGCGCGCTGGTCGGGCGGCAGAGCGAGCCGCTGGGCTCGCTCACCGAGTACGACGAGGCCGTCGCGGTCGCCCGCCGCCGGCTGGAGGCCACCCCGGACGCGGTCGCGGCCGGGCACGCCGTCTACACCCTGTGGGCGCACGAGGTGGAGTACTGGCAGGGCGACGCCGAGCGCCGGCACGTCCGGCTCCGGTACACCCGCACCGGGCCGGTCCGCACCCCGGAGTGGTCGCGCACCCTGCTCTGGCCGTAGCCCGGTCGCGTTCCGGCCGAAGCCCCGTGCCGCTCCGGCCGTAGCCCGGTCCCGCTCCGGTCGGGGTCGGCCGACGCCCCGGCGGCGGGCTACCGCCGCCCGGTCAGCGTGGCGCCCACACTGGCCGCCACCACGCAGCCGATCCCGGCCAGCTGCGGCACGCCCAGCAGCTGGCCGAGCACCACCAGCCCGACCAGCGCGCTGACCGCCGGCTCCAGGCTGACCAACACGCTGAACACCCGTTGCGGCATCCGTCGCAGCGCGGTCATCTCCAACGCGTACGGGATCACCGGCAGCAGCAGCGACACCCCGGCCACCGCGGCCAGCAGCACCAGCGGCGAGGCGCCGGGAGCGGTCAGCCCGTCCCACGCCTGGCCCAGCCCGAACGGCGCCAGCGTCAGCGCGCCGACGGTCATCGACACCGCCAGCCCCTGGAAGCCCTGGAAGGCGGCGCCGACCTTGTCGGTGAACAGGATGTACGCGGCGTAGCAGGCGGCCGCGCCGAAGGCGTAGACCAGGCCGACCGGATCGAGTCCGCCCCCGCCGTCGCCCTCGCCGAGCAGGGTCAGCAGGACGACGCCGGCCGCCGCGAGCAGCGCCCAGAGCAGGTGGCTGGCCTTCCTGGCGAAGACCAGGGCGACGGCGAGCGGGCCGAGGAACTCGATGGTCGCCGCGGTGCCCATCGGCAGCCGGTCGATCGCACCGGCGAACAGGAAGGTCATCCCGGCGGAGGCCATGCCGAGCAGCGCGGCCGCGGCGAGGTCGCGCGGGCGCTTGTCGCGCAGCCGGGGCCGGGTCACGGCGAGCAGGATGACCGCCGCGAAGCCCAGCCGCAGGAAGGTGGTGCCGCTGACCCCGAGCGGGCCGAACAGCGGCTTGGAGAGCGCGATGCCGGTCTGCACCAGGAACATCGCCGTCAGACAGAGAAGCGGCGCCGGGATCCGCTCCGGGCGCCGCAGGACCTTCGGGAACCGGCCGGTGGGCCGGCCGGGGTGCGCGCCGGGTGGCGCCGCGGCGCCGGACGCCCCGCCTCGTCGCCAGCCGCCCCGCTCGCCGGCGGGCTCGCCCTTGGGGGCGGGCGGCATGGCAAGGGCCTCGGCGACGGCGGCGGCCGACGTCGGGGCTGCGGTTTCGCTGGGGTTGGAGGTGGGCATAAGGGTGAGTTTGCCGTAAGGAGCGACAAACCGGCAAGCTCGTTACAAATGACGGGACGGCTGCGGACGGGTGCGCCCGAAGGGGTGGGCTCGCCCGGCGTCCGCGGCGTGGTTGCCGCGATCGTCCGATGGTCCGTCAGTATCAAGGGTCGGTGCGCTACCTACGCCCCGCGGCCCTCGTCGCCGCCTCCCTCGTGCTCCTGCTGGCCACCGACGGGACGGGCGTGAACACCGAGGCCACCGCCCCGGCCGCCGCCGCCGTCCCCCGCATCCGGGCCCTCACCCTGCCCGACCGGATCGGGCCGCCCCGGCTCCGCGACGCCTACGCCGGACCCGCCTTCGACGCCTGCACCGCGCCGCCCGTCGACACCCTGCGGGCCTGGCGCGCCGCCTCCCCGTACGGCGCGCTCGGCATCTACGTCAGCGGCTCCCAACGCGGCTGCACCCAGCCCCGGCTCACCGCCGACTGGGTGCGCCAGGCCCGTGCCCTGGGCTGGCGCTTCCTGCCGGTGCACGTCGGGCTGCAGGCCCCGTGCAGCCGGCTCAGTCGCAAACCCCGGCGGATCGACCCGGCCACCGCCGTCCGGCAGGGGCGGGACGAGGCCGACGAGGCCGTCCGCGCCCTGCGCTCGCTCGGCTTCGGCCCGGGCGCCCCCGTCTACCTCGACGTCGAGGCCTACCCGATGAACGACCCGGCCTGCGGCCAGGCCGTCGTCGACTTCACCCTCGGCTGGACCGAGGCCCTGCACTCCGCCGGCTACCGCTCCGGCTTCTACTCCAGCCTCGAATCCGGCGTCTCCGACCTGGCCGCCGCCGCCCGGGCCGGCAGCTCCCCGCTGCCCGACGCGCTCTGGTACGCCCGCTGGGACGACCACGCCGACACCGCCGGCTCCGGCCCGCTCACCACCGACCTCTGGAGCTCCCACCAGCGGATCCACCAGTACCGCGGCAACGCCGAGGAGACCTACGGCGGCGCCACCCTCACCGTCGACCGCAACCAGGTCGACGGCCCGACCGCCGGCTGACGCCCCACCGGGCGGCCCGCCGGCCCCCGATAAGGTGGCCCCGGTCCAGCGGAGGGGGGCGGCGGCATGCCGAACGGACAGGGACACGACGACGCGGGCGGCTACGGCGCCGCACCGCGGCAGAACCCGTACGCGCAGGGGCCGTACCCTCCGGACCTGTACCCGCAGAGCCCGTACGGCCGGGGCCCGGCCCCGCAGAACCCGTACGCCCGGCCCGTCCCGCCGCAGGCGCACCCGTACCCGGCGCCGCCCGGCGCCGCGCAGCCCCACCCGGCCGCCCCGCAGGCTCCGACCCCGCAGGCTCCGACCCCGCAGGCTCCGACCCCGCCGCCCGTGCCGGCCGGGGCGGAGGCCTTCCCCGGCCCCGGGCCGCGCCGCGGGCGGATCGCCGTCCTGCTCCAGTTCACCCTGCAGTGGATCTACGCCCCGCTCTGGATCGCCGCCCTGGTGGCCCTGTTCGCGCTCCTCCTCTGGTCCGGCAGCAGCGGCCCCTCCGGCCCCGACTCCGACGGCTGGCTGAAGGTCAACCGCACCTTCATCCCGCCGCGCCGCCTCAAGGCCGAGCTCACCGGCCGCCCGGAGGACTGGGAGCGGTACGTCGCCCCGATCCTGGCGCGCCGGATCGCCGCCGCCGAGGCCGAGCACGCGGCCGGCGGCGGCACGCCGCTGCCCGACCTCGGCCGCGCGGTGCACACCGAGTTCGCCGTCCGCCTCTACCGCGGCCTCGGCGCGGCCGGCCTGGTCCGCCTCGCCGAGCGCCACGGCTGGCACGGCGTACCGGTCCGCTCCGACCCGGGCCACGTCCGGCTCACCCGCCGCTTCCCCGCACCGACCGGCGTCCGTGCCCCGGCCCCGCACGACCCGCCCGCCGCCCCGGGCACCCCGTGGGGCCCGCAGCCGACCCGCTTCGCCCCGCTGCTGCCGGTGATGTTCCTCCTCCAGTTCGTCTACGTCCCCGTGCTGGGCGTGCTCAGCCTGCTCGCCTTCTGGGTGAAGCACCCCGAGCCCGACCACTGGGACCGCTGGGGCGCCCGCTGGGCGGTCGGTCCGCGCGCCTTCTGGCCCGAGTTCACCAACGGCCGGGCCGCCTGGGACCGCCACATCCGCCGCGTCCTGGACCGCGCCGTCCAGCGCGAACTCGCCCAGCCCGCCGAGTCCTACCGGGGCGTCACCGCCCCCGACGGCACCTTCCTGCGCCGCATCCGCGTCAACCGCGCCACCTACCGCGGCGCCGGCGCCCACCACGTCCTGCGCCTCGCCGCCGAGCAGGGCTGGACCCTCGACCCCACCTACCTCCCCGACCCCGCCAACTCCGTCCGCCTCTCCCGCCCCGACCACACCCGCCCCACCCCCTGACCCACGCCCGGTCACGGAGCGGGAGCGGATCGGGGGTGGGGGCGGGGCGGGGTCGTGATCCGTGCAACGGGGTCGGGATGCTGACAGGGGGCGGGCGGGGCGGCACAATCGGGCACGTCCGCGCGCATTACCGCCCGGTAGGTGCCCGCGGGCACAGCCGCCAGTGCCGCCAGGTCGAGGAGGACCCGTGTTCAGCACGATGCAGGACGTTCCGCTTACCGTCGCCCGGATTCTGGAGCACGGGTCCACCATCCACGGCCGGTCCACCGTCACGACCTGGGACGGCTCCGGGCCGGTCGTGCGCAGCTACGCGGAGGTCGGGGCGCGGGCCGCGCAGCTCGCCTGTGCGCTGCGGGACGAGCTGGGCGTGACCGGGGACGACCGGGTGGCGACCCTGATGTGGAACAACGCCGAACACCTGGAGGCGTACCTCGCCGTCCCGGCGATGGGCTCGGTGCTGCACACGCTCAACCTGCGGCTGCCCGCCAACCAGCTCTCGTTCATCGTCAACCACGCCGCCGACCGCGTGATCATCGTCAACGGCAGCGTGCTGCCGCTGCTCGCCGCGGTGCTGGGGGACCTCGCCCCGACGCTGCGGCACATCGTGGTGAGCGGCCCCGGCGACCGCTCGCTGCTGGCCGGCTTCGCGGGCACCGTGCACGACTACGAGGAGCTGATCGCGGACCGGCCCACCGCGTACCCGTGGCGCTCCGACGTCGACGAGCGGCAGGCCGCGGTGCTCTGCTACACCTCCGGCACCACCGGGGACCCGAAGGGCGTGCTCTACAGCCACCGCTCGGTCTACCTGCACTGCCTGCAGGTCAACACCGGCGACAACTTCGCGTTCACCCCGCGGGACACCGCGCTGCCGGTGGTCCCGATGTTCCACGTGAACGCCTGGGGCATCCCGCACGCCGCCTTCATGTCCGGCGCCAGCCTGCTGATGCCGGACCGCTTCCTCCAGCCGAAGCCGATGGCGGAGATGATCGCCGCCGTCCGGCCCACCGTCAGCGCCGCCGTCCCGACCATCTGGAGCGGCCTGCTGGACGAGCTCGACGCGGGGGACTACGACACCTCCAGCCTGCGCATGGTGGTCATCGGCGGCAGCGCCTGTCCGCCCTCGCTGATGGAGGGCTTCGAGGAGCGCCACGGCATCCGGGTGGTGCACGCCTGGGGCATGACCGAGACCTCGCCGCTCGGTTCGTTCGCCCAGCCGCCCGGCGGCCTGACCCCGGAGGAGGAGTGGCCGTACCGGGTCACCCAGGGCATCTTCCCGGCCTCCGTGGAGGCCCGGTTGATCGGCCCGGGCGGCGAGCGGATGCCGCACGACGGCGTGGCGGCGGGCGAGCTTGAGGTGCGCGGCCCCTGGATCGCGGGCGCCTACTACGGCGGCGCCGGGCAGGACCCGCTCCGCCCGGAGGACAAGTTCTCCGAGGACGGCTGGCTGCGCACCGGCGACGTGGGCACCATCACCGCGGACGGCTACCTGACGCTCACCGACCGGGCCAAGGACGTCATCAAGTCCGGCGGCGAGTGGATCTCGTCGGTGGAGCTGGAGAACGAGCTGATGGCCCACCCCGAGGTGGCCGAGGCCGCCGTGGTCGCCGTCCCGGACGAGAAGTGGGGCGAGCGCCCGCTGGCCACCGTGGTGCTGCGCCCGGGGGCCTCGGTGGGGCTGCCGGAGCTGCGGGCCTTCCTGGCCGGGCGGATCGCCTCCTGGCAGCTGCCGGAGCGCTGGTCGATCGTCGAGTCGGTGCCGAAGACCTCGGTGGGCAAGTTCGACAAGAAGGTGATCCGGGCCAGCTACGCGGCGGACGAGCTGGACGTCACGGTGCTCGGCAAGGAGTAGTCCGCGGGTCGCCCGCCGGCTGACGGAAGGGCCCGCCGCACCGGACTTCCGGTGCGGCGGGCCCTTCGAGCGTGCTCAGCCGGCCGCGGGGACGCCGGCCTCGCCCATCGCGCCGATCCGACCGAGCAGGTCGACGATCCGGGACTGGACGTCCGCGCTGGTCGAGCGCTCGGCGAGGAACAGCACCGTCTCGCCGGTGCGCAGCCGGGGCAGTTCGCGCGGGTCGAGGTCGACCGAGGTGTAGACGACCAGCGGGGTGCGGTGCAGCCGGTCGTTGGCGCGCAGCCAGTCGAGCAGGCCGACCCGGCGGCGGCGGATCTGGAACAGGTCCATCACCACCAGGTTGGGCTGCACACTGGCGGCCCGGGCGACGGCGTCGTTCTCGTCGGTGGCGTGCTCGACGTGCATGCCGCGCCGTTCCAGGCTGCTGATCATGGCGGCGGCGATGTCCGGATCGCCCTCGACCAGCAGGACGCGCGGGGCGTGGTGCTCGCCGTCGCGGGGCGCGAGGGCGCGCAGCAGGACGGCCGGGTCTGCGCCGTACGCGGAGTCCCGGGTGGCCTGGCCGAGGCCGGCGGTGACGAGCACCGGGACGCGGCTGTTGAGCGCGGCGGTGCGCAGCGACTGCAGCGCGGTGCGGGTGATCGGGCCGGTCAGCGGGTCGACGAAGAGCGCCGCGGGGAATCCGGTGGCCTGCGCGTCCACCTCCTCGCGGGAGCGGACGATCACCGGCTGGTAGCCGCGTTCCTGCAGGGCCTGCCGGGTGGCCGGGTCGGGCTCGGGCCAGACCAGCAGCCGGCGGCCGTCGCCGTCCTCCGGAGCGCCGGGCGCACCGAGAGCGCCGGGCGCACCGAGCGGAGCGGGAGCACCGGGCAGGGCGGGCGGACCGGCGGGCAGCGACGGCTGCTCCGGGACGGCCCGGTCGCCGCCGGCGGGCAGTGCGGCGGGCAGCGCGGCCATCGGACGGGGCGCCGTCCTGGCCTCGACGGGGACGGGCGGCTGCGGCACGAGGGTGGGCACCGGCGGGCCGGCGAGCGGACGCGGCGGGGCGAGCTCGGCGAGACCGCTGCCGACCGGCTGCGGGCCCGACTGCTCCTCGGCGGCGGGCAGCGCGGGGCGGGCGGGCTCCAAGGCGGCGGGGGCGCCCTGGACGGGCCGGTCCTCCTGGGGCGCGTGGGCGGGCGGTCCGGCCGGGGTCTCCGGGGCGGGCCCCGGCGGGACGGCGAGTCGGCGGCGGCGCCCGGTCGGCGCGGCGGCGGGTTCGGCCGCCACGGGCGCAGGCCCGGCCGGCAGCGCGTTCTCCAGGCCGGGGTAGACCGGGGTGTCGGCGAGCCCGGGCAGGGCCGGTCCGCCCGGGGCGTCCTCGGCGGCGGGCAGGGCGCGGCGCCGGCGGGGCTTGGCCGAGCCGTCGGACGCCGGGGCGCCGTCCGGGGCGGGGGTGCCGGCGGCGGGGGTGCCGTCGTCCGGGGCGGTGCCGGGGCCGAGGGCGAGCGGTTCGCGCCCGGCGGGGCGGTTCTGCCGGGGGCGTTCGCCCTCGACGGGTACGGCGTAGGCGGGGCCGGAGCGGCCGTCGTCCTTGCCCCAGGGGTCGCGCTGTGCGCCGTCCGGGCCGGCCAGGCCCTGGCGACCGTACGCGGGGTCGTTGCCGGTGCCGTTCCACTGCTCGGGGACGGCCCGTTCGATCCGGGCGGGGGCGTTCGGCCACTGGTCGGCGGGCGTGCCGGGGTCGGTCGGCGTGCCGGCGGCGGGGGCCTCGGGGGTCTCGGCGGCGGGCCGGCCGCGGCGGCCGCGCCGCTCGGTGGCGGGTTCCTCGGCGGGCCGCTCGGCGGCGGGGGTTTCGCGGCCGGGCTGCTCGACGCCCTCGCCGGAGCCCTCGGCGGCCTCGGCCGGACCGTCGCTGCTGGGCAGCTGCGGGATGCCGGGCAGCTCGGGCAGGACGGCGCTGTCGCTCTCCTTGGGCCGGTCGGAGCGGCCCTCGGCGCCCGCGCGCTCGGCGGCGGCCTTCGCGGCGGCCGGGTCCAGCGGCAGCTCGACGACGTAGGTGGTGCCGGCCTTGCCGGGCAGCTCGTGCGGCTGGAGCACGCCACCGTGGCGCTCGACCACCGCGCGGGCTATCGGCAGGTGCACGGGGCTGCCGCCGAGGCCGGGGCCGCGGATCTCGACCCGGGCGACCTCGCCGCGCTGGGCGGCGGCCAGGACGACGGTCGGCGGCTCGGGCGGCACCGGCACGGCCCCGCCGTTGGGGCCGGGCGCGGCCAGGCCGGGGGAGGGGGTGACGGGGGCGTCCAGGGCGAGGCCGATGCCGCTGACGTCGGCGACCAGGTGGGCGAGGGCCTGGGCGAGCCGGTGTTCGTCGGCGATCACCTCGACGGCGGCGGCGTGCACCGAGAAGCGCACCCGGCCGGGGCCGACCAGCCCGCCGGCCTCCTCGACGGCCCGCCGGACCACCTTGTCCAGGGCGACGGGCACCCGCTGCTCGGAGGGCCGGCGGCCGGCCTTGGCGTCCTTGGTGTCCTTGCCGTCGCGGCCGTCCGCGAGGCCGCTCTCGCCGGCCTCGGCCCGCTGGTGGGCGAGCACGCCGTCGATCAGCCGACCGAACCGGCGGCACTCGTCGGCGAGCCGGCGCAGCGTCCAGTTGGCCTCCGGCCAGAGCTGCCCGGCCGGGTCGGCGGCGAGGGTGTCCAGCCGCTCGTTCAGCGCGGTCAGCGCGCCGCCGAGTTCGCTCTCCAGGACGGCGGTGAGGTGGTCGTTGCGGGCGACCAGGGCGAGCTCGCGGCTGCGGTCGGTGAAGGTCATCACCGCGCCGACCAGCTGGTCGCCGTCCCGGACCGGGGCGGTGGTGAGGTCGACGGTGACCGGGCGGCCGTCCTTGCGCCAGAGCACGGTGCCGCGCACCCGGTGCTTGCGGCCGGAGGTCAGGGTGTCCAGCAGCGCGGACTCCTCCAGCGCGAGCGGGGTTCCGTCGGCCCGGGAGTGCTGGATCAGGGGGTGCAGCTCGCGGCCGCCCAGCTCGCTCGCCCGGTACTCCAGGATGTGCGCGGCGGCCGGGTTGACCAGCACGCAGCGGCCCTCGAGGTCGACCCCGAGGACGCCCTCGGCGGCGGCGCGCAGGATCATCTCGGTCTGCTTGTGCTGGCGGCGCAGCTCGGCCTCGACGCCGAGCCGGCCGGAGAGGTCGCGCACCAGCAGCAGGAGCAGGTCGGTCGCGGAGGAGGCGCGGGAGCGCTCGTCGCGGTACGGGTCGTAGGGGGCGAGCGCGTAGCCGCGGCCCTCGCTGACGCCGTCGTCGGGGAAGTCGTTGCCGGATACCTCGACGGGGAAGGTGGTGCCGTCGGTGCGGCGCGCGGTCATCCGGACCGGGCGGTCGGGCTCGTCGCCCTCGCGGGCGGCCGGACGCATCGAGCCGGGGATCCGGCTCGGGTCGAACTCGGGCAGGAGGTCCAGCACGCCCATGCCGACCAACGAGGTGCCGGGCGCCTGGAGCGCCTGGACGGCTGCGCTGTTGGCGTCCACCACCGTCCCGTTGCTGTTCACCAGCAGCAACGCGTCGGGCAGGGCGTCGAGTATGGCGGCGAGGCGAGCAGCGCCTCGGATCGGCCTGCTGCTCACGTCGACAGGTCTCCTCGGCTCAGGGCAGCTCCTCCGGAGACGGCAGTATCTCATTCTTCTTTGCGGTGGGGACGACCCGCCTAGTAACGTTGGCGGTGGTTGGTGCCGAACCCCGCGGTTGTGGCATCATCACAGGCACACGGAACGGGTCCGCTCAGGCGGGCTTGATCCTTGTGGAGGAGGCTTCGCCTAGTCCGGTCTATGGCGCCGCACTGCTAATGCGGTTTCGGGGTTATTCCTGATCGAGGGTTCAAATCCCTCAGCCTCCGCCGACCGGGAGCCCCGCCGACGATCTCGTCGGCGGGGCTCTTTCGCATGTCCGGACCCTCGTACGTCCGGCCGGACCCCTCGTACGTCCGGCCGGGTCCGGGCCGGTGCGGGCCGGGTGTGCGGTGCGGTCCGGGGCCGGTCCCGGCGGGGGCCGCCGGGGGGCCCGGATCAATCGATTTCGCCCCGCGTCGCAGGTCATGTAATGTTGTCCCCGCACCGCCCCGGTGGCACTGTTCACCAGGGCGAGCGCTCATAGCTCAACGGATAGAGCACTTGACTACGGATCAAGAGGTTGCAGGTTCGAATCCTGCTGAGCGCACCACAACTCCGCAAGATCGGGTTCGCCCGTTCCTTGCGCTCATAGCTCAACGGATAGAGCACTTGACTACGGATCAAGAGGTTGCAGGTTCGAATCCTGCTGAGCGCACCATCGAGAAGCCCCCGGCCGTCGGCCGGGGGCTTCTCCGTTTCCGGGGCGTTGTGGCCCCCGGTGGGCCGGGCGGGTGTGCGGTGCGGCCCCGTTCCGGCGGGTTCCCCGGGCGCCTGCCGTCGGTGACCGGGTCGGCGATCGCCCCTGATCGCCCCTGACCGCCGCGTGGCGCCCGACGCGCGCCGGGCCCTCCCCGGCTGCTTCCGGCGGGACCGCCCGGGTCGTTCCGTGCCGCCGTCCAGTGGATGAAATGGGGCTGTTTCGGGTACATCCCGTCCTGCCGCTCGGATGACCTCCAATCGGGTGGGATGGGGCCAAAAGCGCAGGTGTCGCAGTATGACTGGTCTGGGGTCGTGATTCCGTTTTGTCGGATCTTGTGCCCAGACTGCCCGGCACCCCGGCAGCCGATCGCGAAGGAGAGCCGGATGAGCCGACAGTTCCCCCGCACGGCCACCTCCCTGGCCCTCCTCGCGGCCGGACTGCTGACCGGCTGGAACGCCCCGTACTCGGTGGCCCAGCAGTCTCCTGACGCCTGGTCCGGGGAGCACCGGGCGCTGCTCCCCTCGGGGCTCTCCGTCCAGCTCGACTTCACAGCCTCGCCGGGCGTCTCGGCGACCGCCGAACCGGGCGAGCTCGGCGAGCGCGCCGGAGGGGGGCGGGCGGCCGGACTGTACGCGGACGGAACGCGCCCGGGCGACCCCGCCCAGACCTTCGCCGTCGCGGAGGACCGCCCGCAGACGGACGGTTCCTGGCGCACCGTCGGGACGCTGCAGCTGACGTTCTCCCGACCGGTCCGCAACCCCCGGCTGCACCTCAGCGGGCTGGCCGCCGTCGCCACCGGGAAGAACGGCACCACCAGCACCGCGGCCCGGCTGACCCTCACCGGCGGCTCGCCCGCCGCCCCCGCCCTGGTCAACCGCACCGACTGGCCCGGCTGGACGGTCGACGCCAACACGCTCGCCCCCGCCGCCGACGGCGGGTCCGACGGCAGCGGCGGCTCCGCGGCCGAAGGCAGCCTCGAACTGGCCGGCACCTTCCGCACCGCCCTCCTCCGGGTCGAACAGCGCTCCACCGCCCGGGGCGGCAGCACCACCGCCCCGCCCGTCCTGCGCCAGGCGTACACCGTCACCGTCGACGAGGACCTCGGCACCGCCCCGCAGGGCTACGGCAACGCCTCCCACGTGGTCTCCGACCTGTTCCTCGGGGCCGACGCCGCCAACCCC
This sequence comes from Kitasatospora sp. NPDC101176, assembly GCF_044768035.1. NCBI lineage: Bacteria > Bacillati > Actinomycetota > Actinomycetes > Kitasatosporales > Streptomycetaceae > Kitasatospora > Kitasatospora sp. NPDC101176. The sequence continues at coordinate 247,211 of NZ_JBIWPA010000004.1, forward strand.
ACCCGGCGGGCCCGCCCCGTCGCCCCCGCCCCGGCCGGGGCGGGCGACGAGCCGCTGGTGGAGCTCGACCACGGGGCGGCCCGGCGCAGCGTCTTCGCCAGCCCGCTGCCGCCCAAGCTCCAGCCCGGCCGCGGCGAGTACCAGGGCGCCGACCCGTCGATCAGCTTCCCGACCGACGCCGCGATCGGCCACTACTACCGGGTCACCGTCCCGGTGGCGGTGGACGACCAGCCCGCGACCCTGGCCGGCTGGATCGACTTCGACCGCAACGGCCGCTTCGATCCCGCCGAGCGGGTGCAGACCGAGGTCCCGGCTGGCGCCGACACCGCGACCCTGGAGTGGACGGTGCCCTCCGGCGCCGCCTCCGGCGACACCTGGGCCCGGCTGCGGATCGCCCGCGAGGCCAGCCAGCTCGTGCCCTCAGGGGGCTTCGCCGACTCCGGGCAGGTCTCCGACCAGCGGATCAGGCTCACCGTCGGCGCCGCCCGCCCGGAGATCGCCGAGCCCGTCGACGGCACCGCCCTCGCCGACGCCCGCCCGCAGATCCGCGGCGAGGGCGCGGTCGCCGGCGCCACCGTCGAGATCCGGGACGGCGACGCGGCCCTCTGCCGGGCCAGGGTCGAACGCGGCGGCGACTGGTCCTGCCGCCCCGGCACCGCGCTCGCCGCCGGGCCGCACACCCTCACCCCGGTCGAGACCACCAGCGGCGGCGTGGTGCTGCGCGGCGAGGCCGTCCGGGTCACCGTGAAGACGGCGCCGCCCGCCGCGCCCTCGCTCACCCTCCCGGAGTTCACCAACGACCCCGGGCTCCAGCTCACCGGCACCGGCGAGGCGGGCAGCACCGTCTCGGTCGCCGACCAGCGCGCCGAGCTGTGCAGCAGCGCGGTGCGGGCGGACGGCCAGTGGTCCTGCCTGCCGGTCGAGAACCTGGCGGACGGACGCCACCTGCTCACCCCTGTGGCGGTCGACGCCGCCGGGAACCGGACGGTCGGGCGGGCGGTCGCCCTGGTCGTCGACACCGTCCCGCCGGACCGGCCGGTGCTCACCTCGCCGGCCGCCGGGGAGACCGTGCGGGTCAGCCGGCCGAAGCTCGCCGGGCGGGCCGAACCCCGGGTGAACGTGCTGGTCACCGCACGGGCCGGGGGCGTGGCGTCCGACGAGCGGACGGTGCTGTGCGGCGCGACGGCGGCCCTCGACGGCAGCTGGACCTGCACGGCCAACCGGGATCTGACGGACGGGGAGCAGTGGCTGGTCGTCACGGCGACCGACCTCGCGGGGAACGGTGCGGCGGCGGAGCCGGTGCGGGTCCGCGTCGCGGCCGCGCCGCTGGCGCCGAGTCCGGTGGCGTCGGCGCCGGTGACACCCGGTTCGTCGGCGTCCGGGTCGGCGGCGTCGAGCCCGGCCGTGGCGCCTTCGGCGGCGTCGAGCCCGGCGGCGTCTGCGGCGGCTTCTGCTTCGGTGGCACCCAGCCCGCTGGCACCGAGCCCGGCGGTGCCCAGCCCGGCGCCGTCGAGCCCGACCGTGGCGACTCCGGCGGTGCCGAGCCCCGTCGCGTCCGTCCCGGCCCCGGCGAGTGCGGTGGCGGTGCCGAGCCCTGCCGGGGTGGTGCCGCCGGCTCCCTCGGGGAGTCCGACGGTGCCGAACCCCTCCGCGGCCCCGGCCGCTCCGGAGGTGTCCTCTGCTCCCTCCGGGCCCGGACCGGTGGTGACGGTGCCGGAGGTGATCGCGCCGCTGCCGGCCGGGCTGCTGCCGATCCTCGTCCCGCCGGCCGCGGTGGTGCCGCCGCAGCCGGCGGTGGCCGTGCCGGCCGTGCCGGTGCCCACGGGCCCGGTGGCCTCCGCGAGCCCCTCGGCCTCCGCCGCGGCGGCTGCGCCGACCGCTGCCGCCGCCCGGCCGTCCGCCTCCGGCCCGCCGAGGCCGGGCGCCGCCCCCACCCCGAGCGCCGTCCCGACTCCTGCTGCTGTCCCGGCCAGGAGCGCCGTTGCCACCCCGAACACCGTTGCCACCCCGAGCGCCGTTCAGCCCCCGAGCCCGACCCCGACCCAGCCCCCGTCCTCGCCTCCGGTACCGCTCTCGACGGCTACCGCGGCTGCGACCCCGAGCACGACCCCTGCGGTGCTCCCGACCCCGATGGCCGAACGGGACGCCTCCGTCCGCGCCGGTGGCCGCCCGCTGCCGGCGCCGCCGAGCGCGGAGCCCGTCGGGTCCGCCGCCGAGGCCTCGCAGGCGGCGGCCGAGCGGTCGGCGTCGAGCGGCTGGCGGGGTGGGCTCGCCGGGGGCCTGCTGGTGCTCACCGGCATCGGGCTGATCACCCGCCGGGTGTTCGCCCGGGGCCCCGGTGCCCGCAGACGCTGATCCGTCCACCGTCCCACTGACCGGCGCTGACCTGCGTCGATGCTCCTGACCATCCCGACCATCCGTTCATGTGCCTGCGCGTCAGGTCGGCTTCGGACGATACGTCAGCAAATGTCGACACACCTCACCTTAAATGTCGCATTTGATGACGTATGAACTTAGCCTGGCCCTGGCACTGCCCGTCAGATCCGGGCCGCCCGTTGCGCGACACACCGACCCCGAGGATCCGTGCATGGACGTCACCCGCGATTCTTCGCAGCGACCCGACACCCCGCCCGAGGCGCTCCCCCCGGCCCTGCCGGAACGTTCCGCCTCCGGCTCCAGCGCGCTCGTCAGAGCCACGGCCGCCAGGCCCTCCGGCGCCACCCGGGCGGCCGGGACGGCGGGCCCGGCCGACGGCGGTCCGGCGACCACCCCGCTGGCCGTCGTCCCCGGCCCGGCCGTCGGCCACCCCGCCGACCTGCGCGACCCGCTGGAATCGGCCGGCCCGGAGACCGTCGAGCTCCCGGAGGTCACCCCGGCCGGCGCCCCCGCGGCCGCCACCTCCCGGCGCCCCCCGCGGGCCGACCAGGCGCTGCGCGAGACCCCCGCCACCGCCCTGCCGGGCTGGTTCGCCCTGCTGGTGATGCTGGTCGGCACGATCGGCGTGGTGCTGGTGCTGCTGCGCGCCGGCGTCATCCCGCACTGGGACGTGCTGCCCGACCTGCGCAGCACCGCCGTACGGGCGAGCGGCCGGGCCGAGGCCGACCCCGCGTCGGTCGCCGCGGTCGGCGCCGCCGGTCTGCTGACGGTGCTCACGCTCGCCGGACTGCTGGCCAACGCCGGCGGTGAGACCCGGGTGCTGACCCGCTGGGGCCGTTACCGGGGCACCGTCCGCCGCACCGGCCTGGTCTGGGTCAACCCGCTGCTGCGCCGCCGCCGGGTGGACGTGCGGCTGCGGCACTGGCGCAGCGAACCGGCCAAGGTGGTCGACCGCACCGGGACCCCGATCGTCGTCCGGCTGCTGGTCGTCTGGCGGGTCAAGGACACCGCGCGGGCGCTGCTGGCGATCGACGACCACGAGGGCTACCTGCGCGAGCAGGTCCAGGCGGTGCTCACCCGCACCGCGTCCCTCCTGCCCTGCGACAGCAACGCGGCGCCCGGGCCGGCGCTGCGGGACGGGCAGTGGTTCGCCGACGAGCTCACCAGGGCGCTGGCCGCCGAGGTCGCTCCGGCGGGCCTGGAGGTCTACTCGGCGCAGCCGCTGGCGCTCGACTACGCGCCCGAGGTCGCCGAGTCGATGCGCCGGCGCCGGCTGGCCGACCTGGACGCGGGCCTGCGGACGGTGCTGGTGGACGACGCGGTGGAGGCCGCGGCGCTCGCCGTCCGTCGCCTGGAGCGCGCCACCGCGCACGAACTGGACGAGGCCGCCCGCAGCGCCCTGATGGAGCAACTGCTGGTCGCCTTCGTCGCCCCGGCCGGAGTGGCCGCCTCGGTACCGCCCCCGGCCGCCCGGGCCGGGCGGAAGGAAGGACGACCCGCATGAGGATAGCCACCGGCGCCTACGCCGATCCCGATCCCGGCCTCGACTTCGACGCCGCCTTCGCCTTCGACTTCGACGTCGAGTCCGGCCTCGACGCCGGGCCCGCGGCCGACCTCGACGCCGAGCCGGACCGCGGCCTGATCGGCTTCGAGGAGAGCACCGGAAGCATCCCCGCGATCGCCGGTTGCGGCTGCCCGAACTGCGCGGCGCGGCCGCGTACCGCCCGGACCGCGACGGCGGGCGGCGGCAGCCGAATACACCGGGCCGTCCGGACCACCTGCCTGGCCACCACCGTGCTGGCGGGCGCAGGAGTCGTCGGCCTGACGGCCGGTGCCGGCGCCGCACACGCGGCCCCCGGCAAGCAGGGCTGGGACGGGTCGAAGTACTGGTTCAGGAACAGCAGCGGCGAGTGGCGGTGGACCGGCCACTACGACGTCTACCTCAGCCGCACCGGCCGGTCCGGGGGGTCCGCCGGTACCGCCGGTACCGCCGGGACCGGTGGCTCCGCCGGCAAGACGGCCACGGCGTCCAAGGTCCCGGCCGCGTCCTCCGGGATCCGCCAGGGCTGGGACGGCTCGAAGTACTGGTTCAGGAACGGTGCCGGCGAGTGGCGGTGGACCAGCCACTACGACGTCTACCTCAGCCGCACCGGCCGGTCCGACGACGGTGAGGCGCCCTCCCGGCCCGCGGCCGCGTCCTCGACGGACGACGAACAGGGCTCCGGCAGTGTGGCGGCGGCCGTCGACTACGCGCTCGCCCAGCTGGGAAAGCCGTACGTGTGGGGCGGTGACGGGCCGTCCGGCTTCGACTGCTCCGGCCTGGTCCAGCAGGCCTTCCGCCGCAGCGGGATCAGCCTCCCGCGGGTGGCCGACGACCAGTACGCGGCCACCACGCCGATCAGTGCGGGCCAGCTGCGCCGCGGTGACCTGGTGTTCTGGTCGGACACCGGCCGGGCCTCGGGGATCCACCACGTGGGGATCTACCTGGGCGGCGGCACCTTCGTGGAGGCGCCCAGGCCGGGCCGCACCGTCCGGATCGCCGCCCTCGACCCGGGCTACTACCCGACCCACTTCGGGCGGCCGTAGCCGGCGGGCAGCAGCCGTGGGCCCTGGCGGGAGCGATCCCGCCGGGGCCCGCTGCGTGCTCCGGGGTTCCGTCGAACCCCGACCCGCCCCGAACCAGCGGCCACCCCGAACCCGCGGCCGCTCCCCAGCAGCGGCCGACGGCCGCTCGTGCCGCGGGCCGCGGGCGCGACCGCAGGGCCCGGCGCCCACGGCCCGCGGGAGCTGGCTCAGGCGGAGGCGGCGTCCAGCCTGGCCGTCTGTTCCGGGGTCAGTCGGAGCGAGGCGGCGGCCAGCAGCGGCGGGAGCTGCTCGACGGTGCGGGCGCTGGCGATCGGGGCGGCGACGGTCGGACGGGCGGCGAGCCAGGCCAGGGCGACGGTCGCGAGCTCGACGCCGTGCTCCCCGGCGACGGCGTCGAGGGCCTCCAGGACCTTCGGACCGCGCGGGTCGTCCAGGTAGCGGGCGGCTCCCTCGGCCCGGGCGCTGTCCACGCCGGTGCCGCCGAGGCGGTACTTGCCGGTGAGGAAGCCGGAGGCGAGCGCGTAGTAGGGGACGGTGGCCAGGCCGTGCCGGGCGACGACCTCGGCCAGCGGGCCCTCGAAGGTGCCGCGCGAGACCAGGTTGTAGTGCGGCTGGACGGCGACGTACCCGGCCAGCCCCTCGCGCTCGGCGAAGGCCAGCGACTCGGCCAGCCGCTCGGCGCCGATGTTGGAGGCGGCGACCGCGCGGACCTTCCCCTCGCGGACCAGCTCGTCCAGCGCGGTGACGAACTCCTCGACCGGGGTGTCGTCGTCCTGGTGGGTGTAGTAGAGGTCGATCCGCTCCACGCCCAGGCGGCGCAGCGAACCCTCCGCGGAGGCCTTGATGTTGGCCGCGCCCAGGCCGCGCGCACCGGGGTGCAGGCCCACCTTGGTGGCGATCACCACCTCGTCGCGGTTGCCGCGGCTGCGCAGCCAGGCGCCGATGATCGTCTCGGACTCGCCGCCGGTGTTGCCGGGGACCCAGGCCGAGTAGACGTCGGCGGTGTCGACGAAGTTGCCGCCGGCCGCCGCGTAGGCGTCCAGCACCGCGAAGGACTGCTGCTGGTCGGCCGTCCAGCCGAAGACGTTGCCGCCGAGGGAGAGCGGGAAGACGGACAGGTCGGAGGCGCCGAGCCGGACCCGGGCCGTGGCGTCGCTGTGGTTTCCGGTCATGGTCGCAGTCAACCGGATCGCGCCGTGCGGCATTCCGTGCGCCGGGCGGCCGTCGCGGGCCCGCCGCGGCGGCGTCGCGCGGCCGGCGCGGACCCGCACGCCGGGGCGGTGCGGTGCGCGCGGGAGGGGTCCGGACTGTCCCCCGGGCGGGCGGATTCGTTAGAGTCCGTGCCATGGCTGACAACGACTACGACCCCGCCGGCAGCACCCAGATGTTCCGGGCGTTCGTCGACGAGACCCCGGCCCCGCAGGCCCCGGGCACCGTCTCCACCTACGGCCGCAGCAGCGGTGGCGGTGGCCGCACCGGCACGATCGCGCTGATCGCCGTCGTCGCCCTGGTGGTTCTGGGCGCCGTCGTCTGGCTGGCGGTCAAGTGATCCTCGCGCGGGTGACCCTGACGGGGGTCACCCGCGCGACGGAAGCCGCCGTGCGCTGGCGGTTCAGCAGGGCTTGCGCCAGACACTCAGGTCGAGCTTCTTCTGCATCGAACTGAAGCCGAGCGACTTGGTCTTGGCGCAGAACTGGCCCGCGTCGAGCTTGTACTCGACGTGGAACACCGCCTTGCCCGCCTTGATGAACGGCGAGATCCGGTCGCACTCGTCGAACTGCGAGCACTCCTCGTTGACCGCGAAGTCGAAGTCCGGCAGCAGGGCCGGGATCTGGTCGAGGTCGTTCTTCAGGCCGATGGCCAGGCCGCGCTCGTGCGCGAGCTGGGCCAGCATGCGGTTGTAGCGGATCTGGTCGTCAGCGGTCAGCGGGAAGCCGCTGTTCTGGTTGTAGGCCTCGATGGTGTCCGGCTCGATGGCGTCGAACCCCTTGCTCCGGCACATGTCGAAGCGGGCGGCCATCAGCGGCTTGAGCTGGTCGAGCTTGCGGATGTCGAACCACTTCTCGCCCTTCCAGCCGGTGTCCGAGCCTTGCAGGGCCTTGGTGAAGGCCGAGGCGTCGGGGCGGAAGTCCTCCCAGGAGCCGGCGTTGATGTAGCAGATCACCTTGCGGCCCTTGGCGTGCAGCGCGGCCACGACCGAGGCGTCGTTCTCGAAGCCGTCGATGTCGTAGACCGGGACGTCCACCGACTGGTCGACGGTGCCGCCGCCGAGCTGCCACTGCCAGGCGAGGCCGGGGGTGGGCTGCCAGCGGGCGCCGGACGGCGCCGGGGCGGTGCTGCCGCCGGGGGTGCCCGGGGCGGTGGTGGCGCCCGGCGGGGTGGTCGCGCCGTGCGTGGGGGGTGCACCGGTCGGGCCCGGGGTGCCGGGGGTGCTCGGCGTGCCGGGGGTGGCGGACGGCGTTCCGGTGTCCGGCGGGGTGCTCGGGGCGGTGCTGTCGCCGGGGGTGGCCGGCGCGGTGGCCGCGGGCGGAGTGCTGGGGGAGTCGTCGGCCGAGGAGCTGTTGTCGTCGTCCGAGCCTGAGCTGCTGCACGAGGTCGCCAGCAGGGCGGTGGCGATGATGGCGGCCGGCAGGAGCCGGGTACGGCGGTTCACGGTAGTCGAACTCCGGATCGGGTCAGGTCAGTTCCGCTGCGGTAAGACCGTAGGGCAGGGTGCACCAGGGGTTCTCCCCGGCGCCGGGGACGGCGCAGCCGACGCCCGCCCGGCGGGCGGCGATCAGCGCGGTGGCGTCCTCGGCGTGCTCGGCCGGGACGTCGTACACCAGGTGGCAGAAACGGGACGCCGCGTGGCGGCCCGTCCAGAGCGGGAGGGTCATCTCGCGGTAGGCGTCCCAGTTGCCCTCGAAGGTGACCAGCAGGTCGGCCAGCCCGACCTCGGCGTAGCCCGGGTCCGGGTGTTCGCCGTGGCCGAAGATCACCGTCCCGCAGCCGGCCGCCCGGGCGGCGGTGGCCAGCCGGCGGTAGTGCGTCAGCGCGCCGGGCTGGGTGGACACCTGGTCGAAGTAGACGCCGGTGATGCCGTGGCGCTGGCGGTACGTCAGGATGTCGGCCACCACCGCGGCGTGCGGCCGCCGGCCGTAGTCGGTGTCGGTGTAGCCGACCAGCGGCAGGCCGGCCGAGCGGAGCTCCTCGGCGGCCTCGGCGAAGACGCCGTCCGGGGTCTCGCCCGGCCCGTCGGCCAGGTTGAGCACCACGGCGCTGATCCGGCCGGGGTCGGCGGCGGCGACCGCCCGCCAGGCCGCCGGGTCCACCGCGGGGTGGACGTACAGCGGCACCAGCAGGCGGCCGTCGGGGGTGGGCCCGGTGGTCATGAGACCACCGGGGCGGTCGCGGACCCGACGGTGTCGAGCCACAGATCGCGCAGGGTGTCGGCGAGGTCCGTCTCCGGCTGCCAGCCGAGCTCCCGGGCGGCGGCCGAGACGTCGGCCTGCTGCCAGGAGACCGCGGCCGAACGCTCCGAACCCGCCCCGGTCTCGTCGATCCGGCCGGTGAAGCCGGCCGCGGCGACCAGCCCGTCCGCGATCGCCCGCACCTGTCGGGCCCGTCCGGAGGCCAGGTTGAGCACCCGGGGGAGCGGCCCCTCCGCGGCGGCGGCCAGGCCGACCGCGCGGGCGATGTCCCGGGCGTCGACGAAGTCGCGGTAGGCGGAGAGGTCTCCGACGGTGATCACGCCGTCGGCGCCCTCGGGCGCCACCCGGTGCAGTTCGGCGGCCAGCCGGCCGGGCAGCGAGCCCGCCGGGGCACCCGGGCCGACCGGGTTGAACACCCGCAGGACCACCGCGTCCAGTGCCGAACCGGCCACCGCGAGGGAGCCGGCCAGCTTGGTCGCGCCGTACACGCCGACCGGGCGGGCGTCGGCGTCCTCGGACAGCGAGCTGCCCTCGGCGCAGACGCCGTACTCCCCGGCCGAGCCGATGTGCACCAGCCGGGCCTTCGGGGTGCCGAGCTGCATCGCCTCGCAGAGCACGGCCGGGCCGCGAGCGTTCACCTCGGCGAGCTTGACCGCGCTGCCGGCCACGGCACCGGCGAAGTTGACCACCACGTCGGGGGCCAGCTCGGCCAGTTCCTCGCCGAGCGGTCCGGCCTGCGCGGTGGCCAGGTCGAGCCGCAGGTCGTGGGCGGGCCGCCGGCCCGCGGTCAGCACGGTGGCACCGGGCAGTGACCGCAGGACGGCGGTGGCGTGACGGCCCAGGAAGCCGTCGCCGCCGAGAAGCAGGATCCTCACGCGGCCCGTCCGTCACTCTGGGCGCCCGCGGTGGCGGGCTCCTCGGCCTGGTCGTCCGGGGTGGTGCGCGCGGCCGGGAGCGGCAGCTCGGCCACGGCCGGGACCTTCTCGGCCGACTCGAAGGGCATCAGCACCGGGCGGATGGACGAGAACTCGGCGTTGGCCCGGTCGTAGTCGTCCGGGCGGCCGATGTCGAGCCAGTAGCCGCCGAACTCGTAGGCGGACGGCGGGGTCCCGGCGCCCAGCAGGTCCAGCACCAGCTCGTCGAAGCCCAGCGGAAGGCCGGGGGTGTACTTGGCGAGCGCCGAGCGGGAGACGCCGTAGACGCCCATCGACACGCGGTAGTCGATGCTCGGCTTCTCCTGGAAGCCGGTGATGCTGCCGGACTCGGTGGTCAGCACACCGAAGTCGATCTTCACCTGTCGGGCGTAGGTGGCGATGGTCAGCGGCGCACCGGACTCCTCGTGGTGGCGGAGCACCCCGGCGAAGTCCAGGTCGGTCAGGATGTCGCCGTTCATCACCAGGAAGTGCTCGGGCAGGCGGTCCTGCATGGTGAGCAGCGGGCCCATGGTGCCGAGCGGGCTGTCCTCGACGGCGTAGCCGACGCGCAGGCCCCACTGGGACCCGTTGCCGACGTAGGCGCGGATGATGTGGCCGAGGTGGCCGATGGCCAGGGTGACGGTCTTGAAGCCCGCGGCGGCGAGCTGGCGCATCACGATCTCGAGGATCGCGTGCTGGTCGCCGATCGGGACGAGCGGCTTGGGGAGCGCGGTGGTGTACGGGCGGAGTCGGACGCCCTTACCGCCGGCCAGGATCACTGCATGCATGGATTTTCCCCCACGGAAAGGATGTGCAGGACACGAACCTTGGAACCAGGTCGGGCAAGATCGTTACGACGGTCAGACGTTGTAGATGTCGGTCTTGTAGCGGGCCAGGTTGGACGGGTCGCGGAAGAACTCGATGGTCTGCTCCAGACCCTGCTCCAGGCTGAACTGCGGGGCCCAGCCGGTGGCCCCGCGCAGCCGGGTGGCGTCCGCGACCAGGCGCATGACCTCGGAGTTGGCCGGGCGGATGCGCTGCTCGTCCTCCTTCACCACCAGGTCGACGCCCATCAGCTTGCCGACCAGGGTGACCAGGTCGCCGACCGAGATCTCGCCGCCGGTGCCGGCGTTGAAGGTCCGGCCGACCACCGTCTCGGCGGGCGCGGTGCCGACCGTGCGGAAGGCGTTCGCGGTGTCCTTGACGAAGGTGAAGTCACGGGTCGGGCGCAGGTCGCCGAGGGTGATCTCGGTCTCGCCGGCGGCGACCTGGGCGATCACGGTCGGGATGACGGCGCGCATCGACTGGCGCGGGCCGAAGGTGTTGAACGGGCGCAGGGTGACGACCGGGGTCTCGAAGCTGGCGTGGTAGCTGTCGGCCAGCCGGTCCCCGCCGGCCTTGGAGGCGGCGTACGGGGACTGGGTGTTGATCGGGTGGTCCTCGGTGATCGGCACGGTCTGCGCGGTGCCGTAGGTCTCGCTGGTCGAGGTGTGCACCATGCGCGGGATCTCGAGGTGGCGCACCGCCTCCAGCACGTTCAGGGTGCCGGTGACGTTGGTGTCGACGTACGAGTGCGGGGCCCGGTAGGAGTACGGGATCGCGATGAGGGCGGCCAGGTGGTAGACCGCCTCGGTGCCCTTGACCAGGCCGTTGACCGAGCCCGGGTCCCGGACGTCGCCGAGGACGATCTCGACCGAGTCCAGCACCTCCTCGGACAGGGTCTCCAGCCAGCCGAAGGACGAGAAGGAGTTGTACTGGACCATCGCGCGGACCTGGTGCCCGTCGGCGACCAGGGTTTCGACGAGGTGGGAACCGATGAATCCCTCGGCTCCGGTGACCGCGACGCTGCTCATGCGTAATTCGCTTTCTCGATCTTTGGGGAGGCCGGGCTCTCGTGGTGACCGGCCGGTGGTGTTCAGCTGTTCCGGTGAAGCTGTTCAGCGGTGCACGCGGGTGCGTGCGCGTGTTCAGGTGTTCAGCGGTGCTGGGTGGTGCGGCCGAGCGCGGGCCCGGCGATTGCGGTGAGGAGGACGGCGGCCGTCCCGCAGCCGATCAGCTGCAGGACGATCGGGTCCGCCCCGGCCAGCAGCCCGGCGCTCTCGGCACCCGCGGCGGCCAGACAGATGAGGGCGGTGCTCCAGCTGAAGCCGAAGGCGTTCAGCAGCAGCGCCAGCCAGAGCGAGCCGCCGAGGAGCAGCATCGCGCCGAGCTGCGGGACGCCGAGCGCGGGGGCGCCGGGCCACAGCACGGTCGCGGCGGCGTCCAGCGCGGCCACGGTGGTGAGGTAGATGAAGAGGCAGCCGAGCAGGATCCCGCCGGTCCGGCGGGTGAACTGCCCGGAGGTGTGGCTGGTGCGCAGTGCGGCCACGGCCATCGCCCGGTAGCGGAAGAGCAGCCACTCGGCGAGCCCGAGGCTGAGCGTCAGCGCGATCATGGCCGGCCCGGTCGGGGTGGCGCTCGCGCCGTGCGCGGCCCCGGTCTCCACCGCCAGGTGGATGGTCCCGCCGAGGCCGGCGATCAGGGTGAGCGCACCGCAGGCCAGGCCGAACAGCAGGTGCGGGACCTCCTGGCGGACCGGCAGCCGCAGCTCGACGTCCTCCTTCTCGCCGCGGCGGACGCAGAACAGCAGCTCCCGCGCGGCCAGCCCGACGGCGAGCACCAGCGAGGCGAGCAGCACGACCGTCCGGACGAGCTGCGGGACGTCCACGGCGAGCACCACGCCCGCACCGACCGAGGCCGGTGCCAGTGCCAGCAGCAGGAACTTCTCCCGCCCGAGCACCAGCAGCACGGTGGCCGCGCCCAGGTAGAGGGACTGCCCGGCGGCGAAGCAGAGCGCCCCCAGCGGGCCGCCGACCACGTACGCGGCCGCCGAGGCCAGCAGCGCCCCCAGCGGTGCGCCGACGGCCAGGCAGACCGCGGCCTCCCGGCGCCGGAGCCGGCCCAGCCAGCGGTACGACCGGTGCGCCAGCGCCTGGTTGAAGCCCCAGCTGACCAGCGTCGCGACGGAGAGCGCGAGCATGCCCGAGGGCAGGCCGAAGCGCATCCGGTCGGCCGCGAACAGGTTGGCGCCGAGCAGGTAGCCGAGCCCGGGCAGGGCGAACACCAGGCCGCGCACCACGCAGCGCCAGGGGTCGGCCCGCCACGGGTTGGCGAACTCGGAGCTCGGGCCGGGGTAGCGGCGCTGGACCTTCTCGAACAGCTCCTCGGCGACGGTGAAGGCGTCCGGGCGGCCGTACAGCAGGGCCGCCTGTTCGTCGGAGAGGCCGTCGGACTCCAGGAACGCGGCGATCTCGTACGGGTGGACGGCGTCGGCGCAGACGTCGCGCAGGCGCTCGGCGAGCTCGTCCAGCGGGTCCGCGGAGAGGTCGAGCTGTTCCTCGGGTTCGGGCTGGACGGGCGCGGCCGGGCGGCGGCGCTTCAGCGGCAGGGTGCGCAGCTGCATCGTCCGCTCGGAGCCGCCCTCGTCCGGCACGAGCCGCAGCGGGCCGCTCATGCCGTCACCTCGGCGAGTTCGGCGGCGTCGCGGCAGGCGCGCCCGTCGACGGTTCGCCCGTTCACGCGCCCACCTCGCTCGGCTCCGGGTGGGCGGCGGCGAGCTGCTCGTCCCAGTCGGGTGCGGGGGCCTCGTCGGTGACGGCCACCACGCCGTTGGGCATCCAGCGGGCGGTGCCGAGGAGCTCGGTGTAGATGCCCCGGAAGCCGTCGATGTTCTGGCGGAGGGTGAACTGCTCGATGACCCGCAGCCGGGCCTGCTCGCCGAGCCGGCCGCGCCGCTCGGCGTCGCGCAGCAGCTCGATGGCGGCGGCCGCCATCGGCTCGGGCTCGCGCGGCGGGACGACCAGGCCGGTGTCCCCGACGGCCTCGCGGACGCCGCCGACGTCGGTCGAGACGGTCGCGCGGCCGCAGGACATCGCCTCGATCAGGGTGAACGGGAAGCCCTCGCTGATGCTGGAGAGCATGACCACGTTGCCGGCCGCGTACGCGTCGGTGATGTCGGCGACGCGGCCCTCGAACGCCACCGAGTCGGCGATGCCGAGCTCGGCGGCCAGGGCTATGCAGCCGTCCCGGTAGGCCTCGCCGCCCTTGGGAGTTCCGCCGAAGAGCCGCAGCCGCGCCTCGGGGATCTCGCGCTGGACGATGGCGAAGGCCCGGATCAGCGTCTCCAGGTCCTTGATCGGGTCGACCCGGCCGGCCCAGCTGAGGGTCGGCGTCTCGGGTTCGGGTCCGGCCGGCGGGAAGGCCGTCGGGTCCACGCCGTTGTAGACGGTGCGGATGTGCGCGGACGGCGTGCCGCCGCGCTCCTCCCAGCGCCGGTTGTAGCGGTTGCCGGGGGTGACCAGCGCCGCCTGCCGGTAGCTCTCCTCGGCGAGCATCCGGTAGAAGCCGAGCAGCAGTGCCTTGACCGGCCACCGGTAGGGGCCGGTGCGGTAGCCGAGGTAGCGCTCGCGCAGGTAGATGCCGTGCTCGGTGAGCAGGAACGGTACGCCGTACTGCTGGGCGGCGATCAGCCCGGGCAGGGTGGCGAGGCCGCCGCTGGCCGCGTGCGCGACGCCGTCGGTGGGCGGCTCGACCGAGAGCGGCCGCAGGGCGTGCTCCAGCAGGTCGGTCGCGTTCAGGGCGTCGTGCAGGGTGGGCCGGGAGACGGCGGTGGGCAGGTAGTCGCGGGTCCAGACGTGCTGGAGGGTGCGCAGCGCGCGTTCGCTGCGCAGCGCCGGGCTGAGCAGGCCGCGCCGGGCGAGGTCGGCGAAGCCGTACAGCTCGGTGCCGAAGTGCGTGGTGTAGACCGGATCGAGGATGGAGTGCAGGAAGCGCTCGTACGCGTTGAGGAAGCGCCGCATCTCCTTGCCGCGGGGCGGTCCGGCCTCCGAGGCCGGTCCCCACAGCGGTGCGGTCGTGACGGACCGCACGTTGGCGGGCAGCTCCCAGGCCAGGGCTTCGTGGCCGGTACCGGTGACGGCGATGACGTCGAAGTCGACGTCGGGCATGCCTTGAACGAGCTGGTCGCACCAGACACTCACGCCGCCGTGCTGGTGCGGATACGTCCCCTCGGTGAGCAGGGTGACGCGCATCTCCTGTCCCCCCTCCTGTTCCTTGCGTCGGTGTCCGGCCTGGGTGGCCGGAACGGGAGCCGTGGCAGGGGCCGGGCCGGTTGCCCGGTCCGGCCCCGCCATCGGGTGCTACGGGTTACCGGTTGCCGGAGCGTCCGGTGGTGGTGGTGCCGAGCGAGGCCGCCCCCCCGGTGGCCTTACCGCCCTTGGCCGCGACGCCCTTGCCGGGCACCGTGACGCCGCTCCCGGGGACCAGGGACTTCGCCTTGGTGCGGGTGGTGTCGCTCGGACCCACCGGGACGGGGGTGGCGACGCCCTGCGGGACGACCTTCTTGTCCGCCGGGGCCGGAGCCGTGACGGAGTTGGCCGCGACACTCGGCGAGACGGCGGCCGGGGTGGCCGGCGCCGACGGGAGCTGCAGGGTGATGCTGCTCTGCAGGGTGCCGCGGGACACCCAGCCGGACAGCGTACCGGCGTAGGCCGAGCCGAACGCGGTCGACCCGATGACCAGCTTCTGGGAGGTGCCCGTCGGCATGGTGGCCTGGACCTGAACGCCGGACGGCGCGTTGACGGTCACCGTGTTGCCGATCCGGTACGCGGTGACCTGGCCGGCGGCCAGCGCCGCGTTCCAGGCCGCGCGCTTCTGGAACTCCTGGCCGATCTCCTTCTCGCCGAGGTTGACGATCGGGGTGTTGTCGGCGTGCAGGGCCCGGTAGTTGCCGAGGACCTTCTCCAGCACCGGGTACAGGATCCGGTCCTCGGAGAGGTTCGACTGGTGGATGAAGTGCGGACGCGGGTCGTTGCTCAGCACGTGGCCGAGGTCGATCCGGGCCTCCAGCGGCACGATGTACGACTGGTAGCCGGTGTTGACGTCCAGCGGGTGCGGCAGGCAGGTCGAGTTCGCGTTGTTCTCGCAGATCCCGCTGCCGCCGTTGGCCGCACTGGTGTAGATCCAGTTGTACTCGTCCGCCTCCTCCTTCGCCGTCCCGGCGTTGTAGAAGACGTTCATCGGGTACCGCGGCACGGTCAGCGTGGACGAGCCGACGGCCCGCTGGGCGGGCTCGCGGGACGCGTCGCTACCCGTGAACTTGATGCCGTTGGCGGCCAGCGCCGGCGCCAGGTACGGGTTGTCGCTGGTCTCCTGCGGGGCGGTCAGCAGACCGGAGTGCTCACCGGTGACGAGCGACTGCGGGTCGACGTTCAGACCGTTGGTCTTGGCCCAGTCGAAGTTGTTCTTGATCTGGGTCGAGATGGTGTTCTGGTCGGTCCAGACGGTGTTGCCCGCGGCGTCCTTGCTGCAGCGCCACGGCACCACCGACACGTCCTGGACGCAGCCCAGGTACGGGTGGGTGTAGGTGTGGTTGACCCACCGGTAGCTGTTCTGGTCGGCGATCATCTGGGTGGCGGTGGGGTCGACCGTGGTCTCGTGGTCGGCCTTCCAGTCCTCGCTGCCGCCACCGTTGAACACCATGTCCAGGGTGAAGTTGTTGGCGGTCTGCCACTGCTTGAGGAACTGCGCGTCCGCCTGGGTCATCCGGATCGGGTTGGCCGTGTCCGGGGTGCCGGGCGGGCAGGTGACGTCGCCGGGGGTGCACTTGAGGGTGGTGTCCCAGCGGTCGTCGGCCAGGAAGACGTCGTCCACGTGCGCCGCGAAGTAGTTGCGGTCGTAGCCGAGGTGGACGCCCTGGGTGATCCAGTCGACCATGCCGCGCGCCAGCAGGCGGTACTGCTGCTGGTACTGGTTGTAGACGAAGGTGACGACCAGTTCCTTGCGGCCGTCGTGGGTGTACTCCCCGACCAGCGAGCCGCGCGAGGTGGTGTTCGGGATCGCGGAGTCGACCAGCGGGACGAACGAGGCACCGGCGGGGAGGCTGGCCAGGGGCGTGGCCAGGTAGCCGTAACTCTCGCTGACGGACGGGTCGTTGTCCTCGAACGGGACGCTGCCCTTCAGGTACCCGAACGGGCCCGAAGTGCCGGCGGCCGTGGTGGCGCCCTGGAAACCGTCCAGGGTGCCGTAGTAACCGGGATTCACGGCGTAGTTCAGCCCCACCGCGGGGCTGGCGAACGTGTACGCGTCGATCTGCCGGATACCGAATGCGGCTTCGTAGCTCGCGATGGCCGTCATCTCGGCGGCACTGTTGGGGAAGGGGTTTTCGTTGGGCAGCACGATGCCCTGGTACTTCCCGCGGGGCTGACCGTTCACCGTGTCACTCAGGAAAGCCGAGTTGATGACGGGACGGTTGGTGTCGTTGAGGTTGACGACCTTGTACGGGGTGCCCTGGCTCTTGAGCTCGGCGGTGATGGCCGCAACGGAGGGGCCCCCGTCGTCGATGACCAGGATGGTGAGGTCGATCCTGGGCGGCGTCGTGTCGCCGTGGGCCAGGGTGGTCTGCAGGCCGCTGGCCAGCAGAACTGCCGCCGCGCAGGCGGCAACTCTTCGGGTCGCTCGACCCATGGTTGATCCTCCCCTTGGTGCAGGCGCCTCGCTGCTCGGCGCTCGCCTGCCCTGTAGCTGTTCGCGGGCAGCAGGCTGCCCGGCGCCCATCCTGGTCGAGGGTCGGGCCTACGAGGGACCAATTGGGCGAGAGTGCAGCGAACCTGTTACCAACGTTCATGGCGATGCCATGAAGGCGCTGATTGTGACCGGAACTGGACCGGCTATGCAAATAATGAATTGGGAATGAAAAAACGGAAGCTGACCGCTACGCCTCGTTACTGCGCGTGCGCCTTCGGCAGGGCCCCCCGGCGCCTACACTGTCGTCGTCGCGGATGACA
This sequence comes from Kitasatospora sp. NPDC101176, assembly GCF_044768035.1. Classification (NCBI taxonomy): domain Bacteria; kingdom Bacillati; phylum Actinomycetota; class Actinomycetes; order Kitasatosporales; family Streptomycetaceae; genus Kitasatospora; species Kitasatospora sp. NPDC101176. The sequence continues at coordinate 264,320 of NZ_JBIWPA010000004.1, forward strand.
CTCTTGCACATCTCGCCGACCCATTGGGCAGGTTCATGCAATATCGGGCACCGCTGTGCCATGTGACAGTCCGAATATGCAATGGAGGCGCCGCGTGGCCGATCAGCAGACCCAGTCCGGCGTAATCGGCGGTGCACGGAATACGTCGGCGGGGCCGGGCGGAACGGTGCTGGTCGGGCGCAGTCTCGGGTTGCGCGGCGCGGTCAACGCGCGCGACCTCGGCGGCTACCGGACGGCCGACGGGCGGCTCCTGCGGTCGGGCGTGGCCCTGCGCAGCGATGGCCTGAACCATGTCACCGAGGACGATCTGGGCCCGCTGCGCGCACTCGGCCTGCGCCGCGTGGTGGACCTGCGCAGCCTGGACGAGGTCCGCGCGGCCGGCCCCGACCGGCTGCCCGGCCTCCCGGTCGCCGAGCTCCCGGCCACCGCCCCGGCGACCACCGCGCTGACCGTCGAGGCCGACGGGCCCGGCGGCGTCACCCTGCACCACCTGCCGCTGCTGGCGACGGGCTTCGACATCCACCGGACGCTGCGCGGCGCCCTCGCGGACCGCGACCCCGACCGGCAGCGCGCCGTGCTCGGCGCGGGCCGGGCGGCCGGGATGATGACCGGCCTCTACCGCTGGTTCGTCACCGACCCGGTGGCCCGGGAGCGGTTCGCGACCCTGCTGCGGCTGCTGGCCGCCCCCGGGGGACCGCCGCTGCTGTTCCACTGCTCGGCCGGCAAGGACCGCACCGGCTGGGCCGCCGCGCTCGTGCTGACCGCGCTCGGGGTGGACCGCGGGGCCGTCGTCGCCGACTACCTGCTCACCAACGAGCGCGCCGCCCCGGTCGTCGACCGCGTGCTGGAGGACTTCGGCACCCGGGGCCTGATGCGCGAGCCGGAGCTGCTCCTGCCGGTCTTCCGGGCCGACCCGGACTACCTGGCCGCGGCCTTCGAGGAGGTCGGGGCCGGCTGGTCCGGCTTCGACGGGTACTGGCGGGACGGCCTGGGCCTGGACGACGCCGTCCTGGACGGGCTGCGGGCCAACCTGCTGGACGGCGACGGGGGCCGGCCCGCGGCGCCCTGATCAGCCCTCGCTGATCAGGCCCTCGCGGAGCTGGGTGAGCGTCCTGGTGAGCAGCCGGGAGACGTGCATCTGGGAGATGCCGATCTCCTCGCCGATCTGCGACTGGGTCAGGTTGCCGAAGAACCGCAGCATGATGATCCGGCGCTCCCGCGGCGGCAGCTTGGCCAGCAGCGGCTTCAGCGACTCCCGGTACTCGACGCCCTCCAGGGCGAGGTCCTCGTAGCCGAGCCGCTCGGCCAGCGGGCCGTCGCCGTCCTCCTCGCCGGGGCTGGAGTCGAGCGAGCTGGCGGTGTAGGCGTTGCCCACCGCGAGGCCCTCGACCACGTCCTCCTCGCTGACGCCCAGGCAGGCGGCCAGCTCGGCGACGGTGGGGGAGCGGTCCAGCCGCTGGGACAGCTCGTCGCCGGCCTTGGTGAGCGCCAGCCGCAGCTCCTGGAGCCGCCGGGGCACCCGGACCGACCAGCTGGTGTCCCGGAAGAAGCGCTTGATCTCGCCGACCACGGTGGGCATCGCGAAGGTGGGGAACTCCACCCCGCGCTCCGGGTCGAACCGGTCGATCGCCTTGATCAGGCCGATGGTGCCGACCTGGACGATGTCCTCCATCGGCTCGTTGCGGCTGCGGAAGCGGGCCGAGGCGTACCGGACCAGCGGCAGGTTGAGCTCGATCAGGGTGTCGCGGACGTAGGCGTGCTCGGTGCTTCCGGGCTCCAGGGCGGCCAGCCGCAGGAACAGCGAGCGGGAGAGCGTCCGGGTGTCCAGGACGGAGCCGGGCGGCGGCTCGGGCGGCGTCTCCGGGCCGGGGGACCCGGCGGACGGGACCCGCTGGAGCGGGATCCGGTCCTCGGCGACCGCCGTACCGTTGGCCTGACCAGCGTGGATCTCCGCAGTGCCCAGCTCTCCGGACATGCACCCACCCCCTCGTGACTGACACTTGAACGGGAGCCGTCGCGCGGAGGTTCCCGCCGGGGCCCTCCCCCTCCATACCGGAACACGGCCCACGGCAAACCCGAACATCGCGAGATGTCACGCGGGGGTAACGCGCTGCAATCTCAGTCTTCCCATGAGTTGCCGGTCCGAAGCCTCGTCAGGATGCGCGAGAGCAGCCGCGAGACGTGCATCTGGGACATCCCCAGCTCGGTGCTGATCTGCGACTGGGTGAGGTTCGCGAAGAACCGCAGCATCACGATCCGGCGCTCCCGCTCGGGCAGCTGGACCAGCAGGTGGCGGACCATGTCCCGGTGCTCGACCTCGGCCAGCGCGGAGTCCTCGTAGCCGAGCCGGTCGAGCAGGGCGAGCCCGCCCTCGTGCTCCTGCGCGGCCTCCAGGGAGGCCGCGTTGTAGGCCCGCCCGGCGTCCAGGCAGGCCCGGACGTCCTCCTCGGGGATCCGCAGGCTGGCGGCGATCTCGGGGACCTTGGGGGCCCGGCCGTGCAGCACCGTCAGCTCCTCCATCGCGCCGCTGACCTGGACCCAGAGCTCCTGCAGCCGGCGCGGGACGTGCATGGTGCGCACGTTGTCCCGGAAGTAGCGCTTGATCTCGCCGAGGATGGTCGGCAGGGCGTAGGTGGGGAACTGCACCCCGCGGCCGGGGTCGAAGCGGTCGATCGCGTTGATCAGACCGATGGTGCCGACCTGGACGACGTCCTCCATCGGCTCGCTGCGGCTGCGGAAGCGGGTGGCCGCGTACCGGACCAGCGGGATGTTCACCTCGATCAGGGCGGCTCTGACCCGCTCCCGTTCGGGGGCGCCGGGGGGCAGCTCCGCGAGCCGTTCGAAGAGCACCCGGGTCAGCGTCCGGACGTCCACCGCGGGGCGGCCGCCGGGGCCGCGCAGGCCCTCCGGGCGCAGCTCGCCGGCCGGACTGATGATCGCCGCCAAGACCTCGTCCACCGACACGCCACCCCTCCCTAAGTCGACAACGACGGGCCCTGCGGATCGGGTGTCGCGGCTGGTTGATCACCTCGCCATGTCCGGCAAAACCGGTCATAGCATCACAAGGCGGGCGCAGGTCGGGCAAGCACCCGGTGGAGGTGTGTTGGTGCGGCGCCGTCCGTCCGTCCGGGCCCCCGGCGGGGCGCGGCAGGGATCGTTCCGGGACAGAGCAAGGCGCCCCGTCCGACGGGCGGACGGGGCGCGGCGGTCCGTCCGGGGGACGGGCCTCGGGTGCGGCGGGGATCAGACCTCGACGTCGGCGATCACCCAGGTGGCGAACTCGCGCCACTGCCCGGCCGCGGCCTGGTGGGCCGGGTGGGTGAGGTACGCCTGCAGGGCCTCGCGGTCCTCGACCAGGCTGTTGATCGCGTAGTCGTACGCGATGTCGCGCTCGGTGGTGTTCCAGCCGCACTCCCACTCGCGCAGCTCGGGGATCTGCGGGCCGAGCTCCTCGAAGGCCTTGGCGCCGGCGAGCGCCCGGTCGTCGTCCTTGGTGACGCCTTCGTTGAGCTTGAACAGGACCAGGTGCCGGATCACGATTGCCGCTCCTCGCGGACGGGGGTGGGGACCCGCCCACGGTAGCCGGTGGGCGCGGGCCCGGCGACGGCCGTCCGCGGGCTGACCGCCCGCCGGCCGCGGAGGCCGGCCGGGCGGGCCGTTCACGAGGGCCGGGGGCTCACTTGATCAGACCGGTCATGAAGGTGCCGACCGCCTTGGCCGCGTTCGAGATGCCCTCGAAGCCCAGCTGGACGAGCTCGGCCGAGCGGGCCGGGGACGTGATGATCGAATAGAGGACGAAGATGAGCAGGAGGGCCATGCCGATCTTCTTCGCCTGCGCCATCGGTGCCGTCCTCCCTGCCGTGGGCCGCCGCCGTCCTGGTCCCCGATCGGCCCTGCGGAAGCAGCTTATCCACCGGACGGGCTATCAAGTGTGCGACGCGTTCGCCCGACGGGACGAAGGTCCCCGCGAGTGGGGCCTTTCTCCGGGTGCCCGGTCGCGGCTCCGGCGGCAGGATGGAACGCGTACCGGGGATCTGGCAGGAATTCCCGGTGCGTGGATCCGGAGCTCCCCGCTGTGGGACCGGTGCCGCGGCTTCCCCCCCGACGCGGCGCCGGTTGTGGGACTCCGCAGGGGGGAGCGGCAGTTTCCCCCGAGCCGCTCCCCCTCCAGGCTCCGTACCCTCCGGGCGTTGGTGGTCATCGGCCCGGAGTGCGGAGCCCTTTCCGCGCCCGAGGGTGCGCGGGAACGCCGAAGGCCCGTCCGTTCTGCAACGGACGGGCCTTCGGGCTTTTCCAGCGGTAGCGGTGGGATTCGAACCCACGGTGGAGTTGCCCCCACACACGCTTTCGAGGCGTGCTCCTTTGGCCGCTCGGACACGCTACCGAGGGGAACTCTACCGGACGGGTGGCGCGGTCACGAAATCCGTATCGGCGCGGGGGCCGCGCGCCCGGTGCGGCCGGTGCCGGCGGGGGCGCGGCTGCGGTGTCAGCGGTGGGTGTCGAAGAACTCGCGCAGCTGCTCGCCGCACTCCTCGGCGAGGACGCCCCAGATCACCTCGGGGCGGTGGTTGAGCCGGCGGTCGCGCATCACGTCGAAGAGCGAGCCGGCCGCGCCGGCCTTCTCGTCGAGGGCACCGTAGACGACCCGGTCGATGCGGGAGAGCACGATGGCCCCGGCGCACATCGTGCAGGGCTCCAGCGTGACGACCAGCGTGCAGCCGCTCAGCCGCCACTCCCCGACCTCCGCGGCCGCCTGCCGGATCGCGACCACCTCGGCGTGCGCGGTGGGGTCGCCGACCGCCTCGCGCTCGTTGTGGCCGCGCCCGATCACCTCGCCGTCCGGGCCCAGGACGAGCGCCCCGACCGGAACGTCCCCGGTGGCCGGCGCCAGGGCGGCCTCGGCGATCGCGAGGCGCATCGGCGCCGCCCAGCGGTCACGGACCGGGTCGGGGCGGACGGGGGCGGGGAGCGGGGCGATCCGGGGGGCGGTCTGCATGGCATCCAGTGTCGGGCATCCGGTGGAGGGCACCGGTGCGGTCGCTACCGGACCGCCTCCAGGACCTCGCCGCAGCCCAGGGCCTCGGCGATCTCCTCCAGGGCGTCGCCCGGGACGGCGCCCTCGCCGCTGAGGGCGAGCAGCTCCTCGGAGGGGAGGCCGAACTCGGTCAGCAGGTGGGAGTCGCCGAGCGGACCGACCGGGACCCCGCCGGGTGCGTCGGCGTCCTCCTCCTGGTCCTCCTCCCCGCTCTCCTCCAGCTCGACGACCAGGTCGTCCAGGTCACCGAACTCGCTCTCGCCGGCCTGGTCGACCAGTTCGTCGGTGAGGACGGAGCCGTAGGAGCTGCGGGCGGCCGCGGCGCCGTCGGAGACGAAGATCCGCGGGTCCTCCTCGCCGTCCACCCGGACGATGGCGAACCAGGCGTCCTCCTGTTCGATGAAGACCAGGACGCTGTCGTCGTCCTGCGCGGAGTCGCGGGCCAGGTCGGTCAGGTCGGCGAGGGTTTCGACGTCGTCGAGCTCCGTCTCGCTCACATCCCACCCGTCCTCGGTGCGAGCAAGCACTGCAGCGAAGTACGCCACCAGGGACACTCCCAAGATCATCGGTCTCGGCTGTCGGCGCGTTCGGGCAACGCGAAGTCTGGCCGCCCCCGCGCCAGAGGCGGTCCGCTTGTTCGGACCGTCCCATCGGAATCGTGACAGAAAGCCCGCCCTCGCGGGGGGTGTTCGGCAGCGCGTCTTTGCAGGTCGTGTCGGAAGGGCGGGGCGGGGGTCGGTGAACCGGGGCGGATCGGGCGGCAGCCCCCGTCAGATCCGGAAGGTTCGCATCCGCATGGCCTCGCGCATCCGCCGTTCCTTGGTCCGCCGGGGCTGCACCCGCTCCCGCAGCTCGCGGGCCTCGGCGAGCTCGCGCAGGAAGACGGCCCGCCGTTTGCGGCGTTCCGCCTCGGTCTCCGGAGGGTCCTGCGGCGGGCCGGCGCGCCCGCCCGACCGGCCGGTGGGCTCGTTCGTCGAGCCGCCCCCCGCGTTCGGGTTGCTCGTCATAAGACGTGACATTCCCAGATCGGCCCGGTTGATACCACAGGAGGTGCTTCCGTCCGGAGATTCGCGGTGCGTCACGGCGTGTCACGGACGGGTGACCGGCGACGCGGCCGGGGCGGACGCGGCGAGTCGTACAGGCGTCCGGCGCCGGGCTAACCTCGGTACATGCGTCTCCACGTCGTCGACCACCCCCTGGTCGCCCACAAGCTCTCCACCCTGCGCGACGAGCGCACCGACTCGCCGACCTTCCGTCGCCTGACCGACGAGCTGGTGACCCTCCTCGCCTATGAGGCCACCCGGGACGTCCGCACCGAAGAGGTGGAGATCACCACGCCCGTGGCGGTCACGCTCGGCACCCGCCTCAGCTACCCGCGCCCCCTCGTCGTGCCGATCCTCCGGGCCGGCCTCGGCATGCTGGACGGGATGACCCGCCTGCTGCCGACCGCCGAGGTCGGCTTCCTCGGCATGGTCCGCAACGAGGAGACCCTCGAGGCCTCCACCTACGCCACTCGGATGCCGGACGACCTGTCCGGTCGCCAGGTCTACGTGCTCGACCCGATGCTGGCCACCGGCGGCACCCTGGTCGCGGCGATCCGGATGCTGATCGAGCGCGGCGCCACCGACGTCACCGCCGTGGTCCTGCTGGCCGCGCCGGAGGGCGTCGAGGTGATGCGGCGCGAGCTGGCGGACCTGCCGGTCACCGTCGTCACCGCCGCCCTGGACGAGCGGCTGAACGAGAACGGCTACATCGTCCCCGGCCTCGGCGACGCGGGCGACCGCCTCTACGGCACCGCGGGCTGAGCGGACCCACCCCCCTGGACGTCGAGAGCCCCCCGGCACCGTGCCGGGGGGCTCTCTGCTGTCGTGGGCGCCGGGTCAGCAGCTGCCGGTGACGGTCGGGGTGGGGGAGGGCTTGGTGGCCAGGGCGAGGGCCGCGGCGGCCTGGGTCTCGTCCAGCAGGGCGTTGTAGCTGTCGCCGACCACGAAGTCGACGCTGCCGTCGGTGCGGGCGTCGGCGGTGGCGGTGGCCCCGGCGATCTGCGAGGTGAGCAGGGTGGCGGCGCCGGCGCCGGCGGGCCCGGCGATCACCTGGGCGGTCCCGGGCACCTTCTTGTCCAGCTCGGCCGGGGCGTTGCCGACCTTGCCGATGGTGAAGCCGCGCTTCTTGAGCTCGTCGGCGGTCCGCCCGGCCAGCCCGGCCTTGGTGGTGGCGTTGTAGACGTTGACCGTGACCGCGGCCGGCTGCGGGATGGCGTGCGGGTCGCCCTGGGCGGCGGCCGGCGTGCCGGAGGCGGTGGGTGCGGCGCCCGGGGTGGGCGCGGCCAGCGGCTTGCCGGAGGGCGTCGCGCAGGCCTGCGCGGAGGCGTTGCGGTTCTTGCCGCTGAAGATGTCGTAGAGCTGCACGCCGCCGAGGCCGATCAGGGCCAGGGCGACCAGCGCCGCCAGCGCGGCGATCACCTTGCGGCTCTTCTTCGGGGGCCGGCCGAGCCGCGGGTAGGCGTTGCCGGTGACGCGGTACTGCTTCCCCTTGAGGCCTTGGGGAGTCAACATGCTCACGGTTTGTCTCCCCCTCGTGCCGGGGCGGGGTCGGGATGACGGGTCGGCCGGTCCGGTGGTCCCCCGGTGCGGGCGGATCCCCTGGTCGCGGCCGTAGTCAGCAGCCTAGTGCCGACAGGCTGCGAAGGTACTAAATGATCATCATCTGGAGTACCCCGGCACCCGAACGGAGGTACCCGGGTACGCGCGAACCGCCCTCCGCCGGATGGCGAGGGGGCGGTCCGGTGGCCCGTGACGAGGGTCCGTCACTCCATCTCGAGGACGCGGGCGTGCAGCACCTGGCGCTGCTGCAGCGCGGCGCGCACGGCCCGGTGCAGGCCGTCCTCCAGGTAGAGGTCGCCGTGCCACTTCACCACGTGGGCGAAGAGGTCCCCGTAGAAGGTCGAGTCCTCGGCCAGCAGGGTTTCGAGGTCCAGTTGTCCCTTGGTGGTCACCAGCTGGTCGAGCCGCACCGGACGCGGGGCGACGTCAGCCCACTGTCGGGTGCTCGTCCGGCCGTGATCCGGGTACGGCCGCCCATTGCCGATGCGCTTGAAGATCACACGGAAAGCCTACCGTTTGGGCGGCGGATGGCGCAGCAGCCGCGACGCCGCCACGCGCTCCGGTGTGAGCTGCGGGCGTGCGATTGCGGCTGTTTGATGGGAAATGTCGCGAACATCGCCCCGGAATCCCCCCCCGGGTTCGGACCCCGCCCCGCCCAGGAGTGTGCCCCGATGTCCTCAGCCCCCACCCCGCCGGCCGTCCGGGAGATCGCCGACGGGTACGCCTTCACCGGGCCCGCCCTCGACCTCGGCGCGGTGCTGTTGGACGGCACCGCCCACCGGGACGCGCAGGTCCGCGTCCCGCTCGGCGTGCTCAACCGGCACGGGCTGGTCGCCGGCGCCACCGGCACCGGGAAGACCAAGACCCTCCAGCTGATCGCCGAACAGCTCTCCGAGCAGGGCGTGCCGGTGTTCCTCGCCGACGTCAAGGGGGACGTCTCCGGCGTCGCCGCGCCCGGGGTGCCCAGCGAGCGCACCGGCGCCCGCGCGGCCGAGGTCGGCCAGGACTGGACACCGCAGGGCTGCCCGGTCGAGTTCTACTCGCTCGGCGGCCAGGGCGCGGGCATCCCGATCCGGGCCACCGTCACCAGCTTCGGGCCGCTGCTGCTGGCCAAGGTGCTGGACCTGAACGAGACCCAGGAGTCCTCGCTCAGCCTGGTGTTCCACTACGCCGACGCCAAGGGCCTGGAGCTGTACGACCTCAAGGACCTCACCGCCGTCATCGGCTTCCTCACCTCGCCCGGGGGCAAGGAAGAGCTGCGGACCATCGGCGGCCTCTCGGCGGCCACCGCCGGGGTCATCCTGCGCGGGCTGACGGTGCTGGAGAACGAGGGCGCCGGGGCGTTCTTCGGCGAGCCCGAGTTCGACACCGCGGAACTGCTGCGCACCGCCCAGGACGGTCGCGGCGTCGTGTCGGTGCTGGAGCTGCCCGCCGTGCAGGACCGGCCGCGGCTGTTCTCCACCTTCCTGATGTGGCTGCTCGCCGACCTCTACCAGGAGCTGCCCGAGGTCGGCGACCTCGACCGGCCCAAGCTGGTCTTCTTCTTCGACGAGGCGCACCTGCTGTTCAAGGGCGCCTCCAAGGCCTTCCTGGAGGCCATCACCCAGACCGTCCGGCTGATCCGCTCGAAGGCCGTGGGGATCTTCTTCGTGACCCAGTCCCCGCGCGACGTCCCGTCCGACGTGCTCGCCCAGCTGGGCAACCGGGTGCAGCACGCGCTGCGCGCCTTCACCCCGGACGACGCCAAGGCGCTCAAGGCCACCGTCTCCACCTTCCCGCGGTCCTCCTACGACCTCGGCGAGGTGCTCACCTCGCTCGGCACCGGCGAGGCCGTGGTGACCGTCCTGTCCGAGAAGGGCGCGCCGACCCCGGTCGCGGCGACCAGGCTGCGGGCGCCGCGCTCGCTGATGGGGCCGATCGAGGCGGGTGCGCTGCAGGCCGCCGTGGACGCCTCGCCGCTGACGGCGCGCTACCGGGACGCCGTCGACCGGGAGTCGGCCTACGAGAAGCTGGCGGCGCGGGCGGCCCGCCCGCCGGCGGTCGAGCCGGGACCCGCCCCCGGGCCGCGGGAGCCGGCGGAGCAGGAGCCGGCGCCGCGCGCGCGGCGGGCGGAGCAGGAGGAGCCGGCGGGCGCGGGCGGGCTGCTCGGCTCGCTGCTGAGCAACCCGACGGTGAAGTCCTTCGCGCGCTCGGCGGGGAGGCAGCTCGGGCAGGAGATCTCGCGCAGCCTGTTCGGGACCTCCCGGCGGCGCCGGTAGCGGTGGCGGTGGCCGTGGACGACGGGTCCTAGGCCAGGGCGGCGCCGATCCGGTCCAGCGAGGAGAGCCGCATCAGGCCGTAGTGGTAGAACTCGACCTCCGGGACGCCCAGTTCGCGCAGGACGGCGATCTTGGCGGCGAGGTCGGCCGGGCCGTCGCAGTCCACGGCCATCGGGCGCAGGATCACCGCCAGGTCCTGCGGGCGGACGCCGTGCAGGGCGAAGGCGGCGACCTTCTCGCGGACGGCCTCCGGGGTGCGCGCGTAGCCCAGCGTCTCGATCCGGTCGGTCGCCGCGGCGAGGGCCGGCAGGTCGATCCCGGACAGCCAGCCCCTGCCCGGGCCGGCGCCGTCCATGAAGGTCAGCCGCATGCCGTGGCGCCGGGCCTCCCCGGTCAAGTCGGCGGCGAGCGCGGTGACGGTGGCGGCGGAGGCGTCCACGTAGGCGGCGAACGCGCCGCCGGCGAGCTCGTCCAGGGCGCCCGGCTCGGCCGCCGCGCCCTCGTCGGCCAGTCGGCGGCGCAGCTCGGTGCGGACGGCTGCCGCCACCTCCTCGGCGGGGACGCCCGCGCGGACGGCGGCCGCCCGGCAGTGCTCGCAGAAGCAGACGCCGAGCAGCGCCTCGGCGACCGGGCCCAGTTCCTCGAAGTAGCGCTCGTGGTGGAAGCCGTGGCGCAGCCCGTGGAAGTGCAGCGACTCGGCGCGGACGGCGTCGACGCCGTACCGGGCGAGTTCGGTGACCAGGCCCAGCGCGTACGCGCGGACCTCCGGGTGGGCCGGGCACAGCTCGGTGAGGTGGCGGTCGCCGAAGGCGTTGGCCGGGGCGCAGTCCGGGTGGACGAAGCCGAGCCGGTCGTTGTGGCAGAACACCGTCCAGGCGTGCAGCCGCATCCCCCGGCGGCGGGCCTCGGCGGCGGCCTCGGCGAACGGGTCGCGGTCGCCGATCGCGGTGGACGGGACGGGCGCGAGGCGGCGGCCGCGCCAGTGCGCCGGGTCGGGGCGGAAGTAGGCCGCGCCCGGCTCCAGGTAGCGGATCACCCGGTGCGGGTTGTGCGGGAAGACGTCCCGGGCCTGGTGGTAGACCGAGGCGAGGGTGACGCCGCCGACCCCGGCGCGGTCGGCGAGGTTGCCGAAGAAGGTGTCGGCCCCCTCGTCGAGCAGGTCGGTGGCGAAGGCGAGGACGGACGACTCCACGGTGCGGCTCCGGAGCAGGGGGCGGGTGCGCCGACCACGCTATCCGCAGGGGGGGAATTGGTCTATACCTGACCACCCGGGCGGACCAGCGGCCCACCGGCGGGGATCGGCCGGCCCGGTGGCGGCCCGCACTACAGTGAGCCGTGTCGTTCCGACCCGGGCTCCCGGCCCGTGGCCGTGCCAGGCCCGTTGAGAGGTGACCGCCAGATGAGCGTCCGTCCGCCGCTGCCGTACGACTTCCTGCCGCAGGTGCCGTCCTTCCCGCTGACCAGCGAGGATGTCACCGAAGGCGGGACGCTGGACCGGGAGTTCGTCCACGCCGGCGGCAACCTCTCGCCGCAGCTCGCCTGGTCGGGCCTGCCGGAGGGCACCCGGAGCATCGCCGTCACCTGCTACGACCCGGACGCCCCCACGGGCTCCGGCTGGTGGCACTGGCTCGCCCTCGGCCTGCCCGCCGACACCGCCGGACTCCCGCGCGGCGCCGGCTCCTCGGACGCCGACCTGCCCGGCGCGGCCTCCTTCCACGGCCGCAACGACTTCCCCGGCAGCCGGTACGACGGCGCGGCCCCGCCGCCCGGCGCCCCGCACCGCTACGTCTTCGCCGTGCACGCCCTGGACGTGGAGAAGCTGGACGTCACGGCCGACACCCCGGCCGCCCAGATCGGCTTCCACCTCACCTTCCACACCCTGGGCCGGGCGCTGCTCACCGCCGAGTACGGGGTCTGAGCGGGCCGTACCGAACCCGGCCGCCGGCCCACAGGGCGGCGGCCGGTCAGCGGTCCTCGCCCGCCGCCCGCGCGGCGCGGCCGGCGAGCGCGCGCAGGTGGGCGACCAGCTCCGGCGGCTCGTGCACCTCGAACTCGCAGCCCAGCATCAGCAGCCGCACCGCCGTCCACTCGGGGGAGTCGGTGCGGGCGCTCAGCCGGCAGCGCTGCCCGTCGACCGGCTCGATCACGGCGTCGTCCTGGTTGAACCGCTGCCGGACGGTGCCCGCCGGGGCGTGCACCGTCGCGACCAGCGTCCGGGTCGGCGCCGGGCGGCGCAGCTTCGCCGCCACGTACGCGGCGGCGTCCTCGGCCGGGAGCCGTCGTGGGGTGAAGCGGGCGCCGGTGGCGAGCGGCTCGCCGAGCCGGTCGACCCGGAAGAGCCGCCAGTCGTCGCGGTCCAGGTCGAAGCCGACCAGGTACCAGCGGCGCCCGGCCGAGACCAGCCGCTCCGGCTCGACGTGGCGCCTGGTCTCGGCGCCGTCGCCGGCGCGGTAGGCGAACCGCAGGCGCTCCCGGTTGGTGACGGCGCCGGCGAGCACGGTGAGGTCGTCCGGATCGACCGTCGGGCCGTCACCGGTGAGCAGCGGTACGGTCGCGGAGTTGAGCGTGCCCACCCGGTGCCGCAGTCGGCCCGGCAGCACCTGGAGCAGCTTGCCCAGGGCCCGCACCGAGGCCTCCTCGATGCCGACCACCGCGTGCCCGGCGGCGGCCCGCAGCCCGACCGCGATGGCGACCGCCTCCTCGTCGTCCAGCAGCAGCGGCGGCATCGCCGTGCCCGCGACCAGCCGGTAGCCGCCGACCGCGCCCATGGTGGCCTGCACCGGGTAGCCCAGCTCGCGCAGCCGGTCGACGTCGCGCCGGATCGTCCGGGGGCTGACGCCGAGCCGCTCGGCCAGTTCGCTGCCCGGCCACTCGCGCGGGGTCTGCAGCAGGGACAGCAGGTTCAGCAGCCGTGCCGGGGTGTCGGTCATGCCCCCAGGATGCCGGAGAACTGGGACAGGACCTGACCTACATGGCCCGTATCGTCTCGGACGTGCCGACGAGCAGGACGAGCGAGGAGTACCGAATGAACACCGCGAAGAGCGCGGACCCGGACCGGCGGAGGTGGATCGCGCTGGCGATCGTGATGGTCGCCTCCTTCATGGACCTGGTGGACGTCACCATCGTCAACATCGCCATCCCCAGCATCCAGCAGGACACCGGCGCCTCCTTCAGCGCCGTCCAGTGGGTCACCGGCGGCTACGCGCTGGCCTTCGCGATCGGGCTGATCACTGGCGGCCGGCTGGGTGACATCCACGGCCGCAAGCGGCTCTTCCTGGTCGGGATCGGCGGGTTCACCCTGGCGTCCGCGCTGTGCGGCCTGGCCACCGGCCCGGAGATGCTGGTCGGGATGCGCCTGCTGCAGGGGGCGACGGCGGCCCTGATGGTGCCGCAGGTGCTGTCGATCATCCACGCCACCTTCCCGGCGGAGGAGCGCGGCAAGGTGTTCGGCATGTTCGGCGCAGTGGTCGGCCTGGGCGCCGTCTCCGGGCCGCTGATCGGCGCGCTGCTCACCGAGTGGGACCTCTTCGGCCTGGCCTGGCGGCCGATCTTCCTGATCAACCTGCCGGTCGGCGTCGCCGGACTCCTGCTCGGGCGCCGCTTCATCGACGAGTCGCGGGCCGAGCAGGCGCTCAAGCTGGACCTAATGGGCGTCGCGCTGGCGAGCCTCGGCCTGCTGATGCTGATCTACCCGCTGACGCACGGGCGGGAGGCCGACTGGCCGCTCTGGGGGTACCTGTCGATGGCCGGCAGCGTGCCGGTGTTCGCCCTGTTCGTGGCGTACGAGCGGGTCAAGACGCGGCGGGACGGCTCGCCGCTGGTGGAGCTGTCGCTGTTCCGGGTGAAGAGCTTCGCGGCCGGCATCGGCGTGCAGCTGGCCTTCGGCGTGGTCTGCGGGATCTTCTTCCTGGTCTGGACGCTGTACATGCAGGTGGGGCTGGGCTGGAGCCCGCTCAAGGCCGGGTCCACCGGCATCCCGTTCTCGCTCGCGGTCTCCACGGCGGCCGGGCTGTCCGTGCAGAAGCTGGTGCCGCGGTTCGGGCGCCGGGTGCTCCAGGCGGGCGCGCTGGTGATGGCGGCGGGCGTGCTGACCTACATCTGGGAGGCGGACCGGTACGGGACGGCGATCGCGCCCTGGCAGATGGCGCTGCCGCTGGTGGTGATGGGCCTCGGGATGGGCCTGATCGTCGCGCCGATCACCGACGCGATCCTGGCGGAGGTGCCGCGCGAGCACGCCGGCTCGGCCTCCGGGCTGATCAACACCGTCCAGCAGATGGGCAACGCGCTCGGGCTCGGGCTGGTCTCGGTGGCCTTCTTCGGGGCGATGGACGACGTGGTCGCGCCGCAGGCGGTGGGCACCGCGTTCGGCGGGGCGTTCGTGCACGCGATGTGGTGGGTCGCGGGGGCGCTGGCGGTGGTGTTCGTGCTGATGTTCGCGCTGCCGCGGCGCAGGGCGGTCCCCGCGGCCGATCCGGCGGCCGGTCCGGTCGGCGCCGGGGAGGCGGAGCGCGAGTCCGTCCTGGTCTGAGGGCCGTCCCGGACGGCGGGGCCCCGGTCGCACCGTGCGACCGGGGCCCCGCCGCACGCCGGGAGGGTCGTGGACCGTACGGCGGTGCACTCCTCGGTGCCGGGCCCCGGGTCGGGCCTGGTGCCGGCCCCGGTGCACCCGGCGGCGGTGTCAGCGCGCGCCGGCCCCGGTCGGGCTCGCGGCCGCCGCCCGGGTGGTGGTCTTCGCCGCGGACTTGGCCTCCTTCGCGGCGCGCTTGATCTCCTGCTTGAACTCCCGCACCAGGTCGAGGGATTCGGGCCCGGTGATGTCGGCGACGGAGCGGTGCGCGCCCTCCTCGCCGTAGCTGCCGGCCGCCTCCCGCCAGCCCTCCGGCTGCACGCCGTACTGCTTGCCGAGCAGGGCCAGGAAGATCTGCGACTTCTGCTTGCCGAAGCCGGGCAGCGCGTTGAGGCGGCTGAGCAGCTCCTTGCCGGTGCGGGCGTCCTTCCACAGCGCGGCGGCCTCGCCGTCGTACTGCGCGACGAGGAACTGGCAGAGCTGCTGGACCCGTTTGGCCATTGCGGCCGGGTAGCGGTGCACGGCGGGTTTCGCGGAGAGCAGCGCCACGAACTCCTCCGGGTTGTACCCGGCGATCTCGTGGGCGTCCAGGTCGTCCCGCCCGAGGCGCCGGGCGATGGTCAGCGGGCCGGTGAACGCCCATTCCATCGGGACCTGTTGGTCCAGCAGCATGCCGACGAGCGCAGCCAGCGCACTCCGTCCGAGCAGTTCGTCGGCCTCGGGCTGCTGTGCGAGCCGGACGGTGACGTTCATGGGCTTGCCCTCCTCGGAGTTGACGTCGGGTCGGCGCCCAGTCTGGTGGACAGGCCGGGAGGGGAGGCGGTCAACACGCCCGTAGCGTGGGAAGTCGTGGAGTTACCGGCCTTGCCGTGACTGGTTTGTTCGTTGGCGGAGCGGTTGTTGGGGCCACAGGTTCCGGCGGTCGGGGGAATTCGCGGGACATTTTTTGCCCGCGGTCCGGTGGTGGTGCGGGAGTTGGGGGAGGGGGCGCCCGGCGGAGGGGGGAGGTGGTGCGGGCGGCGCTCGGGGCTCGACCCCGCGCTCGGCCGCCCGTGGGTCATCTCATATGACTGTTTCCGTTGCGACGGTGCGCGGGCTCGTCCGCGGGTCATTCTTGGTCCAAACGACGCGTCCAGAAAGGCTCGCCCGCCGTGACCCAGCCGTTCGAACTGCCGTCCTTCTACGTGCCGCACCCGGCGCGCCTCAACCCCCATCTGGACGGAGCGCGGGCCCACTCCACCGAATGGGCCCGCGAGATGGGCATGTTGGAAGGGTCCGGGATCTGGGACCAGGCCGACCTGGACGCCCACGACTACGGCCTGCTCTGCGCCTACACCCACCCCGACGCCTCCGCCGAGGCGCTCTCGCTGGTCACCGACTGGTACGTGTGGGTCTTCTTCTTCGACGACCACTTCCTCGACATGTACAAGCGCACCAACGACCGCGCGGCCGGCAAGGCGCACCTCGACCGGCTGCCGCTGTTCATGCCGGCCGACCCGGCGGCCCCGGTGCCCGAGCCGGAGAACCCGGTCGAGGCCGGCCTGGCCGACCTCTGGCGGCGCACGGTGCCGGCGATGGGCGAGGACTGGCGGATCCGCTTCGCACGGAGCACCCGCAACCTGCTCGACGAGTCGCTCTGGGAACTCGCCAACATCGACGCCGGCCGGATCGCCAACCCCGTCGAGTACATCGAGATGCGCCGCAAGGTCGGCGGCGCCCCGTGGTCCGCCCAGCTCGTCGAGTACGCGGCCAACGCCGAGGTACCGAAGGAGGTTTCGGGCTCGCGCGCGCTCCGGGTGCTGATGGACGCCTTCTCCGACGGCGTGCACCTGCGCAACGACATCTTCTCCTACCAGCGGGAGGTGGAGGACGAGGGCGAGCTCAGCAACGGCATCCTGGTGCTGGAGCGGTTCCTGGACTGCTCCACCCAGGAGGCCGCCGAGGCGGTCAACGACCTGCTCACCTCGCGGCTCCAGCAGTTCGAGAACACCGTGTTCACCGAACTGCCGGTGCTGTTCGCCGAGAAGGGACTCGGCGCCGAGGAACGCGCCCGGGTGATGGCCTACGTCAAGGGGCTGCAGGACTGGCAGTCCGGTGGCCACGAGTGGCACATGCGCTCCAGCCGGTACATGAACGGCGGTGGTGCGGCGGCCGGTTCGGGGAGCGCCGGGGTGGCGCCGGGCACCGGTGGCGCGCTGCCGGGCACGGTGCCCGGCAGCGAGTGGTGGGACCCGTTCCGGATCGGCGGCATCGGCACCGCGGCGCTGGACATCCTGCGCAGCGGGGCGTCGGCCGGCGGGGTCGGCGCCCCCTCCGTCGGCCAGGCGGCCGGCGCGGCCGGCCCGGGCGGGGTCGCGCCGGCGGTGCGGCGGGCGCGGTCGCACGGCCACGTGCCGTTCCGGACCGTCGGGCCGTCCCGACTGCCGGAGTTCGACCTGCCGTTCAGCGTCACGCCGAGCCCGCACCTGGAGGCCGACCGGGAACGCGCCGTCGCCTGGGCGGAGCGCATGGGCATGCTGGAGGCGGACCCGGGCATCCCCGGATCGGGAGTCTGGGACGCCGCGTCCATGCGGGACTACGACCTTCCGCTCTGCTCCGCCGGCATCCACCCCGACGCGACGGCCGAACAACTCGCCCTCACCAGCGACTGGTTGATCTGGGGCACCTGGGCCGACGACTACTACCCGGCGGTCTTCGGCCGCACCCGCGACCTCGCCGGCGCCAAACACGCCACCGAGCGGCTCTCGCTGTTCATGCCGGTCAACGGCGGACCGGCCCCCGAGCCGGCCAACGCCCTGGAACGCGGCCTCGCCGACCTCTGGCGGCGCACCGCCGGGCCGATGACCACCGAGGCCCGGCGCACCTTCCGCACCGCCGTCGAGTCCATGACCGCCAGCTGGATCTGGGAGCTGAACAACCAGGTGCAGAACCGGATCCCGGACCCGGTCGACTACCTGGAGATGCGCCGGGCCACCTTCGGGTCGGACCTCACCATGAGCCTCTCCCGCCTCGCCCGGGAGCAGGCCGTGCCGCCCGAGGTGCACGCGCACGGCTCGATGCGCTCCCTGGAGGGCTCGGCCGCGGACTACGCGTGCATGATGAACGACCTCTTCTCGTACCAGAAGGAGATCGAGTACGAGGGCGAGCTGCACAACGCCGTGCTGGTGGTGCAGAACTTCTTCGGCTGCGACTACCCGTCGGCGGTGCGCATCGTCGGGGACCTGATGCACTCCAGGCTGGACCAGTTCCAGCACGTCGTGGCGAAGGAACTCCCCGTCCTGTACGAGGACCTGGACCTCTCCGCGGAGGCGCGCCGGGCGCTGGACGGGTACGTGGTGGAGCTGGAGAACTGGCTCGCGGGGATCCTGGTCTGGCACCGGGACTGCCACCGGTACGGGGAGGAGGACCTGCAGCGGCACTTCGGCGGGGAGCGCGTCCGGGTGACTCCGGCCCGGGTGTCCACCGCCCCGGCGGCGCGGTCGGCTGCCGCGGCTCCGGCCGTCCCGGCCACCCCGGCTGCCCCGGAGCCGGCCGCGGTGACCGCGGCCCTGCCGCTCGGGCCGACCGGCCTCGGGACGGCCGGGCTGCGGCCGCCGCCGGCCGCCGGGGTGACGGCCCTGGGCTGACCCGGGCCGACCGGGCAGGGCGGGGGGGCCCCCCCCCCGGCCCCCCCCCCCCCCCCCGCCCGCGCACCGCGGCGCGAGCCGCCCGGCGGCGGGGGGGCGCGCACACCCCCGCGGCCCCCCCCCCCGCACA
>NZ_JBIWPA010000004.1:282548-343678 GCF_044768035.1 Kitasatospora sp. NPDC101176
GCGGGGCCCCACCGGCCTGGGCCGGGCCGGGTGGCGGCCGCCGCGGGCCGCGGGGGTGCCGGCCGGGGGCTGCCCGGGCCCGCCGGGGCTGGGCGGCGCCCCCGCGCGGACGCCCCCGCGGGGGTGCGCCGCCTTCTGGCTAGGGTGGCCCGGTGGGGGGCCGGTGCGCCGCACGCCGCGGGCGCACGTCTCCGCGTGAGAGGGCTGGAACGATGGCCGGATTCCCCGAGGGCGCCCCCTGCTGGGCCGACGCGATGTTCACCGACCTGGAGGGCGCCAAGGCGTTCTACGGCGACGTGCTGGGCTGGACCTTCGGCGAGAGCGCGTCGGAGTACGGCAACTACACGCAGGCGTACTCGGACGGCAAGGCGGTCGCCGCGATCGTGCCGCCGATGCCCGGGCAGCAGGCGCAGTCCGCCTGGTGCCTGTACCTCGCCTCGCCCGACGCCGCGGCCACCGCGCAGCGGATCGGCGCCAACGGCGGGGAGCTGGTGATGGGCCCGATGCAGGTCGGCGACTTCGGCACCATGGTGATCGCCAGGGACCCGGGCGGCGTGGTGTTCGGGGTCTGGCAGGCCGGTGCCCACCAGGGCTTCGAGAAGCAGGGCGAGCCCGGCGCGTACAGCTGGGCCGAGGTGGTGACCCGCGAGCCGGCGAAGGCGGACGCGTTCTTCCCCGCCGTCTTCCCGTACGGGGTCAGGAAGATGGACACCGAACAGGTCGACTACCGGATGTTCCGGGTCGGCGACCTGCCGGTGCTGGGCCGGATGGCGGCGGAGGGCGACTTCCTGCCGCCCGGGGTCCCTTCGTACGTGAGCGTCTACTTCGCGGTGGACGACACCGACGCGGCGATCGAGCGGCTGCGGGCGCGCGGCGGCACGGTGCACTTCGGGCCGATGGACAGCCCGTTCGGCCGGTTCGCGGCGGTCGGCGACCAGCAGGGGGCGGCCTTCGGGATCATCGACCTGGGCCGGACGGAGGGGGAGCAGCCGCCGACGGTGGAGGTCTGATCCGGCCGGTGGTCCGGTCTGCCCCGGGGGCCGGGCGTGCTCGGTGCCCCTGGCCGGCCCGGCCGGGCCCGGCTCACCCGCCGGGCCCGTTCACCCGGCCGGGCCCGCCTCCGCGGTCGCGGCCACCAGGGCGGGCGGCAACGGCATCCAGGACTCCGGGGCGGTCGGCCCCTCGCTGGTCACCTGCTCGTCCAGCGCCGTGCGCAGCCAGGTGTGGGCCGCGCCGAGCGTGGTCTCGCCGGGCCCGGTCAGCTCGCCCGCCAGCTCCCAGTAGCGGCCGATGACCGGATCGTCGGTGATGGTCAGCAGCGCGCTGAGCCGGGTGCGGAAGGCCGGGGTGTCCCGGGTGCTCCAGGAGGCGGCGTGGGCGTCGACGAAGCCGTCCAGCGCCTCGCCCCGGTGCGGCGCCCGCCCGGCCGACAGCTCAGCCGAGGCCAGCGCGTACGCCCCCTCGAGGCCCTGGTAGAGCACCGTCGGCCGGTGGTCCCGGTTCGTCCTGGCCTTCTCGTTCGGGCCGTGGCCCCGGCCCGAGCAGCCCCCGAGGGAGAGCGCGTGCAGCCGGGCGAAGGCCAGCACCTGGCCGGGCGTCGGGTCGGCCGGCGGCTGCGGGACGGCCGCGTCCAGGATCGACGCGGTCAGCCCGGCCGGCATCCGGGGCGGCAGCATCCGGCGCCAGAAGCGCGCCAGCGCGGTCGTGTCGGGCGGCGTGCTCAGCCCGCCGATCAGCGCCAACCGGTCGGCGCGCTCCTCCGGCGGGCAGTCGTGCAGCAGCCGCAGCGCCGCCTCCCGCCAGCGCAGCGCGGTCAGCTGCGAACCCAGCTCGCGCAGCTGCCGGGCCACCGCGTCCTCCAGGGCGTCCCCCAGCACCTCGTCCTGCTCCAGCAGCCGGCCGACCTCCGGGACGGGCAGGTCCAGCGTGCGCAGCGAACGGATCAGCCGCAGCCGTTCCAGCGCCTCCGGCCCGTACCTGCGGTGGCCGCCCGAACTGCGGCCGGCCTCCGGGAGCAGGCCGCGGTCGGAGTAGAAGCGCACGGTCTTGACGGTGACGCCCGCGTGCTCGGCGAGCTCACCGATGCTCCAGAACTCGGCTGGTGACACGACTTGAACCTCCCTCAGGGGGAGTTCCTACGGTACCGACGAACCCGGACGGCCGGTCGGCCGCCCCGGAGGCACTGACCGCGAGGAGTCGACCATGACCGCGTTCGTACTGGTACCGGGCCACTTCACCGGAGGCTGGATCTGGGGGGCGGTGGCCGACCGGCTGCGGGCGGCCGGAGCCGAGGTCCACGCGGCCACGCTCACCGGGCTGGGGGAGCGGCCCGCCCCGCACGCCTCCCTGGACACCCACGTCGCGGACGTGCTCGGCCTGATCGACGCCGTCGCCGACCCCGACCTCGTCCTGGTCGGCCACGACTACGGCATCCACCCGGTGCTCGGCGCCGCCGACCTCCGCGCCGACCGGATCGCCCGGATCGTCTACCTCGACGCGGGCCTGCCCACGGACGGCGACCGGGCCGTCCAGCTGGTCCCCGACCAGGCCGCCCGCGAACTGCTGCTCGACCCGGCTGCCATCCCCGCCGACGGGCTGCTCCCGGCCCCCGGACGCGGTGACTGGCACCGCTGGGGCAGCCCGGCCGGCCTCACCGACCAGGACCTCGACCGGCTCACCGCGCACGCCGCCGGCCAGCCGGTGGCCACCCTCACCGAACCGCTGCGGCTCACCGGCGCCGTCGCCGCCGTAGCGACCACCGGCGTCTTCGGCACCGCGGGCGGCATCAGCACCGCCACCGTCGAGGCCATGGTCGCGACCGGCATGCCGCAGTTCCGCCCGCTCGCCGACCCCCGGGTGACCTTCTTCGACCTGGACACCGGCCACTGGCCGATGCTCTCCCGCGCCGACGACCTCGCCGACGTGCTGCTGCGGGCCGCCGCCGGCGAGGGCCACCGGATCAGCCCGCCCGACACCGACGGGACGCCCGCCTTCCACCGCCCGCACGTCCTCGACACCCCCGAGCACCCGCTGCCGGACTGCCCGCGCGAGCGCATCGGCAACCTCGACCTCTACCTGCCGCGGGCCGACGGGCCGCAGCCCGCCGTCCTGTTCGTCCACGGCGGCCCCGTCCCCGCCGACGAGCGGCCGCAGGACTGGCCGATCTACACCGGCTACGGCCGCTGGGCGGCGAGCCTCGGCGTCGTCGGGGCCGTCGTCGGCCACGGGCTGCACGACCTCCTCGGATACCCGCAGGCCGCCGCGGAGATCGCCGCCGCCGTCGACGCGCTGCGCGCCGACCCCCGGGTCGACGGCGACCGGATCGCCCTCTGGTTCTTCTCCGGCGGCGGTCTGCTCACCACCGACTGGCTTGCCGCGCCGCCCGCCTGGCTGCGCTGCCTGGCCGCCAACTATCCGGTGCTGGCGCCGCTGCCCGGCTGGGAGGCCGTCGACCGGCGCTTCCGCCCGGCCGAGGCGGTCGCGGGCGCCGGCCGGCTGCCCGTCGTGCTCACCCGGGCCGGACTGGAGGGCGAGGCCATCGCGGCGACCGTCGAGCGCTTCGTCGTGGCGGCGCAGGACGCGAAGGTCGACCTGCAGCTGATCGACGTCCCGCACGGGCAGCACGGCTTCGAGGTCACGGACCACATCGACGAGGTCAGGGACGCGCTGGTCACGGCGGCCGGATCCGTCATCGGCCACCTGCGGGCCTGATCCCGCCGGGGGCCGATCCCGCCGGAGCGGCTCCGGGCGGGGGCGGAGCCGCTCGGGTTCCGTCCACGCCCGGCGGCCCGGGGACCGTTCCCCGCCGGAGCGGCTAGGGCCGCGCGCGGGAGCCCGTCCGGCAGCCACGGGGGTGTCGCCGGACGGGCCCGCGTAGCCTCGTGACATGGCCCCCGAGTACGCGGAGCGGACGTCCCGGCTGTCCGGCGCGGTGGTGTGGACGCGGCAGGCCGTCGGGCCGGACACGGCCGACGGCCCGGCCGGCCTGGTGCTGCCCGACGGTTGCATGGACCTGCTCTGGACCCCGGGCCGGCTCCTCGTCGCCGGCCCGGACAGCCACGCCTTCCGCCCCGGCCCCGGCCTGGCCGGCCCCTGGGCCGGCATCCGCCTCCCGCCCGGCGCGGCCCCCGCCCTGCTCGGCGTCCCCGCGCACGAACTGCGCGACCGGAGGGTCGAGTTGTCCGACGTCCTGGACGGCCCCAGGGTGCGCCGCCTCACCGGGCGGATCGACGCCGCGCCCGACCCGGCGGCCGTCCTGGAGGACCTCGCGCTGCGCCTGGCCGCCGATGCCGCACCCGTCGACCCGCTCGTCCGGGCCGTCGCCACCGCCCTCGCCGCCGGCCGGCCCGTCGCGGCGACGGCCGCCGCCGTCGGCCTCGGAGCCCGGCAGCTCCACCGGCGCTCGCTGACCGCCTTCGGGTACGGCCCCAAGACCCTCGCCCGGATCCTCCGGCTGCAGCGCGCCCTCGCGCTGGCCCGCGCCGGCGCTCCGCTCGCCGACACCGCCACCCGTGCGGGCTACGCCGACCAGGCCCACCTGGCCCGCGACGTCCGGGAGTTGGCCGGCACCCCGCTGACCGCGCTGCTGCCCCGCCGGGAGGCCCGTTGACCCGGCGGAGCACGGCCGGGCCGATCCCCGCCCGGGTCACTCCCCGGCGGGCGGCTCCCCGGCGGGTGGCTCCCCGGCCGACGGGAGGGGCGCGAGCAGGTCGACGCCGTTCCCGTCCGGATCGTGCACCACCGCGTAGCGCTGCCCCCAGAAGGCGTCCCACGGCTTCAACTCCCCGTGGTACCCGGCCCCGACCAGCTCCTCGTACACCGCGTCCACCTGCGCCGGGCTCGCGCACCGGAACGCCAGCGAGACGCGGCCGCCGCCCGACGGTGGCCGCCACTGCGGATGGAACGAGCGGATGGTCGACTCCGGATCGAGCGCCAGGAGCAACCCGCCCGGCAACTCGGCCTCCACGTGGGGCAGTTCCTCGGCCCCGTCGGGGAACTCCAGTCCGAGCCGCCGGTAGAACGCGATCGAGGCGGCCAGATCGGAGACGGCGAGACCCACGAACCCGAACCGCGGCGTTGATGTCCTCTTCATGCCCGCCACGGTAGGCACCCCCGGCGCGCCCGGTCTTGAACGAATCGGACACCGTCGTGCCGGTGCCGGTGCCGGTGCCGGTGCCGGTGCCGGTGTCGCGCACCGCGTCCGGACCGGCCTCACACGAGGGCGACGACGAGCAGCACGAACGCGGTCACGATGACGGCCACCCGGCCGTAGTGCAGGCGGTCCCAGCGGCCGAGCTGCTCCCGCCAGTCCGCGGGGGCGTTCTCCGGGGTCCACTGCGCGGCCCGGGAGTTGATCGGGACGAGCAGGGCGACGGACATCAGCACGCTGAGGACGAGCAGTCCGGCGGCGGTGGCGACCAGGCCCGCCCCGGTGCCGCCCCAGGACACCGCGGACCAGGCCACCCCGAGCACCAGCGAGCCGATGTACCAGAAGGGCATCACCCGCCCGAGCAGCCGGGCCCCGTTGCTGCGGGCCGCGAGGCCGCCGTTGTGCGGCAGCCCGTCGACGATCGGGTTGACGAAGACCGCCACCGCGAACTCCACGCCCACCAGCAGGCCGACGACCACGACGGTGACGACGGCGAGTGCGTTCTGCATGTCCCCTCCCAGGGTTCCGGTGCGGCGCGCGAGCTTGTCTAGCGCCGCTAGGTTCTGGCGCAATGCTAGATGTGTCGCCGCTTGAATGTCTAGCGGCGCTAGAAAGTCCTCGGCTCGGCTCGGCTCGGCCCGGCCCGGTCGGGGGGTGCGGGGCGCGGGCCGCGGGGCGCTCACGGCGAAGGCCCGGACCGCTCAGCGGTCCGGGCCTTCGGCCGGTGGAGGGCGCGCCCCGGGTGGGGCGCCGGCCGGGCGGTGCCGCCGACAGGCGGCGGTGGGGGCGGCGGGGGTGGCGGGAGCGGTCACGCCGGGCGGCGGAGGCCGCGCAGGGTGGTGCGGGCGGGGAGCCAGGTGCCGAGGGCGGCGAGCCCGGCGGCACCCAGCAGGACCAGGGCGAGTTCGCTGACGGGCACGGCGGCCCCCGCGGTGCCGCGGGTGATGCCCTCTGCGTAGGTGGTGAGCACCGCGAAGGCGACGGCGAGACCGAGCACACCGGCGAGGGCGACGGAGACCACGGTCTCCCAGCCGAGCATCCGCCGGATCTGACGGCGGGTGGCGCCGGTCAGGGCGAGCGCGGCGAACTCGTGGCGGCGGGCGGAGATGCTCATGGCCAGGGTGTTGAGGACGGCGATGGCCACGAAGGCGATGATCAGCCCGAGGGTGACGTAGCCGATCTGGACGCCGGTCCGGTTCTCCGAGGCCGCCGCGGCGGCGTGGTCGAGCACCCCGAGCCCGGGGTCGCCGTGCAGGGCGGCGGTGAGGGCCTGCCGGGTGAGGCCGTCGCCGCGGACCAGCAGTTCGTCGTCGAGCGGCACGTCGACGTGGGCGGCGACCAGGTGGTGCGCGAGGGTGAGGTCGCCGAATCCGAGGCCGCGGCCGTAGAGGGCGACCACCGTGACCTCGGTCGGGGTGCCGTCGGCGAGGGTGAGGCGGACGCGCTGGCCCAGCCGGTAGCCCAGCCCGTCGGCGGCCGCGGCGGTGTCGTCCTTCAGCGCGCCGAGGTCACCGGCGGTGACACCGAGGTCGAGGGTGTCGGTCAGGCGCTCGGGGGTGACCGCCTGCACGCTGCGCTTGGTCAGTCCGTCGCGGACCTGGCTGTGCAGGACGCGGGTCACGGTCCGGACGCCCGGGACGGCGGCGAGCGACCCGGCGGCGCCGGCCGGGGCGTGCGGGCCGACGACGAAGTCGGCGGTGTTGCCGCGCTCCCGCTGGGCGGCGGCCGCCTGCCCGGTGGTGGTCTGGGTGAACAGGATGGTGCAGGCCATGGCGATCAGCAGGGTCAGCGGGGTCACCACCGAGGCCAGCCGGTGCGCCCCGGCCCGGAGGTTGTGGACGGCGAGGTAGCCGCCGACCCGGGACGCCCTCAGCGGCAGACCGAGGAGGGCCGTGCCGACCCTGGCCACCAGGGGGCCCAGCAGGGAGAACGCGGTGCACCAGAGCAGGACGGCGATGAAGCAGGTCGGGGTCGAGGCCTGGTCGGAGTGCAGGACGGTCAGCAGGGCGGTGAGCACGACGGCCGCGGCGGTGGCGAGCACGCCGAACCCGATCCGGGTCCAGGCCGGCCGGGGCGGCTTGATCTCCGCCTCGCCGAGGGCCTCGACCGGCTTGATGGCGGTGGCGCGCCGGGCCGAGATCCGGGCCGCGCCCCAGCCGGCCAGCAGGGTGGCCGCGGCGGCGGCCAGCACCGGGAAGGGCGAGAGCACGACCGGCAGGTTCGCCGGGATCACGTCCAGGGCGACGAAGCGTCCGTGCAGCCAGCCGCCGAGGGGAAGGCCGGCGGCGGCACCGAGGGCTCCGGCGGCCAGGCCGACGACGAGCGCCTCACCGCCGATCATCCTGCGGACCTGCCGCCCGGTGGCGGCCACGGCCCGCAGGACGGCGATCTCCCGCTGCCGCTGCTGGATCGACAGGCCGAAGGTGCCGACCACGATCAGCAGCGCGACCAGCAGCGAGGTGCCGGCCAGGACGGCGCCCATGCTGACCAGGCGGACCTGGGCGCTGGCGGCGTCCGGGAACTCCACCAGCCCGCGGTCGTCGCCGGTGCGGGCCACGGCGGCCGGGACGGCGGGTGCGGCGGCGAGCAGCGCCCGGACGTCCGCCGCCGCGGAGGGGGCGGCCGGGAAGACGCCGATCGCGCTGACCAGGCCGTCGTGGCCGGCGAGCAGTCGGGCCCGGTCGGACGCGAAGAAGACCGCCGCCTGGCTGTCGAACCCCTGGGCGGTGACGCCGACGACGCGGAGGTTCAGCGTCCCCGCGGCCGTCCGGGCCGCCGTGGTGGCACCGGGCACCAGCCCGGCCCGGGCGGCGGTGGCCGCGTCGACGACGACCTCGTCGGGGGCGGCGGGCGCACGGCCGGCCGCGAGGGTGAGTCCGGCCAGCGGGGCGGACTCCCAACCGTGGCCCCAGGAGTTGCCGGTGGGCCCGGCGGGCAGCAGCACCGGGAAGGTCACCTCGGCGGCGACGGCCCGCACCGACGGCAGCGCGGCGATGCGGTCGGCGAGGGCGGCCGGCACCCAGGCGTGGTCGGCGATCGGCTTGGCCTTCTCCTTGACCTTCCCCTTGCCCTTGTCCACGAAGGAGTGCACGTCCTGGTCCCCGGACACGACGATCGGCGCGGCCGCGTAGCGTTCGGGCCGGACGGTGCCGGTCAGGCCGGTGACCAGGAGGGTCCCGCAGCCGCAGACCAGGGCCGCGGCGCAGAACAGGGCGACGAAGGCTCCGACGAACCCGGCCCGGCGGTGCCGGAGGGTGGTGAGGGCGAGGCTCAGCATCATCGGTTCCACGCTCCCAGGCGGATCATGCGGTCGGCGACCTTGGCGGCGGTCGGCCCGGACATGGTGTCGGCGACCCGGCCGTCGGCCAGGAACAGCACCTCGTCGGCGTAGGACGCGGCGACCGGGTCGTGGGTGACCATGACGATGGTCTGACCGAGCTCGTCGACGGTCTGCCGCAGCAGCGTCAGGACCTCGCGGGCCGTCATGGTGTCCAGCGCGCCGGTGGGTTCGTCGGCGAAGACCACCTCGGGGTTCGAGATCAACGCCCGGGCGATGGCCACGCGTTGCTGCTGGCCGCCGGAGAGCTGCCCGGGCCGGTGCCCGGTGCGCTCCTGCAGGCCCACCCGGCGGACCAGGTCGGCGAGGCGCCCGGCGTCGGCCCGGCGCCCGGCCAGCCGCAGCGGCAGCGTGACGTTCTGCTCGACCGTCAGCGAGGAGATCAGGTTGAACGACTGGAACACGAAACCGGCGCGCTCCCGCCGCAGTTCGGTCAGCTTGGTCTCGCTCAGCCGGGACAGGTCGGTGTCCCCGAGCCGGACGGTGCCGGCGGTCGGGCGGTCCAGCCCCGCCGCGCAGTGCAGGAAGGTGCTCTTGCCCGAACCGGACGGCCCCATCACGGCGGTGAAGCCGCCCTTGGGCAGCCGCACCGTCACCTCGCGCAGCGCGGCGACCGCACCCCGCCCCTTGCCGTAGACCTTGCTCACGGCGTCCAAAGTGATCGCTTCGCTCATGTGCTCCAGCCTGCCGACCCGTGAACCCCCCTCCCAGGGACGCGATCACGCGGCACCCGTGACATCGTCACGGGTAGGGTCGGGACATGATCAGACTCCTGTTGGCCGAGGACCAGCACGTGGTACGCGGGGCGTTGGTGGCGCTCCTCGAACTGGAGCCCGACCTGGAGGTCGTGGCGGAGACCGACTCGGCCGACGAGGTGGTGCCCCGGGCGATGGTCTTCCTGCCCGACGTGGCGGTGCTGGACATCGAGATGCCGGGCCGGCTGGACGGCCTGCAGGCGGCCGCGGCGCTGAAGGAGAAGCTGCCGGACTGCCGGACGCTGATGCTGACCTCGCTCGGCCGCCCCGGGCTGCTCCGCAAGGCCCTGGACGCCAAGGTGGACGGCTTCCTGCTGAAGACCGTCCCGCCGGCGGAGCTGGTCGCGGCCATCCGTCAGGTGGCCGCGGGCGGAAGGGTGTTGGACCCGGGGCTGGCCGTCGCCGCCTGGGACCTGGCGGACAACCCGCTCACCCCGCGCGAGAACCACGTGCTGCGGGAGCTCGCCGAGGGCGCCGAGCCGCCCGAGATCGCCACCCGGCTGCACCTGTCGACCGGCACCGTGCGCAACGTGCTGACCGCGGTCGTCGGCAAGCTGAACGCCCGCAACCGGACGGACGCGGTGCGGATCGCCCGGGAGGCCGGCTGGCTGTGACGGGGGCCGCCCGCCGGCGGTGATACCGGGCCGGCCGCGGGCGGTGCTCCGGGGCCCGGCGGGTCAGTCCAGCGGTACCTCGGCGCGCAGCAGGTACCACCCGTCGTCCGGCCCGGCGGCCAGGGTGCCGCCCGCCTCGGCGAGGCGGACCGTCAGACCGCCGATCCCGGAACCCGGCACGGTGACACCGTCCGGGACGCCGTCGTTCTCCACCTCCAGGCGCGCCGAGCCGCCGGCCACCGAGGTGGCGATCCGGGCGTGCCGGGCGCGACTGTGCCGCAGGATGTTGGTCACGGCCTCCCGCAGGACCACGCCCAGCACGGCGCCCGCCGCGGCCGGCACCGGTTCGTCGTCCAGCTCCACCGTGATGGCGGCGGCTTCCAGGACACCTGCCGCCGAGGCCAGTTCGGTGGTGAAGGACAGCCTGGGGCTGTCGTCGGCCAGCGCCCCGAGCTCGACCTGCCCGCGCCCGGCCAGGTGCACGATGTCCGCCAGCTCGGCCCGGCAGCGGTCGGGGTCGGCGTCCGTCAGACGCCGGGCGAGTTCGGCCTTGAGCAGGATCGCGGCCAGGCCGTGCCCGAGCAGGTCGTGCAGGTCCCGGGCGGCGCGCAGGCGCTCGGTGACGACGACGGCCCGGGCCAGCCCGGCCGCCGCCCGTTGCAGCTCCCGCACCAACCGGACCAGGCGCAGTACCGCGTACACCACCACGCAGGTGATCAGCACGTTGACGGCGGTCATCAGCACGGCCGCCGGACCGGAGCCGCCGATCGCCCCGGCGGCCACCACCAGCGCGCCGGCCAGGGCCGCGCCCGCGCGCAGCGGCAGGGCGATCAGCAGCGAGCCCGCGAGGATGCCGGCCGCGCCGATCCAGTTCCGGCCCAGCCAGGGCAGCGGCAGCAGGGCGAGCACCGCCGACGCGAGCAGGGCGCGGCGGGCGTGGCGGGTCGCGTCCTGGATGGAGAACCGGACCTGGAAGGCGCAGAAGGCCGCCGCGCACCCCACCCCGAGGGCGAGCCGGGGCGTGGGGACGAACAGCAGCGCCTTGGCGCAGAACACGGCGAGCAGGAAGTAGTACAGGCCGAGCGCGGTGCGCAGCTCGGGCGGATCGGCGGCGGGCGGGGCGGCGGCGGCCGCCACCGACGCCTCCACGGCGAAGCGCCCGTCCGGCTCCAGCCCCGCGGTCAGGCTGCCGCCGGCCTCGCGGACCCGGTCGGCGAGGCCGGCCAGGACGTCCGCGCCGAGCGCCGCCGTCCGCACGCCGTCGCTGACCACGCGCAGCTTCACCGTCCCGGCCCGCTCGTCGGTGGAGACCTCGCACCGGCGGGCGTCGCCCACCCGGACCACGCCGGTGACCGCCTCGCGCAGCACCGTCGCCAGCACCGTCCCGGCCGGTCCGAGCGGCTCGCGGTGCCCGATCCGGATGTCGGCCGCGACCCCGGCCGAGGCCAGCAGGGCGCGGGCGCTCGCCGCCTCCGGGGCCAGCGAGAGGTTGCGCAGCTCGGCGGCGGTGGCCCGGGCGGCCGCCAGCGTCCGGCGGGCCGCCGCGATCAGGGCGTCCAGGGCGGACGGCTCCCGCCGGGCGGCCAGGTCGTGGATCTCGGCCAGCCCCGCGGACAGCCCGCTGCCCAGGCGGGACGCGATGCGCAGCCGCTCGTCGGTGACCGCCGAGGCCGCGAGGGTGAGCCGTGCGGCGTGGACCCGGGTCGCCAGCAGGGCGAGCGTGGTGACGGCGTAGAGCATGGTGCCGCCGAGCGCGACGGTCAGCAGCATGTCGACGGTGTCCCGGACCCCGGCGGCCCGGGTCGCCTCGACCAGCACCGCACCGGCCGCCAGCAGGGGCAGCAGCAGTCGGCGGCGCTCCAGCAGCAGCGAGGCGGCGGGCAGGCAGAGCAGGCCGATCGAGACGTCGAGCGCGCCCACCGCCACGAAGGCGACCGCCAGCTCCACGGCCGTCCAGCACGCCCGGGCCGGGTCCCGTACGGGGTCGGGCCGGGTGTGCCGGAGCTGGAGGGCCACCAGCGCGAGGCAGCCGACCACGATCGCCACCCCCGCGACCGGCTCCGCCGGCACCCGCCCGAACCCCTTCAGCAGGTGCGCCGCGGCCAGCGCCGCAGCCACCGAAACCACCAACGCCCGCGCCGTGCGCGGCCCGACACCCCGCCCCCGTGCTGCCTCCACGCGCGCATCGTACGCCGGGACGATCACCGGCCCCGGCCCGTCCGCGACCCCGGAGAACGACGAAGGCCCGGACCGCTTCGCAGCGGTCCGGGCCTTCGATCACGGCGGAGGACACGGAGGACGGCGACTTCGCGCGCCCTGCGTCACCCGCGTTCGGTGGTCAGCGGGCCTTGCCGTCCTCGTCCTGCCGGAGTTCGGCGATGATCTCGATGCCGAGCGCGTAGGCCGGCGTGCCCGAGGTGATGAGCGCGGTCTCGGCGACCCCGATGAGGTCGGCGATGCCGGCGCCCGCGTGGAGTGCTCCCCGGGCGTGGATCCGGGCCGGTTCCGCCCGCCCGAGAGCCAGCAGCTGCCCGAAGTGGACCAACTGTTGCACTCGACCACCGAGCGGGCTGTCGGCCAGCACGATGTGGCGCAGGGCCGCGAACGCCTCCTCCGTGGGGAGCCGGTCGAAGGCCTGGGCCACCCGCAGACGGTCCTCCACCGCGCCCGGGACGGCTCCGAGCGTCGTGCGGTAGCGGTCCCGCAGGGCTTCGGAACGCTCGGCGAAGGTGTGGTCGGTCATGACGAGACCCGTGCGACCGAGGCCCGGACGGCCTCCAGAGCGCCCTCGGGGAAGTCCACGGCCCCGCCGATCGCCGCGGCGGCGATCTCGGCCTCGGCGCTCTCCTCGATCGCCACCACGAGGTGGCCGGCGGCCGCCGCGTCAGGGCCGAACACCAGCAGCCCGTGGTTGGCCAGGAGGACCGCGGCCGTCGTCGGGCGCCGTTCCAGGACGTCGGCGATGCCCCGGACGGACACGTCCGACCCGCGCGGCCCCCAGGGCACCACCGGTACGTCCTCGGGCTGTCCGAAGCGGAGCATCGGTTCGGTGCGGCACGGCAGCGGCCGGTGGGCCACCGCGAAGGCCGTCGCGGCGGGGGAGTGGGTGTGGATGATCGCGCCCACGTCCGGGCGGGCGCGGTAGACGGCGCTGTGCATGGTGATGATCTCGACGCTGACGGAGCGCAATTCTCCTTCCAGGACCTGCCCGTCGAGACCGACGGTCGCCAGCTGGTGGGGTTCCAGGTCGCGGACGAACCCCGGGGTCAGCAGGAAGCGGTCGGCGTCGAGCCTGACGCTCAGATTGGCGTGTCCGGAGTGCGACATCACCCCCGCCACGAAGAGCTGCCGGGCAGCCTCGACGAGCTGGTGGGCCCGGCTCGTCACTTCAGGTGCGGCTGTCATCTCTTCATCTCCCAATTCTCTGTCGGCGGCGGCCGGTTCGCCGCCGCTGCACGTGCCGGCCACTCTGCGACTTGAACTAAGGTTCAAGTCAAGCGTCGGGCCGGTCCGACGGGATGACAGGAGAAAGGGGAGGGCGAAGCGTGCTCATGACGATCGGTCAGCTAGCCGAGATCGCCGACGTTCCCGCGTCGGCCATCCGGTTCTGGGAACGCCAGGGCCTGCTGCCTCCGCCCGAACGGCGGAGTGGGCAGCGGCGCTATCCGCCGCAGGCCGCGGAGCGGATCGTGCTGTTGCGCAAGTTCCAGCAGGCCGGGCTGAGCCTGGCCGAGGTCGGGGAGTTCCAGCAGGACCAGCCGCGCAGGCAGGCGATGATCCGCGCCAAGGTCGCCGAGATCGAGCAGCGCATGGTCGATCTCGACCACGCCCACCAGCTCCTGACCCATGCCCTCCGGTGCAGCAGGACGGACATCGTCAGCTGCCCGACCTTCCGGGAACAGATGGCGACGTGGAGCCGGTCCGGCTGACGGCAAGGACCGCGACCACGAAACGACGAAGGCCCGGACCGCGTGACGCGGTCCGGGCCTTCGTGCTGCCCTGGCGGGCAGAGGCGGAGGATACGAGATTCGAACTCGTGAGGGGTTGCCCCCAACACGCTTTCCAAGCGTGCGCCCTAGGCCTCTAGGCGAATCCTCCGTGGGAGAGCTTAGTACATGTTTTGGGGTGGTCGCGACCAGCTATCCCGGAGGCTCGGAGGCGGGGTGGCCTGTGGATCGTCGGGGCGGGGATCCGGTACTGTGGGTGTCAGCCCCTCGTGTGGCGTTATCTCTCTGAACCCCCCCAGGGCCGGAAGGCAGCAAGGGTAGGAGGGCTCTGGCGGGTGCACGGGGGGTCTTTGCGTTCCCGGGGCCGGTGGGCGGGGGCGAGGGGCGACGCGTTTGTCCGTGCGTCCCGATATCGTCGGGGGTGTGTCCCTAGCCCTGTACCGCCGCTACCGCCCCGAGACCTTCGCGGAGGTCATCGGGCAGGAGCACGTGACCGCTCCGCTCCAGCAGGCCCTGCGCAACAACAGGGTCAACCACGCGTACCTGTTCAGCGGGCCGCGCGGCTGTGGCAAGACCACGAGCGCACGCATCCTGGCCCGCTGTCTGAACTGTGAGCAGGGGCCGACGCCGACGCCCTGCGGCGAGTGCCAGTCCTGTCGCGACCTCGCGACCGGCGGGCCCGGCTCGATCGACGTGATCGAGATCGACGCGGCCTCGCACGGTGGCGTCGACGACGCGCGCGAGCTGCGGGAGCGGGCCTTCTTCGCGCCGGTGCACAGCCGGTACAAGATCTTCATCCTGGACGAGGCCCACATGGTGACCTCGGCGGGGTTCAACGCGCTGCTCAAGGTGGTGGAGGAGCCGCCGGAGCACCTGAAGTTCATCTTCGCGACCACCGAGCCGGAGAAGGTCATCGGGACGATCCGGTCCCGGACGCACCACTACCCGTTCCGGCTGGTGCCGCCGGGCACCCTGCGCGATTACCTGGCGGAGGTCTGCGGCCGGGAGGGCATCCAGGTCGAGGACTCGGTGTTTCCGCTGGTGGTCCGCGCCGGCGCGGGTTCGGTGCGTGACTCGATGTCCGTCATGGACCAGCTGCTGGCCGGTGCCGCCGAGGGCGGCGTGACGTACCAGATGGCGACGGCGCTGCTCGGGTACACCGACTCGGCGCTGCTGGACGAGGTGGTGGACGCCTTCGCCGCGCAGGACGGGGCGACGGTGTTCCAGGTGATCGACCGGGTGGTCGAGGGCGGGCACGATCCGCGGCGCTTCGTCACCGACCTGCTGGAGCGGCTGCGCGACCTGGTCATCCTCGCCACCGTTCCGGAGGCGGGGGAGAAGGGGCTGATCGACGCCCCGGCGGACCGGGTCGCGGTCATGCAGGCGCAGGCGGACGCCTTCGGTGCGGCCGAGCTGAGCCGCGCGGCGGACCTCGTCAACACCGGGCTGACCGAGATGCGCGGCAACGCGGCGCCCCGGCTGCAGCTGGAGCTGATCTGCGCCCGGGTGATGCTGCCGGGCGCGTACAGCGACGAGCTGTCGCTGCAGGCGCGGCTGGACAAGCTGGAGCGCCGGGCGGCCGCCGGCGGGTTCGCCGCTCCGGCGGGCCTGGTACCGGCGGGCCTGGTACCGGCGGGCCCGGCCCCCGTGGCGGCTCCCGCGGCCGTTCCGGTCGCGGCCCCCGCGGCCGCGCCCGTCCCGGGGCCCGCCCCGGTGGCGGAGGCCGCTCCGGTGCAGGCCCCGCCCGTCCAGGCGGCCCCGGCTTCGGTGCCGGTGGCGCCCGCGCCCGCCGGGCCGGCGCCCGGTGCCTGGCCGATCCCGCGCAGCTTCCCCCCGGCCGGTGCCCCCGCGCCGCAGGCGCCGGCTCCGGCGGCGGAGGCCGCCCCGGCGCCCGCCCCCGCCGCGCCCGCCCCCGTGGCCGCCCCCGCGCCCCCGGCCCCCGCGTCCGCGCCCGGCGCGCAGCCGTCGGCCGCGGCGCAGCAGGGTGCCGCGCAGGTCCGGCAGCTGTGGCCGCAGATCCTGGAGGCGGTGAAGAACCGCCGCCGTTTCACCTGGATCCTGCTCAGCCAGAACGGTCAGGTGGCCGGGTTCGACGGCAGCGTGCTCCAGGTGTCGTTCATCAACGCCGGTGCCCGGGACAGCTTCGTCGGCAGCAACAGCGACGACGTGCTGCGCCAGGCGCTGGGCGACGCGCTGGGCGTGGACTGGCGGATCGAGTGCATCGTCGACCCGTCCGGCGGCGGCAGCCTCGGTGGCGGTGGCGGCGTCCCGGCCGGTGGCGGTGCCCCGGCCGGGGGCGGCTGGGGGGCTCCGGCCCGTCCGGCGGCCGCCGCGCCGCCGGTGGCGGCCCCGGTGCCCGCGCCGGTGCAGCCGCAGTCCTCGCCGCAGCCGCAGGCCGCCCCGGTGGCGTCCCCGCCGGTCCAGGCCGCGCCGCCGGTGGCGGCCGTGCCGGCCCGCCCGGTGCAGTCCGTGCGGCCGGAGGACGAC
This sequence comes from Kitasatospora sp. NPDC101176, assembly GCF_044768035.1. Lineage (NCBI taxonomy): Bacteria > Bacillati > Actinomycetota > Actinomycetes > Kitasatosporales > Streptomycetaceae > Kitasatospora > Kitasatospora sp. NPDC101176. The sequence continues at coordinate 298,838 of NZ_JBIWPA010000004.1, forward strand.
GTCCCGGAGGAGGACGACCCGGACCTCAACGAGGACGCGTTCTCCGGTCAGGACCTGATCATCCGCGAGCTGGGGGCGACGGTCCTGGAGGAGATCCACCACCGCGGCAACTGAGCGACGGGCCGCCCCGGCAGCACGTAGGCTCGGCCGTGACGACGCGAGCTGGACCGCGGACGGGCGACGCGCCCCGTCCCGCACGCCGATGGCGCGAGCGGGGCGGGCACGTGGACGACGGGGCGGGCCAGCAGGCACGACAGCGAGGAGTGAGCCGTGTTTCCCGGTGGTGGCCAGCCCAACATGCAGCAGCTGCTGAAGCAGGCGCAGAAGATGCAGCAGGATCTCGCGAAGGCGCAGCAGGAGCTGGCCGAGGCGAAGGTGAACGGTTCGGCGGGCGGTGGCCTGGTCGAGGCCACGGTGACCGGTGCCGGTGAGCTGGTGGCGCTGACCATCGCCCCGGCCGCCGTCGACCCGGAGGACACCGAGACCCTGGCCGACCTGATCCTGGCGGCCGTGCGGGACGCCAACCAGACGGCGCAGAAGATGCAGGCCGAGCGCATGGGCCCGCTGACCCAGGGCCTGGGCGGCGGGATCCCCGGTCTGCCGTTCTGACCCTTCCGGACCCGCCGGCCCCGGAGGCCCGGAGCCCGGGATTCTGGAGTTCAGACAGCGGACCCATGTGATTTATGTGGGAGTCGGGCGTCGGGCGGTGTGTCCGGCGCCCGATTCGTTGGATGATGGCACCGGAGCACCACCGACCATCCGAAGGAAGGCGCGACGTTGTACGAGGGCGTGGTTCAGGACCTGATCGACGAGCTGGGCAGGCTGCCCGGTGTCGGTCCCAAGAGCGCCCAGCGGATCGCCTTCCACGTCCTGCAGGCCGACCCGACCGACGTGCGCCGTCTCGCGCACGCGCTGCTGGAGGTCAAGGACAAGGTCCGTTTCTGCGCGGTCTGCGGGAACGTCGCGGAGGCCGAGCAGTGCCGGGTCTGTCTGGACCCGCGCCGCGACCTCGCCGTCATCTGCGTGGTGGAGGAGCCCAAGGACGTCGTCGCCATCGAGCGCACCCGTGAGTTCCGCGGCCGCTACCACGTGCTGGGCGGCGCGATCAGCCCCATCGAGGGCGTCGGCCCGGACGACCTGCGGATCCGCGAGCTGCTGTCGCGCCTCGCGGACGGCACGGTCACCGAGCTGATCCTGGCCACCGACCCCAACCTGGAGGGGGAGGCGACCGCCACCTATCTGGCCCGGCTCTGCAAGCCGATGGGCCTGAAGGTGACCCGGCTGGCGAGCGGTCTGCCCGTCGGCGGGGATCTGGAGTACGCGGACGAGGTCACCCTCGGCCGCGCCTTCGAAGGGAGACGACTGCTCGATGTCTGACCGGACGCTCAACCAGCAGCCCCACACGCCCCACCAGCCGTCCCACGGACAGCCGCACGGGGACCACGCGCCGCACACCCACGCGCACGGCTCGGAGCCGGACGACTTCGCCGTGCAGATCGCCGACTCGGTGGAGAGCTTCGTGCTCGCCGTCACCGAGGTCGCCAAGGGCGACGAGCCGGGCAGCGCGGTCTCGCTGCTGCTCCTGGAGGTCTCGCAGCTGCTGCTGGCCGGCGGCCGGCTGGGCGCCATCGAGGACGTCGTCCCCGAGGACCGCTTCGAGCCCGACGCGGGGCCCGAGCCGGACGGCGAGCAGCTCCGCGAGCGGCTGGCCGTGCTGCTCGCCCCGATCGACGTGTACCACGAGGTCTTCGACCCGTACGGGCCGCCGGAGAAGCCGAACGCCTTCCGGATCTCGGACGACCTGGCGGGGGTGGTCAGCGAGCTGCAGCACGGGCTGACGCACTACCGCGAGGGCCGGGTCAGCGAGGCACTGTGGTGGTGGCAGTTCTCGTACCTCTCCAACTGGGGCACGACCTGCACGGCGGTGCTGCGCGCGCTGCAGTCGCTGATCGCGCACGTGCGGCTGGACAGCCCGATCGGGGCGGTGCCGGACGGCGCCGACACGGACGACGACGGGCTCACCGACGAGCAGCTGGAGCAGCAGGCCGGCGACCTGATGGCGGCCGAGCTGGGGCTCGGGCGGTAGCGGCGCCCGGCGCGGCCGGCCGTGGCGGACGGTGACCGGCTCCGGCGGAGTGTGACGGATGCCTCAGCGGTCCGGGCGGGGAGGGAAACCCGCCGGATCGCCGTCCGTCCGTCCGCCGATTCTTCGGGGCACCGCCGGATCGCCCGCAGACCTGCCGGTGGCGCGGCCCGGCGGGCCGACCACCTGGTGAAACAGTCGTCTCATCATGTGGAAGGCGCCGGTCGGGGCACCCCTGCTCGGTAGACTGGCGCCGACCGCATGCCCCCGTTCCCCCGGGGGTGCGGGGGCCCGGAGCCCCCGGAAGACGACACAAGTCGAGGAGCGCACGTGGGCCTTGTCGTGCAGAAGTACGGCGGCTCATCCGTTGCGGATGCCGAGGGCATCAAGCGCGTGGCCCGCCGAATCGTTGACGCCAAGAAGGCCGGCCATGAGGTCGTCGTCGTGGTGTCCGCGATGGGCGACACGACGGACGAGCTCATCGAACTCGCGGAGCAGGTGTCACCGCTCCCTGCCGGCCGTGAGTTCGACATGCTGCTGACCGCTGGAGAGCGCATCTCCATGGCGCTGCTGGCCATGGCGATCAAATCCCTGGGTCACGAGGCCCAGTCCTTCACGGGCAGCCAGGCCGGTGTCATCACCGACTCCGTCCACAACAAGGCGCGCATCATCGACGTGACGCCGGGCCGCATCCGCACCGCCCTGGACGAGGGCAACATCGCGATCGTGGCCGGGTTCCAGGGCGTCTCGCAGAGCAGCAAGGACATCACCACGCTGGGCCGCGGAGGGTCGGACACCACCGCCGTCGCGCTCGCCGCCGCGCTCAAGGCCGAGGTCTGCGAGATCTACACCGACGTGGACGGCGTCTTCACCGCCGACCCGCGCGTGGTGAAGAAGGCCCGCAAGATCGACTGGATCGCGTACGAGGACATGCTGGAGCTGGCGTCGTCCGGCTCCAAGGTGCTGCTCGACCGCTGCGTGGAGTACGCGCGGCGCTACAACATCCCGATTCACGTACGCTCGTCCTTCTCGGGTCTCCCCGGGACGATCGTCAGCAACGACAACCCGAACAAGCCCGAAGGGGGCGAGATGGAGCAGGCCATCATCTCCGGAGTCGCCCACGACACCTCGGAGGCCAAGGTCACGGTCGTCGGGGTGCCCGACAAGCCGGGCGAGGCGGCCCGCATCTTCCGCGCCATCGCGGACGCCGAGGTCAACATCGACATGGTGGTGCAGAACGTCTCCGCCGCGTCGACCGGGCTGACCGACATCTCCTTCACCCTGCCGAAGACCGAGGGCCAGAAGGCCATCGACGCGCTCGGCCGGGTCAAGGAGGGCATCGGCTTCGAGTCGCTCCGCTACGACGACGCGATCGGCAAGATCTCCCTGGTCGGCGCCGGCATGCGCTCCAACCCGGGCGTCACGGCGACCTTCTTCGAGGCGCTCTCGGCGGCCGGCGTCAACATCGAGCTGATCTCCACCTCGGAGATCCGCATCTCGGTCGTCACCCGCGCCGACGACGTGCCGGAGGCCGTCCGCGCCGTGCACAGCGCCTTCGGACTGGACAGCGAGTCGGACGAGGCCGTCGTCTACGGGGGCACCGGGCGATGACCCGGCGGCCGAACCTCGCCGTCGTCGGCGCCACCGGCGCGGTCGGCGAGGTGCTGCTCGGCCTGCTCTCGCTCCGCCAGGACGTCTGGGGCGAGGTCCGACTCGTCGCCTCCCCGCGCTCGGCCGGCCGCAAGCCGGTCGTGCGCGGGGAGCCCGTCGAGGTCGTGCCGCTGACGGAGGAGGCCTTCGCGGGGATCGACGTCGCCGTGTTCGCCGTCCCCGACGCGGTCTCCGCCCAGTGGGCGCCGATCGCCGCGGCCAAGGGCGTCGTGGTGGTCGACGACTCCGCGGCCTTCCGCACGGCCGGGGACGTGCCGCTGGTCGTCCCCGAGGTCAACGCGGCCGCGCTGCGGATGCGGGCCCGCGGCATCGTCGCCAGCCCCGCCAGCACCACCCTCGCGATGATCGCCGCCGTCGGCGCCCTGCACGCCGAGTACGGGCTGGTGCAGCTCGTCGTCGCCTCCTACCAGGCCGCCTCCGGCGAGGGCCGCGACGGCGAGGCGGCGCTGCGCGAACAGATCGTCCTGGTGGCCGGCGCGGAGCTCGGCCGGCAGACCGGCGACCTGCGCGCGGTGATCGCCGACAACGGGCCGTTCGCGGCCCCGCTCGCCCTCAACGCGGTGCCCTGGACGGGCTTCCTGCGGGACGGCGGGTGGTCCTCGGAGGAGATGGGCATCCGCGACGAGGCCCGCAAGATCCTCGGCCTGCCCGCCCTCAAGGTCTCGGCGACCTGCGTCCGCATCCCCGTCGTGCGCACGCACGCGCTGGCCGTGCACGCGCTGTTCGAACGCGAGGTCACCCAGGAGCACGCGCAGCAGATCCTCCGGGACGCCCCCGGCGTGGTGCTCTACGACGATCCGGCGGCCGGGGAGTTCCCCACCCCCAACGACGTGGTCGGCACCGACCCGGTCTGGGTCGGCCGGGTGCGCCGGGCCCTGGACGAGCCGGACGCGCTCGACCTCTTCCTCTGCGGCGACAACCTGCGCAAGGGCGCGGCGCTGAACCTGCTGCAGATCGCGGAACTGGTGGCCGGTGAGCTGACGGCCGGACAGGCCGCCGAGGACTGACCGGGGCTCAGCGGGGGGTGGCGGAACCGCAACCCCCGCCGGGCGGTGGCGGGAACCGCAACCCCGGCCCGGAGCGGCGGAACCCTCGCCGGAGCGGTGGAGCCCTCGCCGGAGCGGCGGAACCCTCGCCGGAGCGCGCCGGCCTCCGCCGCGTCCGGTCCTCCCCGCCCGCCCGGCACAGCACCTGACGGTCCGGACGGCATCCGGAAGGCGGGCGCGTGTCCGCTCCTCGACACAATCTGTCCGGAATCCCGCTGGAATCCCCTGGAGGCCTCTTCGGCCGATGCGGAAGAATGGCCCCCGGGCTGGGCAACCATGACAGGGGATCGAGTGTCCAACGGGCGTGGCGAACGTGATGGTGGGAGCAGGGGCGGGCATCCCGGCGAGGGCCGTGGTGACCTTCCCCTCGCGTACCCCGCGGCCGGCGAGTAGGCCGGAAGACGACCAGATGACCGCGGTCGCACCCGGTGCGGCGGGCTCCGGCGCAGGCACCGACGCCGGTACCAGCGAGGACCTGCTCACCGAGACCTACCAAGCCCACTACCGCTCCCTGCTGCGGCTCGCCGCCCTGCTCCTGGACGACCTGTCGACCTGTGAGGACGTCGTCCAGGAGGCGTTCATCCGGGTGCACGCCGCCCGCCGCCGGGTCCGCGAACCGGAGAAGACCCTCGCCTACCTGCGGCAGACCGTCGTCAACCTGTCGCGCTCCACGCTGCGCCGGCGGATCCTCGGTCTGCGGCTCCTGCCAAAGCCCATGCCTGACATGGCCAGTGCAGAAGAAGGCGCCTACGATGCGCTGGAGCGCGACCAGTTGAAGGCCGCGCTGCGTGGTCTGCAACGCCGTCAGCGGGAGGTTCTGGTGCTGCGTTACTTCGTGGACATGACGGAGGCGCAGGTCGCTGACACCCTCGGCATCTCGCTCGGGTCCGTGAAGGCCTACGGCTCCCGCGGACTCGCCGCCCTGCGGTCCCAGATGGAGGCCGGACATGGCTGACGGTGCCAGGCAACGGCCCTCCGGCGGCGCCGACGACGGGTTCTCCGCCGAGGAGCGGGCCGTCCGGGACCTGATGCGGCGGGCCGTCGCGGACATCCAGCCCGAACCCGGCGGCCTGCCGCGGATCCGGTACGCCGTACCCCGCCGGCGCGCCGCCCGGCGCGGAGCCTGGACCGGCGCCGCCGCCCTCGCCCTCGCCGTCGCGATCGCCCTGCCCGCCCTGCACGACGGGGAACACCTCGGCCTCTCCGGCGGCCCCGGCTCCGCCGACGCCAAGAGTCCGGCCGCCACCGCCCCCACCGGCACCAGGACCGGCGGCACCACCGGCTCCGGCACACCCCCGCGCACCGGCCCCGGCAGCGGCACCAGCGACACCGCACCACCGTCCGGGACCCCCACCGCCTCGCCCAGCCCCGGCAGCAGCACCACCCGCGCCGACGGCACCACCGCCGCCCCGGCCCCCGCCACCAGCACCGGCGACAGCCCGATCACCCCGCTCTGCACCCGTGCCGACCTCGGCCAGGGCAGCGCCCAGACCGGCCCCGCCGACGCCGACGGCCGGATCACCGGCTCCTTCACCGTGCTCAACGTCTCCGACCACAGCTGCCGGCTCGGCGGCCCCGGCGCCGTCGCCGTCACCTCCGTGACCGGGATCGACCGCGGCCGGGTCCGCACCGCCGACCGCACCGCCGGCGACCCGGCCGTGACCCTCCCCGCGATGGACGCCGAGCCGCCCGTGCTCGCCCCGCAGGCCGGCTACCGGGTGCCCTTCACCTGGATCCCCGACCGGACCGGCTGCCCCACCCGTGGGAGCGGCACCGCCACCACCACGCCCGCCGGCCAGGGCGGCGCCAACCCCGTCGCCGCCGGCACCCCGGCCCCCGCCGCCACCGGGGCGGCACCCGGCTCCGGCGCCTCGGGGGCCCCCAGCGTCGGGCCCCCGGCCAGTTCGTCCCCCAGTGCCGGGCCGACCACCGTGCCCAGCCCCACCGCCACCCCGACGGCCGGTCCGACCACGGCGCCCGCCGGCGCCACCATCGCCCACACCCCCGCCCCCGGCAGCCCCGCCGCCGCCACCGTCACCCTCCCGGTCGGCTGTGGGGGGACGTTCTACCGCGGCGGGGTGCAGGCGGCGGGCGGCGCGGCCGCCCCGCAGCCCTCGGGATCGCCCGCGGCGGGGTGAACCGGCGGCGGCCCGGGGCCGCCGCCTCCGCGCCGTCGGTCCGGGCGCGGCACGCCCCCGCCGTGGCCCCGCCCGTCCGGTCGCCGGGGCCGGCTCCGCCCCGCCGCGGTCCGTGCCGCGGACCCCTGTGGTCGGAGCGGGTGTGAGGACTGGTTACCGTGGGGGGTGTGTACCGGTTCCTCCTGACCCCGCGCTGGCTCGGCGGCACCGCGCTGGCCGTGGCGGCCGTGGCGGTGTGCGTCTGGCTGGGCTCCTGGCAGCTCGGCCGGTTCGAGGACCGGTTCTCCTCCCACCGGGAGGCCGAGCGGACCGTCGCCGCCGCTGGTGATCCCAGGCCGATCGGGACCCTGCTCAACCAGGCCGCCCCGCAGGTGACCACCGAGACCGTCGGCCAGCCCGTCACGCTGACCGGCGACTACGACCCGGAGCACCAACTGCTCGTCCCGGACCGGGTGGTGGACGGCAAGCAGGGCTACTACGTGCTCACCCCGCTGCGCACCGCCGACGGCCACGTCGCCGCGGTGGTCCGCGGCTGGGCCCCCGGCGAGCCCGCCGGGGGCGCGTCCGCGATCGCGCCGCCGCCGGCCGGGCAGGTGACCGTCACCGGCCGGCTCCAGGCCGGCGAGACCAGCGGCAGCAACGGTGCGGTGGCCGGCGGCCTGCCGGCCGGCCAGCTCGGCACCGTCAACCGGGCGGCACTGCTGAACGCGCTGGCGTACGACGGCTGGTACGACGGCTGGGTGGCGGCGGACGCCGCACCGGCCGGGCTGACCCCGGTGCCCACCGTCCAGCCGCAGGGCGGCGACGGGCTCAGCCTGCGGGCCTTCCAGAACCTGGGCTACACCCTGGAGTGGTTCGTCTTCGGCGGGTTCGTGGTCTTCATGTGGTTCCGCCTGCTGCGTCGCGAGGCGGAGGCGGAGCAGGACCGGGCCCTCGGTTTGGACCCGGTCCTGGACTGACCGCCGCGATCGGCCGCGGGCCGGCCGGTTCGGCGCTCCGACGCGCTCGATGCATCGGCCGGCTCGGCGCTCCGGCCCGCTCAGCGCTTCGGCGCTCCCGGCACGGTGGGTGCTCCCGGCACGGCCGGCGCCGTCGGCACGGGCACGGCGGGGGCGCTGCCCGGCTTGGCCGGGACGCCCGGCACCGCCCCGGGGGAGCCCGGCACCGCACTCGGGGACTCGGTGAACGCCGGCGCGACGTCGCCGCAGCGGCCGCGGCCGCCGTTCACGGTGCCGTCCGAGTCGTAGTGGTCGATGTGGTGGTGCACCGTGCGCCCCGTCTTCGACCCCTTCGAGCCGCTGGACCCGCTGGACCCGCTCGACCCGCTGGAGCCCTTCGACCCGGACGAGCCCTTGGACCCGCTCGACCCCTTGCCGCTCCTGGCGGGCAGGACCACCGGGGCGTCCCCCTCGGACGGCCGGTAGACCGCCGGCCACACGACCGTGCCCGCGCCCGGCCCGGCCGCCCCCCACGCGCCCGAGCGGGTCGCGGTGGCGGCCGGTGCCTTCGGCACCGCCGCGGTCGGCGGGGCCGAGGGCGCCGACGGGACCGCGGGCGTCACCGTGCCCGACGGGCCGGGCGCCGCCGGTGCGGCCGGCGGCGGGCAGGACGCCAGGTCGTCGGACCGGCCGGAACAGCCGGTGAGCACCAGGGCCCCGACCGCCGCCACCCCCGCGACCACCAGCAGGCGTCTCACGCCGTCCCCCCGCCACCGAGGTGCCGCCGGACGAAGTCCATCTCCAGCCGCAGCTGCTTGATCCGCTCCTCCACCACCAGCGACCCGTGCCCGGCGTCGTACCGGTAGACCTCGTGCGGCGTGCCCAGCCGCTCCAGCCGCTCGACGTAGTTCTCGATCTGCCGGATCGGGCATCGCGGGTCGTTGACCCCGGCGCTGATGTAGACCGGCACCCGCACCCGGTCGACGTAGGTGAGCGGCGAGGAGGCGGTGAAACGCTCCGGGACCTCCTCGGGGGTGCCGCCGAAGAGGGTGCGGTCCAGCGACTTCAGCGCCTCCATCTCGTCGGCGTACGCGGTGTGGTAGTCCGCGACGGGCACCGCGGCCACGCCCAGCGCCCAGGCGTCCGGCTGGACCCCGAGGCCGAGCAGGGTGAGGTAGCCGCCCCAGCTGCCGCCGGTGAGCACGAGCCGCTGAGGGTCGGCGAGGCCGCTGGCGACGGCCCACTCGCGGACGGCCGCGATGTCCTCCAGCTCGATCAGGCCGACCCGTTCGCGCAGGGCGTCCGTCCAGGCCTGGCCGTAGCCGGTGGAGCCGCGGTAGTTGACCCGGACGACCGCGAAGCCGTGGTCCAGCCAGGCCGCCGGCCCGGCGGCGAAGGAGTCGCTGTCGTGGTGGGTGGGGCCGCCGTGGATCTCGAACACCGTCGGGTGGGGGCCGTCGCCCGCGCCGGCCGGCCGCTGCACGAGCGCGTGCACCCGCCCGCCGGGCCCGTCCACCCAGACGTCCTCGACCGGGACGGAGCCGGGCGGCACCGCGCCGGGCGCCCGCAGCACGACCGCCCCGGCGGTGGAGCGGACGGCGGAGGGCTCGGCAGCGGAGGACCACAGGTACTCGACGGTGCCGTCCGGACGGGCGGTGGCGCCGCCGACCGTGCCGCGCGGGGTCTCCAGGCGGGTCAGCCGGCCGTCCGCCAGCGCGTACGAGAACAGCTCGCTGCGCGCCTCGTACTCGTGCTCGACGAGCAGCTCCGCCGCGCCGGGCCGCCACTGGGCGGAGACGTCGCCGGGCAGCTCGCGCCCCTGCTCGTCGCGCAGCGGCAGCGCGGTCTCGGCGCCGGTGGCGACGTCCCAGATCATCGGCTCCCAGCGGCCGGTGCGCTGGTGCGCGACCAGCAGCCGGGTGTCGCCCTCGACGGGGGCGAAGCCGAGGCAGGCCACACCGCGCGGCTCGTCGCGGCCGGTGACCTCGTCGAGCTCGGCGACAGTCGCGCCGTCGGCGAGGCGGACGACGCGGATCGCCGAGTGCATCGCGTCGCCGTGCTCGGTGTGGTCGATGGCCAGCAGCGCGCTGTCGTGGCTGAGGTCGCCGACGCCGCCGTACTCCTCGTGCCGGTAGATCTCGACGGCCGCGGCCGCGCCGGGGCGCCACAGGTGCAGGGTGGTGCCGTCCTCGTCGGTGGACCGGCCCACCACCACGGTGCCGTCACGGCCGAGCGCCAGGCCCGCCGAGTAGGAGGCGGCGAGGCCGGGCACGGCCTCCTCGTCGGGGCCGCCGGCGAAGGACTGGCGGCGCCAGACGCCGAACTCGTCCCCGTCGTGGTCGTCGAACCACCACACCGACTCGCCGTCGGGGGCCAGCTCGGCGTCGGTGGTGCCGTTCGGACGGTCGGTGACCTGGCGGTGGGTGCCGGTGGCACGGTCCCAGGCGTAGACCTCGTAGGTGCCGGTCGCGTTGGACACGTACAGCGCCCGGTCGGGGGCGTCCTCCGCCCAGTCGGGCAGGGACACGCGTGCCGCCCTGAACCGCTGCTCCCATGCCGGGACGGCGCTCTTCTCCTCGCTCATCCGACCATCCAACCCGATCGGGGGGACGGAACGGAACGGGCGGGTGGCTCCCGCCCGCCCGCCCGTACCGTTCCGCCCTCCTCGGCGCCCCGCCGCCGGGGCTCGCCCGCGCGCTCACGCCCGGCGCGGCAGCAGCCTGACCAGGCCCACCAGCACCAGCTCCAGCACCGCCAGCGCCGTCACGCTGCGGCCGAACGCCGCCACCGGATCCCCCGCCCCGTAGTACAGGAGTCCGATCAGGGCGATGCCGAGCGCCCCGCCGACCTGCTGCACGGTGGCCAGCACCCCGGCGGCCGACCCCGCCAGCCCGGGCTCCACCCCGGCCAGCACCACGGAGGTCACCGGCGCGATCACCAGGCCCATCCCGAGGCCGTCCACGAAGAGCCCCGGCGCCAGCCACCACACCCCGGCCGCCGGGGCCCCGTACACCGCGAGGGCGAGCAGGCCCAGGCCGGCGGCCATCGACAGCCCGCCGAGGGTGATCGTCCGCGGCCCGCCGAGCCGCTCCGCCACCCGGTGCACGGCGTTGGACGTGATCAGGTAGCCGACGCCGATCGCCGTGAACACCAGCCCGGCGCCGAACGCGTCCAGGCCGCGGCCCAGCTGCAGGTGCAGGGCGAGCACCAGGAAGAACGAGGCCTGGCCGAGCCAGAAGGCCAGCTGGGCGAGCAGCCCGGCGCCGAACGCCCTGCTCCGGAACAGCCCGGTGTCGACCAGCGGGGAGCCGGTCGCCCGGGTGCGGTGCTGGTGCACGGCGAAACCGGCCAGCAGGGCCGCCGAACCGGCCAGGCAGAGCAGCGTCCACGACGGCCAGCCCAGCTGCGGGCCCTGGATCAGCGGCAGCACCAGGCCGGTCAGCGCGGCGGTGACCAGCAGCACGCCGACCGGATCCAGACCCGGCCGCTGCGGCGCCCGTGACTCCGGCAGGCACCGGCGCACCAGGACGAGGGCGGCCAGGCCGACCGGCAGGTTGATCAGGAAGCAGCTGCGCCAGCCGAGGCCGAGCACGTCGGCCCGGATCAGCAGCCCGCCGATCAGCTGGCCGAACACCGCGCCGACGCCCATCGTCAGCCCGTACCGGGCGAACGCCCGGGCCTGCGCGGTGCCGCTGAACGCCGTCCGCAGGATCGCCAGCACCTGCGGGCCCATCAGGGCCGCCGCCAGCCCCTGCGCGACCCGGGCGCCGACCAGCGCGGCGGCGGTCGGGGCGAAGCCGCAGCCCGCGGAGGCGAGGGTGAACAGGGCCAGCCCGAGGCCGAACACCCGGCGGCGGCCGTAGCGGTCGCCGAGCCGGCCGGCGGTGACCAGGCCGGCCGCGAGGGCCAGGCTGAACCCGGCCATCACCCACTGGACGACGGCCGGTCCGGCGCCCAGGTCGGCCTGGAGGGACGGGACGGCGACGTTGACGACGAAGACGTCGAGGGAGGTCATGAAGGTGGCGGCCAGGACGACCGGCAGCAGGCCGGGCGGGGCGCCGGGGCGGCTCGCGGCGGGTCGGGCCTCGGCGTGCCTGCTCCCGGCGGATCGCCTGGCGGCGGGTCGGTGGGCGAGGTCGGGGGCGGTGCTCATCGGGCTCTCCTCGGTGGGGCGGGGCCAGGGGCAGGGCCAGGGGCGGCGGCGGGGGCGGGGCGTGGCGCCCGGGGGCGGTGGGGGGCGCCCCCGGGAGCCCCCGGCCGGGGTGGGGTGCCCGGGGCGGTCGGGGCGCGGCCGGCGTCGGGTGCGCGGGCCGGCGTCCGTCAGGAGTCCGGGTCGGCGTCAGGCACCCGGGACGCGGTCCAGGAAGCCGTACACCGCGCCGATCCGGCCGTCCGGCGTGGCGACCAGCACGTCGAAGCCGATCACCACCGGCTCGGCGCCGGCCGGTCCGAGCAGCCAGGTGAACCGGGCGACGTCGTGGTGCGCGTCCACCGGGCCCAGGGTGAACTCCAGCCCGGGGAACTGCGCCTGGGCCGCGCCGATCAGCGCGTCGACGGCGTCCCGGCCGGTCACGGCGGCCAGCGGGTCGGTGTAGCCGCCGTCCTCGGCCCACGCCTCGTCGACCAGCTTGCGGCGGGCGGCCGGGTCGGTCTCGTTCCAGACGGCCAGGTAGCGCTCGGCGAGCTGCTGGAGGGTGCCGGCGGTGATCTCGGTCATGATCATCTCCCGTGTTCCGGTGGGGTGTTGGGCGGTCGTTCCCGCTGCACACCACGGTAGGGGCGGGTCGGCGCGGGCGAATCGGTCACGGATCGGCAAGGGGGTGCGTAACCCGGCGCTGCGGGGTACGTAGGTGTGCGGCCCGTCGCCGTCCGCCCGCGCCGCCCGTCGCGATCCCGGTCCCCGCCCGCGCCGCCCGTCGCGATCCCGTCCACACCGTCGCCGTCCGCCGGCGCCGGCCCGGTCCCCGCTCGGTAGGGTCGGGGGATGCTGTACGGGAGGGAACACGAACAGGCTGCCGTGGACGGGCTGTTGGCCACGGCGCGCGGCGGCGGCAGCGGAGTGCTGCTGTTCCGCGGGGAGCCGGGCATCGGCAAGACCGCGCTGCTGGAGCACGCCGTCGCCCGGGCGGGGGAGGCGTTCCGGGTGGTCCGGGCGGCCGGCGTCGAGTACGAGGCCGAGCTGCCCTTCGCCGGCCTGAGCCTGCTGCTGGCGCCCGGTCTGGACCGGCTGGAGGTCCTGCCGGCCCCCCAACGACGCGCGCTGGAGGCGGCGTTCGGGCTCGGCGACGGGCACGCCCCGGCGCCGGCCGACCGGCTGCTGACCGGGCTCGCCACCCTCGGCCTGCTCGCCGAACTCGCCTCCGAACGGCCGCTGCTGTGCGTCGTCGACGACCTGCAGTGGCTGGACCGCGCCTCCCTGGACGCCCTGCTGCTGGCGGCCCGCCGGCTCCAGGCCGAGGGGGTGGCCCTGCTGCTCGCCGCCCGCACCGGCGGCACCGCGCCGGACCTCCCGGCCACCGGCTTCCCCGAGGTCCACCTGGCCGGCCTGCCCGCGCCCGACGCCGTGCGGCTGCTGGAGCACCGGGCCGGCCCCGGCCTGCCCGCCGCCGTCCGCGGCCGGCTGCTCGACGAGGCGGCCGGCAACCCGCTCGCCCTCACCGAACTCCCCGTCGCCCTGGCCGCGCAGACGCCCGCCGCCGGGACGGCCGGAGCGGGCTCCCCGGCGCCGGCCCCGGGCGGCCTGCCGCTCACCAGCCGGCTGCTGATCGCCTTCCACGGCCAGGTGACCGGACTTCCCCCGGCCACCCAGACCCTGCTGCTGGTCGCCGCCGCCGAGGAGAGCGGCGAACTGGACGTCGTGCTGCCGGCCGCGGCCGCCCTCGGCGTCCCCGCCGAACACCTGGGCCCTGCCGAGGAGTCGGGCCTGGTGACGGTCGCGCCCGACCGGCGGATCGCCTTCCGGCACCCGCTCCTGCGCGCCGCCATCCTGCAACGCGCCCCGCACCACCAGCGACTGACCGCCCACCGGGCCGTCGCCGGGGCGCTCCCGGACGGCGACCGCCGCACCTGGCACCTCGCCCTCGCCGCCACCGCCCCCGACGCTGCCCTCGCCGACGCCCTGGAACGCACCGCCGTCCGCGCCGGGGCCCGCGGCGCCCACGGCGCGGCCGCGGCGTACGAGCGGGCCGCCCGGCTCACCCCGGACCGCGACGGAGCCACCCGCCGCCTCGTCCTGGCCGCCGAAGCCGCCACCGAGGAGGGGAGGCTGGCGCAGGCCGAGGCGCTCGCCGAGGAGGCCGGCGGACGCACCGACAGCGCCCTGGCGCACGCCCTGCTGGACCAGGTCCGGGCCACCGCGCACTTCTGGCGCGGCTCCTACCCGACGGCCCACCGGCTGCTGCTGGACGCCGCCACCGGGGTCGCGGCGCCGCACGCCGCCCGGATGCTGTTCCAGGCCTTCCACGCCGCCTGGTACGCGGGGGAGGAGCCGGTGGTCGCCGTCCTCGACCGGCTGGCCGCGCTACCGCTCGCCGAGGACGACCCGCTCACCCCGCTCGCCCGCCACCTGCCCGCCGCCGTGCTCCCCGCCCTCGGCCACCCGGGCCCCGGCCACCCGGCCCCCGCCCGCCGGCAGCCGCCCACCGCCCGCGACACCGCCGCGGCCGCCCGCGGAGCCGGTGCCGAGTCCCCCGCCGACCTCGTCCAGCTCTGTGGCGCCACCCTGATCCTCGGCCGCGACGAGGAGACCGCCGAACTCGGCGGCGAGCTCGTCGCCGAGGCCCGCGCCAAGGGCGCCGTCGGCGTGATGCCGACCCTCCAGTTCTTCCTCGCCGAGGCCGAACTCTTCCACGGCCGGCACCGCGACGCCGAGCTCACCGCCACCGAGGCGCTCGCCCTCGCCCGGGACACCGGGCAGCACCAGTGGGTGAGCCAACTCACCGCGCTGCTCGCCTACCTGGCCGCCCTGGACGGCGCCGAGGACCGCTGCACCGGGCTCGTCGCCGAGTCCCTGGCCACCACCGGCCCGCAGACCGCCGCCCCCGCCGCCGGCCTCCCCTGGGCGCACTGGGCGCTCGCCCTGCTCGACCTCGGCCACGGCCGGGCCGGAGCCGCCGCAGACCGACTGCACACCCTCACCAGCGGGCCGCACCGGCACCACGTCAGCGCCACCCGCGCCGTCCCCGACCTCGTCGAGGCCGCCGTCCGGCTCGGCGCCCCGGAGCGGGCGGCCGAAGCCTACGAGCGCTTCGCCCGCTGGAGCGCCGCCGCCGACCGCCCCTGGACGGAGGCCCTCCGGCTCCGCTGCCAGGCGCTCCTGGGCCCCGACGAGCTCGCCGAGTCCGCCTACCGAGCCGCCCTCGACCTGCACGGGTCCGCGAACCGGCCCTTCGAACAGGCCCGCACCGCCCTCCTCTACGGCGAGTGGCTGCGCCGCTCCCGCCGCCGCACCGACGCCCGCCCCCACCTGCGCGCCGCCCTGGAGACCTTCGAACGCCTCGCCGCCCACCCCTGGGCCGCCCGCGCCCGCACCGAACTCACCGCCACCGGCACCCCGGCCCCCGCCCCGGCCGACACCCCGCACGCCTCGCCGCTGACCCCGCAGGAGCTCCAGATCGCCCGCCTGGCCGCCCGCGGCCTCACCAACCGGGAGATCGCCGCCCAACTCTTCCTCAGCCCCCGTACCGTCGCCCACCACCTCTACAAGGCCTACCCCAAACTCGGCATCACCTCGCGCGCCGAGCTCCCCGCCGCGCTCTGACCCGGCCCCACCCACGCCGAGGGCCCCCGCCGGATCCGTCCGGCGGGGGCCCTGAGCCACAGTCATGCTGTCGGTCGCGCAACGACGACAGAGGCCCTGCCGGATTTCTCCGGCAGGGCCTCTGCATTGGGTCGGGGTGGCGGGATTTGAACCCACGGCCTCTTCGTCCCGAACGAAGCGCGCTACCAAGCTGCGCCACACCCCGGTCCTGCGTTTCGTTGCTCTGTCTCCGTCGCAACGAGTAGAACTCTACCGGACGCTCGCCGAGACACGAAATCCGGTTCTCGGCGGGCGTCCGCCGCAGGTCAGCGGGGGGCCGGGGTGAGGGTGAGGAGGGTGGCCTCCGGGGGGCAGGCGAAGCGGACGGGGGTGTAGCGGTTGGTGCCGCAGCCGGCCGAGACGTGCAGGTAGGAGCGGCGTCCGCCGGCCTGGTGGGTGGAGAGGCCCTTGACCCGCCGGGTGTCGATGTCGCAGTTGGTGACGAGGGCGCCGTAGAAGGGGATGCAGAGCTGGCCGCCGTGGGTGTGCCCGGCGAGGATCAGCGGGTAGCGGTCGGCGGTGAAGGCGTCGAGCACGCGCAGGTAGGGCGCGTGGACGACGGCGAGCGAGAGGTCGGCGTCGGCGGAGGGGCCGCCGGCGACCTCGCTGTAGCGGTCGCGCCGGATGTGCGGGTCGTCGAGTCCGGTGAACTCGAGGTCGAGGCCACCGACGGTGAGCCGGCCGCGGGTGTTGGTGAGGTCGAGCCAGCCGGCCGAGCCGAAGCCGTCGCGGAGCTTCTCCCACGGGTTGTGGACGGCGCCGGTGATGCCGCGCCGGGCGCTGCCGTCGGCGTTGTTCAGGCCGTGGTCGCCGCTGCGCATCGCCTGGAGGTAGCGGGCGGGGTTCTTGCGGGCCGGGCCGTAGTAGTCGTTGGAGCCGAAGACGTAGACGCCGGGGAACTCCATGAGCGGCCCGAGCGCGTCGAGGGTGGCGGGGACGCCGAGCGGGTCGGAGAGGTTGTCCCCGGTGTTGACGACGAGGTCGGGGCGGAGCCCGGCGAGGCTCTTCAGCCAGCGCTGCTTCTTGCCCTGTCCGGTGACCATGTGGATGTCGGAGACCTGCAGTACCCGGATGGGCCGGGCGCCGTGGGGCAGGACGGGGACCTCGACCCGGCGGAGCCGGAAGGAACGGACCTCGTACCCGACGGAGTAGGCGAGGCAGGCGGCGCCGGCGGCGGCGAAGCCGAGGGGAACGGAGTACAGCGGTCGCATCGCCCCATGCTCTCAGACGGTGGATCAGCCGGTGAACGTCCGGTGGCCGGTGGGAGGCCCGGGCCGGCCCGTCGGGCGCGGGTCAGTCCCGGGTGCGCCGGACCCGCAGGGCCCGGACCTTGTGCCGGTTGCCGCAGCGTTCCATCGAGCACCAGCGGCGCCGGCCGGGGCGCGAGGTGTCGACGAAGACCAGCCGGCAGTCGGGGGCTGCGCACGCGCGGATCCGGTCCGCGTGGGGGCCGGTGAGCAGGGCGATGGCGTCCCGGGCGAAGGTGGCGGCGAGCTGGTGCCCGTCGGCGGGCAGCGGGGCGGCGGCGGTGCCGTCGGGGGCGATCTGGGGGGCGAGCGGCGGGTGGGCGGCGGCCCGGTTGAGGACGGCGTAGTCGTCGGCGGCGCCGGGGCGGGCGTGGGCGCGGGCGGCGGTGAGGCGCCAGAGCGCGTCGCGCAGGGTGCGGGTGGCGGCGAGCTGGTCGGGGTCGATCCGGACGGCCCCGGCGGGCAGCCGCAGCCGGGAGCGGGGCAGCCACCGGGCGAGGTCGGACGGCTGGTGCAGGGCCTCGTGCCGGGCGTACGGGCCGGGGCCTCCGGTGGTGAGCAGTTCGAGGCAGAGGGCGCCCGCGTCGAAGCGGAAGGCGGTGCCCCGGGCGGTGGTCAGGGTCAGTCCGGCGGGGGTGGTCCGGTCTCCGTCCGTCATGTAACCAGGCTAGGCGGTTACGCCCGGGCGCCGGGTCCGGATCCGGCGCCCGGGCCCGCCCGCGACCAGCGATCCCGGTTAATGGCAAGCGGGTGAACTCCGCAGGTGGGAGACTCGGGGCCATGACCACGCTCAAGGCGCAGCTGCAGGAGGACCTCACGGCTGCCATCAGGGACCGGGACGAGCTGCGCTCGTCCACCATCCGGCTCACGCTGTCCGCCGTCACCAGCGAGGAGGTGGCGGGCAAGGAGAAGCGCGAGCTGTCCGACGCCGAGGTGCTCAAGGTGATCGGCCGTGAGACGAAGAAGCGCCGGGAGGCCGCCGAGGCGTTCGACGCCGCCGGCCGTGCCGACCAGGCCGCCCGGGAGCGGGCGGAGGGCGAGCTGCTGGCGGGGTACCTGCCCAAGCAGCTCTCCGACGAGGAGCTGACGGCGATCGTGGCGGCCGCCGTGGCCGAGAGCGGCGCGACCGGTCCGCAGGCGATGGGCGCCGTGATGAAGCTGGTGAAGCCGAAGGTGGACGGCCTGGCCGAGGGCGGCCGGGTGGCCGCCGCGGTGAAGGCCGCGCTGACGGGCTGATCCCCGCCGGGCCGCCCGGTGCCGCCCGGGCCGTCCCGGGCGGCCGCCGGAACCACGAGGGGCGCCCTCCGAGAGTGATCTCGGAGGGCGCCCCTTCACCGTGCGGCGCCTTCACCGGGCCGGGCCGTTCGGCCGCCCGGTCGGCACTCAGCCGTTGTTGCCGCCGTGCTTGCCGCCGTTGCCGCCGTTCCCGCCGATGACGCCCGGCGGGAAGGTGAACCCGCCGCCGATCATCCCGCCGGCGTTGTTGCCCCCGCCGGGGCCGCCGCCGGGGCCGCCGCCGTTGTTCCCGCCGGGGTTCCCGGCCGGCGGCGGCGGGTTGCCGCCGGGCTGGGCGTTCGGGTCGGCCGGCGGGGTGGCCCCGCCGGTCGGCGTGGCGTTCGGGTCCGGCTTGGGCGCCGGGTCCGGGATGTTGATGGTCTGCAGCTGGTCCTTGGGCGTGCCGCGCAGGGCCTGGTCCATGGCGAGCTTCCAGATCGGGCCCGGCCCGGTGGCGCCGAAGACGCCGTCGCTGCCGTAGTAGGTGTCACCGATCTTGATGTTCTTCATCTTGACGCCGCCGGCCGGGCCGCCGAGCCAGACCGAGGTGGCGAGGGACGGGGTGTAGCCGCTGAACCAGGCGGCCTTCTTCTCGTCCGTGGTACCGGTCTTGCCGGCGATCTGGCGGCCGTCCTCCAGGCCGAGGGAGGCGCCGGTGCCCTTCTCCGTCACGTTGAGCAGGACGGTGTTGAGCGCGTCCGCGGTGTTCTCGGAGAAGGCCTGGCTGCAGCTGGACTGCGGGACCTTGACGTCCTTGCCGTCGACCGTGGAGATCTTGGTGATCGCGACCGGGGTGCAGTACTTGCCGCGGGCGGCGAAGGTCGCGTAGACGTTCGCCATGGTCAGCGGGCTGAGCTCCAGGGTGCCGAGGACCATCGAGGGGACCTCCTGGAAGGGGTCGCCCTTGGCGGACTGGGTGATGCCCAGCTTGTTGGCCATCTGCTTCATCGCGCAGAGGCCGACCTGCTGCTCCATCTGGACGAAGTAGGTGTTGACCGAGCGGGCCATCGCCTCCTTCAGCTCGTACGGGCCGACCTCGCTGGGCGACTCGTTCTTCACCGTGGCCTTGGGCTTGTCGGTGTTCTTCCAGGTGCCCGAGCAGGTGGACATGTTCGGGTAGTCGATCTTGTTCTCGGACGGGAACGGCTGGGTGGGCTGCATGCCCGACTCCAGGGCCGCCGCGGCGAGGATCGGCTTGAAGGTCGAGCCGGTCTGGAAGCCGTTGCCGCCGCCCATCGAGGCGTCGACGTTGAGGTTGACGACGGTCTGGTTCTTGTTCGGGTCCAGGCCGTACGGGCGGGTCTGGGCCATCGCCAGGATCTTGCCGGTGCCGGGCTCCATCATGGTCGCCGCGGCCGACACCGGGTCGGTCACGAGGACCTTCTTCGGGTTGGTCACGGCGGCCTGGGCGGCGGCCTGCTTGTCCGGGTCCAGCGTGGTGTAGATGTTCAGGCCGCCGGTGTCCCACAGCTTCTTGCGGTCCGCGGCGTTCTTGCCGAACACCGGGTCCTGCTTGACGACGTGGCGCACGTAGTCGCAGAAGAAGCCCATGCCGGCCTGGGCGGTGATGCAGCCGTTCTGCGGGTCCTTGTACTTCAGGCCCAGCGGGGCGGCCTTCGCCTCCTTGGCCTGGTCCGCGGTGATGTGCTTGTTCTCGAGCATCTTGTCGATCACGACGTTGCGGCGCTTGACCGTGTTGTCGGGGTAGCGCACCGGGTCGAAGGACGACGGGTTCTGCACCATGCCGGCCAGGGTTGCGGCCTCGGCGACGGTCAGGTCCTTGTTGCTCTTGCTGAAGTAGCGCTGGGAGGCGGCCTCGACCCCGTAGGCCTGGTGGCCGTAGAAGGTGATGTTGAGGTAGTTGGTGAGGATCTGGTCCTTCGTCAGGTCCTCCTCCAGCTTGATCGCGACCTTGAGCTCCTGGATCTTGCGGCCCAGGGTCTTGCGCTGGGCCTCCAGGACGGCGGCCTGGTCGTCGCCGGCCTTCTCGACGTTGACGTTCTTCACGTACTGCTGGGTCAGCGTCGAGGCGCCCTGGGAGGCGGTGCCGCTCTCGGCGTTCTTGCTGATGGCGCGCAGCACGCCCTTGAGGTCGACGGCGCCGTGCTCGTAGAACCGGGCGTCCTCGATGTCGACCTGGGCGTGCCGCATGAACGGCGACATCTGGTCGGCGGTGATGACGGTGCGGTCGCGCTCGTACACCTTGGCGATCAGCCCGCCCTTGGCGTCGAAGATCTGGGTCGCCTGGGTGAGCGGCGGGGTCTTGAAGTCGTCGGGGATGTTCTCGAAGCTCTCCGCCGTGTCCTTGGCGGTCAGCCCGATGGCGCCGACGGCGGGCAGGGCGAGGCCTGCCAGCAGGACTCCGGAGAGCACGCTGACGCCCAGGAACTTCACTCCGTGCCCCGCGAAGTCCAGCGGTGATCCGCTGCGCTTGCCGCGCGGAGCTCCGGGGTTGCCTGGGGGCTGGGGTGCCTGGGGGCGCTTCGGTGCCATGAGGAGAACCCTACGTCCCCGAATCCCGCACATAGGGGCAGGTGTTCGCCTAGGCTTGTCACAAGCTTGCGACAGCTTCGGTGCGTCAACATCATTCACTCTTGTGAGTGCGGAGACTTGCCCGAATTGCCCTTTCTTGGGTGGGTTTTGAGGCAGCTGTGGCCTGC
This sequence comes from Kitasatospora sp. NPDC101176, assembly GCF_044768035.1. Taxonomy (NCBI): domain Bacteria; kingdom Bacillati; phylum Actinomycetota; class Actinomycetes; order Kitasatosporales; family Streptomycetaceae; genus Kitasatospora; species Kitasatospora sp. NPDC101176. Next base: position 319,694 of record NZ_JBIWPA010000004.1, read on the forward strand.
TGTGCACCTGTGGGCGGTAGCGCTCCGTAGCGACGCGCGTGGCGAGAGTGGCCTCGGCGTGTTTGGCAAGGCTTGCGACCTGCGATCACTCCAACGAGTGAGCTGACCGATACCCATAGTCCAATCGGGTCATTCGAGATTGAGCCCGAAGGGGCTGTTGCAAGCTGTCGTTCTTCCGTAACGTCCTCAACTGGCAACGGTGAATATGCCGTTGCCGCCGTGGGGGAGCCTCGAATACGGGAGAGGACGGCGCCGGGATGGGCTGGGTTGACGACTGGAGTGCGCAGGCCGCCTGCCGCACGAGTGATCCGGACGAGTTGTTCGTCCAGGGGGCCGCGCAGAACCGCGCGAAGGCGGTGTGCAGCGGCTGCCCCGTCCGCACGGAGTGCCTCGCGGACGCGCTGGACAACCGGGTCGAGTTCGGAGTCTGGGGCGGGATGACGGAACGCGAGCGCCGGGCACTGCTGCGCCGCCGCCCGACGGTCATCTCGTGGCGGAGGCTGCTGGAGACGGCCCGCACCGAGTACGAGGAGTCCCTCGCCACCGGTGTGATACTGACCGACTACGCCCAGGCGGGCTGACCGCCCGACCGGGGCGGTTGCCCGGCCGGGCCGGCCGGACCGGCGCCTACGCGGCGCCGCTGAGCCGGTCCCCGATCGCCCGCAGGCCGTCCAGGTCGTGCACGTCGCCCGGCAGCGCGGCGACCTCCACGATCGGCACGTCCGGGTAGACCGAGACGAAGCGGTCCCTGGTGCGCCGTTCCCGCCCCATGATCTGCATCCGCTCGGCGTGCAGCCGCAGCAGTCCCGCCGCGAGCTGTTCGGCCTCGGGCGAGGAGTGCTCCGAGCCGTTCTCCTCCAGTGCCTCGGCAGCCGCCAGCGCCCGCTCCGCGGTGAGCTGCGGCGCGCCGGAACCGTGCACCCGGTTGAGCACCAGCCCGGCCAGCGGCATCCGGTCGGCGGCGAGCCGGTCCACGAAGTACGCCGCCTCGCGCAGCGCGTCCCGCTCCGGCGCGGCCACCACCAGGAACGCCGTGCCCGGCGCCTTGAGCAGCTGGTACGTGCGGTCGGCGCGCTCGCGGAAGCCGCCGAACATCGAGTCCATCGCGCTGACGAAGGTCTGGACGTCCGTCAGCAGCTGGGCGCCGAAGATCTTCCCCAGGGTGCCCGTGAGCAGGCCCATGCCGGCGTTGAGGAACCTCATCGCGCTGCGGCCGCCGACCTTGGCCGGGGCGGTCAGGATGCGGATCACCCGGCCGTCGAGGAAGGACCCGAGCCGGTTGGGCGCGTCCAGGAAGTCCAGCGCCGAGCGGGACGGCGGGGTGTCGACGACGATCAGGTCCCACTCTTCGGCGTCGCGCAGCTGCCCGAGCTTCTCCATCGCCATGTACTCCTGCGTGCCCGCGAAGCCGGCCGACAGGGACTGGTAGAACGGGTTCTCCATGATCGCCCTGGCCCGCTCGGGCTCGGCGTGGGCGAGCACGACCTCGTCGAAGGTCCGCTTCATGTCGAGCATCATGGCCTGCAGCTCGCCGTCCCCGGCGACGCCCTTGACCACCCGCGGGGTGTTGTCCAGTTCGGTCAGGCCCATGGACTGGGCGAGGCGCCGGGCCGGGTCGATGGTGAGCACCACGACCTTGCGGCCGCGCTCGGCGGCGCGCAGTCCGATCGCCGCGGCGGTGGTGGTCTTGCCGACGCCGCCGGAACCGCAGCAGACGATGATCCGCGTCCCCGGGTCGTCGATCAGGGCGTCCACGGCGAGCCGGCTGCCGGTGGCCCGGACACCGCCGCCTCCGCCGGCCGCTCCGCCGTTCGTCGCCGCACCGCCGGTCGCCCCGCCGCCGCGCGTTCCGCTGCCGGTCGTTCCGCCGTTCGTCACGCCGCCCCCTGCCGCTTCAGTTCGGCCGCCAGCCGGTACAGCCCCCCGAGGTCCACGCCCTCGCCCAGCAGCGGCAGTTCGTACGTGGGCAGCCGCAGCTGCTGCAGGTCGGCGCGCTGTTCGCGCTCCAGCTCGACGCGTTCGGCGTGCTCCCGGGCCTGTTCCAGCAGCGGGTCCAGCAGCGGCTCCACGGCGGCCCGGACGGTCTCCGGGCGGCGCGAGCGCCCTCCGAGCCCGGCCTCGCCGAGCGCCAGGGCGACCTCCTCGCGGTGGTCCCCGTCGACCGCGGCCACGGCGGCGGCGTCCAGCACCGGCGGCCGGACCATGTTGACCAGCACCCCGCCCACCGGGAGCCCGGCCTCGCGCAGCTCGGCGAAGCCGTCGACCGTCTCCTGCACCGGCATCTCCTCCAACAGGGTGACCAGGTGCACCGCCGTCTCCGGCGACTTCAGCACCCGCATCACGGCCTGCGCCTGGGTGTGTATCGGGCCGATCCGGGCCAGCCCGGCGACCTCGGCGTTGACGTTCAGGAAGCGGGTGAGCCGCCCGGTCGGCGGCGCGTCCATCACGACGGCGTCGTACCGTCGGCGGCCGTCGGGGCCCTTGCGCCGGGCCGCCTCGCAGGCCTTCCCGGTGAGCAGGACGTCCCGCACGCCGGGCGCGATGGTGGTGGCGAAGTCGACGAAGCCGACCTTCTGCAGCGCCTTTCCGGCCCGGCCGAGCTTGTAGAACATCTCCAGGTACTCCAGCAGCGCCAGCTCGGTGTCGATGGCCAGCGCGAACACCTCGCCCGCCCCGCCACCGGCCGGCAGGCCCAGCTGGGTCCGGGAGACCGAGGCGATCCGGCGCTCCTCGTACGGGAGTGCGGCGATCCCGAACAGCTCGGCGACGCCCTGCCGCCCCTCGACCTCGATCAGGAGCACCCGCCCGCCGTCGGCGGCGAGCGCCAGTGCCAGCGCCGCGGCCAGCGTGGTCTTCCCGGTGCCGCCCTTGCCGCTGACCACGTGCAGCCGGACGCCCTCCCAGTCGGGGTCGCGCCGGGCCGCCTGGCCGGGGGTGCGTGCCACGCTCCTTCTCCGTCCGTCTCCGTGGGCCGGAGGCCGCTCCGTCGGCCGGCCCGTCCTGCGGTGCCCTCTCGCGGGGCGCCCCGTGACCAGGGTGCCCTCTCGCGAGGGTAACCAGGGACCGCGCCGGATGCCCGGAGCACCAGGGGGGCCGGGCCTGAATCATGCCCCCTTTGTGGGCCACCTCACACGCCGGTCCGCCGGCGGCGCCGATCGCCGCGGCCGCTCGTCTAGAGTCTGGCCATGACCAAGTGGGAATACATGACGGCGCCCCTGCTGGTGCACGCCACCAAGCAGATCCTGGACAACTTCGGCATGGACGGCTGGGAGCTCGTCCAGGTCGTGCCGGGCCCGAACCCGGAGCAGCTGGTGGCCTACTTCAAGCGGGAGAAGAGCGCATGAGCAAGGTCGAGGCGAAGCTCGCCGACCTGGGCCTGACCCTGCCGCCGGTGGCGGCTCCGGTCGCCGCGTACGTCCCGGCCCTGCGCTCGGGCGAGTTCGTGTTCACCTCCGGCCAGCTGCCGGTCGTCGGCGGCAAGCTGCCGAGCACCGGCAAGGTCGGTGCCGAGGTGTCCCCGGAGGAGGCCAAGGAGCTCGCGCAGACCTGTGCGCTGAACGCGCTGGCCGCGATCAAGTCGGTGATCGGCGACCTGGACCAGATCGAGCGGGTCGTGAAGGTGGTCGGCTTCGTCGCCTCCGCCCCCGACTTCACCGGCCAGCCCGGCGTGATCAACGGCGCCAGCGAGCTGCTCGGCAAGGTGCTGGGCGAGGCCGGGGTGCACGCCCGCAGCGCGGTCGGCGTCGCGGTGCTGCCGCTGGACGCCCCGGTCGAGGTCGAGCTCCAGGTGCGCGTCAAGACCGCCTGAGGTGATCACGAAAGGCGGGGTTGGGCCTGTCCAACCCCGCCTTCGTGCGCTTAGCATCCGGGCATGGACCATCGAGCGACGACGCTCCCGATGCCGCCCGGTTGGCCTGCCCGGATCCGGGCGGTCGACTCCGGCGTGCTGACCCCGCCGGTGCCCCGGCCCGCCGCGACCGTCGTGCTGCTGCGCGACGCCCCCGACGGCCCGGAGGCCTACCTGCTGCGCCGGCGCACCTCGATGGCCTTCGCGGCCGGCATGTACGCCTACCCGGGCGGCGGGGTGGACCCTCGCGACGCCGAGGTGGAGACCGGCTGGGCCGGCCCCTCCCCCGAGGAGTGGGCCCGGCGGCTCGGGGTGGACGCCCGGACGGCGCGGGCGGTGGTCTGCGCGGCCGTCCGCGAGACCTTCGAGGAGGCCGGCGTGCTGCTGGCCGGGCCGGACGCCGACAGCGTCGCCGCGCCGCGCGACTGGTCCGCCGAGCGGGCCGCGCTGGAGGCGCACGAGCTGTCCTTCGCCGAATTCCTCCGCGACCACGGCCTGGTCCTGCGCAGCGACCTGCTGGCCGGCTGGGCCCGCTGGGTCACTCCGGAGTTCGAGGAGCGCCGCTACGACACCTGGTTCTTCGTGGCCGTGCTGCCGGCCGGCCAGCGCGCCGCCCTGGAGGTCGGCGAGGCGGACCGGGTGGCCTGGCTGACGCCGGCCGAGGCGGTCCGCGGCCACCGGGAGGGCCGGTTCGGCATGCTGCCGCCGACCGTGACGGTGTTGCGCGAGCTGTCGCCGGTGCGCTCGGCCGCCGAGGCGCTGACCGCGGCCGCCGGGCGCTCGCTGGAGCCGGTGCTGGGCCGGGCCGAGGTCCGGGGCGACCGGATGACGGTCCGCTGGCCCGGGTACGACGAACTGACCATCGACGGGGACTTCCCCGAGGACGCCTGACCGCACCGGGCGCCGGACCGGTCACCCCACCGGCACCCCGGTCACCCGGGCGGCACCCCACCGAGCACCGGACCCGGCGTCGCACCGCCCGCCGGCCGGACCCCGCACCACCCGACACACCGCACCACCCGACACACCGCACCACCCGACGCACCGTCGCAGAGAGAGGACCGACGCCCGATGACCCACAACGACGTGGCTCGCCGGACGGCACCCGAGATGCCCGCCCGCCGCCTGACCCCCCGCACCACGGCCTGTGACGGCCCGGTCCCGTTCACCGACCTGGCCCAGCGCGCCATCGTCCGGATGCTGCCGCTGAGGGCCCTGTACCGCGACGGCGGGGGCGGCCGGTGAGCGGACTCCTGCCGGGTGACCCCGCCGCCGCCATCGGCGGCGAGGCCACCCCCCGGGCGCTGTGCGTACTGGCGCCGAACCCGTCGCCGATGACGCTGGACGGCACCAACACCTGGCTGCTCTCCGAGCCCGGCTCGGACCTCGCGGTGGTGATCGACCCGGGCCCGCTGCACGAGGGCCACCTGCGCCGGGTGATCGACCACGCGGAACGGCTGGGCAAGCGCGTCGCGCTCACCCTGCTCACCCACGGCCACGCCGACCACTCCGAGGGCGCGGCCCGCTTCGCCGAACTCACCGGCACCGAGGTGCGTGCCCTGGACCCCGCCCACCGGCTGGGCTCGGAGGGACTGGTCGACGGCCAGCGCCTCGACGTCGGCGGCCTCGACCTGCGGGTGGTCGCCACCCCCGGTCACACCTCGGACTCGCTGACCTTCCACCTGCCCGCCGACGGCGCCGTCCTCACCGGTGACACCGTGCTCGGACGCGGCACCACGATGGTCGCCCACCCGGACGGCCGGCTCGGCGACTACCTGGACTCGCTGCGCCACCTGCACACGATGGCCTCGGAGCACGGCGTGCGGACGGTGCTGCCCGGCCACGGGCCGGTGCTCGCCGACGCCCTTGGCGCGGTCGACTACTACCTGGCGCACCGGGCCACCCGGCTCGCCCAGGTGGAGACCGCGGTCGAGGCAGGCTGCCGGACGGCGCCCGAGGTGGTGGCCCGGGTCTACGCCGACGTGGACCGGGCGCTCTGGCCGGCCGCGGAGCTGTCCGTGCGGGCGCAGCTGGAGTACCTGGCGGACCACGGGCTGATCCCCGACCAGGGCTGATCCCGACCGGGGCCGAGGCCGCGCCGGTTCCTCCGGCGCCCGCCCGTGTGCCCCCGCCGGCACCTGCGCCCGCGCGGGCCCGCGCCGCCCCGCCCGCGCGGCGGGGTGCGCCCTGGAACCGCCGAAGGGCCCGTCCGTCCGGACGGGCCCTTCGCGGCGTGGGGAGCGTCAGCGCGAGCGGCGCGACAGCCGCTCGACGTCCATCAGGACCACCGCGCGCGCCTCCAGCTTCAGCCAGCCGCGGCCGGCGAAGTCGGCGAGCGCCTTGTTGACCGTCTCGCGGGAGGCGCCGACCAGCTGGGCCAGCTCCTCCTGGGTGAGGTCGTGGGCCACGTGGATGCCCTCCTCGGACTGCACGCCGAACCGGCGGGAGAGGTCCAGCAGGGCCTTGGCGACGCGGCCGGGCACGTCGGAGAAGACCAGGTCGGACATCACGTCGTTGGTCCGGCGCAGTCGGCGGGCGATGGCCCGCAGCAGCGCGATGGAGACCTCGGGGCGGGCGTGCAGCCAGGGCTGCAGGTCGCCGTGGCCCAGGCCCAGCAGCTTGACCTCGGTCAGCGCGCTGGCGGTGGCGGTGCGCGGGCCCGGGTCGAACAGCGACAGCTCGCCGATCATCTCGCTGGGGCCGAGGACGGCGAGCATGTTCTCGCGGCCGTCCGGGGAGGCGCGGTGCAGCTTGACCTTGCCCTCCGCGACGACGTACAGCCGGTCACCCGGGTCGCCCTCGTGGAACAGCGACTCACCACGGGCGAGGGTGACCTCGGTCATGGAAGCGCGCAGCTCGCCGGCCTGTTCGTCGTCGAGTGCCGCGAAGAGTGCGGCGCGCCGCAGAACGTCGTCCACGTGCTTCCTCCTTCTCGGCCGTCCGGCGGGTGGGCCGTCCGGCGCAAGTTCCGTACAGTGCTCTGCATCACCAAGCATGGCGCATGTCGCTCCGATCATATGAGGAGGGGGTGCGCCGAGGTGTGCTGCGCGGGGCCATTCGTACCGCCGGGTCACCGGGCGGCCGGGCCCCCGGTCACCGCCGGGTCGAACGCCTCGCCGGGCCGGTCGAACCCGCTGTCGGCCGGATCGAACAGCGCGTCGCCCACCGCCGTCCGGGCGTAGAGGACGCTGTGGCCGGCCCGGTGGGCGCTGGTCAGACCGGCCGCGCGCAGGGCGGTCAGGTGCTGCGAGACGCCGGCGGCGGACAGCCCGGTGCGACGGGCCAGCTCGGTGGTCGAGGCCGGGGAGTCCAGTTCCGCGAGCAGCCGGGCCCGGGACCGGCCGAGCACCGCGGCCAGCGCGTCCGAGCGCTCGGCCGTCCCCGGCCGGGACTCCCACAGGGCGGCGGCGCCGCGCGCCGGGTAGCTCAGCTGCGGGGGATCCGGTGGCAGCACCCTGGTCAGCACCCGCGGCCAGACGAAGGCGGACGGCAGGAGCAGCAGCCCGGCCCCGGCGTTCAGCCGGGTGACCGCGCAGTGCCGCCGGTCCAGGAGCAGCGCCGTGCCGTCCCAGCGGACCGTCTCGTGCAGGTCGTCCAGCATCCGCGCGGTGCCCTGCGCGGCGGCCTGCCGGGAGCGGTGGAACACGTCCGCCTCCAGCAGCGTGCGGATGCGCGCCCAGTACGGGGCGAGGGCGAGCTGCCAGTACGCCTCGATCTCGGCGGTGAGCCGGGGCAGCTGTGCCGCCGGGTCGCGGTACAGCGGCTCCAGGACGGGCGGCAGGCGGCCGCCGGCCTCGGCGGCCAGGAGGTCGAGGTCGGCCCGGACCTGGGCGGCTCCGGTGGCCGCGATCGCCGTCAGCTCCTCGGCCAGGGTGGGGGAGGACCCCGCCGGGGCGGGGTTGAGGAAGTCCGGCAGGTGGCCGGTGTGCGGGACCATCCCGGCCAGCCGGCCGCGGTCCAGCCCGGTGGCGGCCAGCCGCCCGCGGACCTGCTCGGCCCAGCGGCGGTGCGGCTCGGGGACGGCGGCCCCGGCGAGGGCGCGCAGACCGCCGACCACCTCCTGCATCGGGGAGACCGCGAAGCGGGTCAGCGCCACGTCGTTCGCGGAGAAGTGCAGTGCTGTGCGCATACGGGCCCCTCCCCGGAGATTCGGCCCCAGCTTAATCACTGGTGGGTGCCCCGGGCCGGGCCGCACGATGCGGGGGACGGACGCACCACCGGACGGCACCGAAAGACGACGGAGATCCCGCATGTCCACTGGCACCACCACCCACGCCCACCCGGCCCGCGAGCGGGCGCTGCGGCTGCGCGAGCTCCTCGCGGACGGCGTCCTCGTCCTGCCCAACGCCTGGGACGCCGGCAGCGCCGCCGTCATCGCCTCGGCCGGCGCCCCGGCGATCGCCACCACCAGCGGTGGCGTGTCCTGGTCGCTCGGCCGCGGGGACGGCCACCGGCTGGCCCGGGGGGAGGCCGTCGAGGCGGCCCGCCGGATCGTCGCGGCCGTGGACGTGCCGGTCACCGTCGACGCCGAGGGCGGGTACGGTCCGCTGCCCGCCGACGTGGCCGCGACCGTGACGGCCCTGGTCGGGGCCGGTGCGGTCGGCGTCAACCTGGAGGACTCGACCGCCGTCGGCGGCCCGCTGCACCCGGTGGCCGAACAGGCCGGGCGGCTGCGCGCGGCCCGGGCGGCGGCGGTCGCCGCCGGCCTCCCCGAGCTGGTGCTGAACGCCCGCACGGACGTCTTCCTGTTCGGGCTGGGCGGACTCGACGACGTGCTGGCCCGGGCCGGGGCCTACGCCGCGGCGGGCGCCGACGGCCTCTTCGTCCCCGGGCTGCTGGACCTCGACCTGCTCGCCGAGCTGTGCCGGCGCTCCCCGCTGCCGGTGAACGCGATGGCCGTCGCCGGGGGGCTGGGCGTCGCCGAACTCGCCGCCGCGGGGGTGCGGCGGGTCACCGTCGGCACCGGCCTCGCCCAGCTCGCCTACACCGCCGCCCGGCGCGCCGCCGCCGAACTGCTCGGGCCCGGGACGGTGCGGGAGCTGGACGGCGCGCTCGGGTTCGGCGAGCTGAACGGGCTGTACGGGGGCTGAACGGGCCGTACCGGGGCTGACCGGCGACGGCCCGGGTGCCCGGGCCGTCGCCCCGCCGGTCCGTCAGCAGGTGAAGCCCAGCTCGCCGAGGCTCTGCTCGATCCGGGCGCGGTGCGCGGCCTCCCAGTCGTCCAGCGACTCGGCGGCCTCCTTGGCCAGCTTGGCCCGGGCCGCGGCCAGCGTCGGCGCGCGCCCGGCGGCGGGGACCACCACCACGCCCTCCTCGTCGGCCACCACCACGTCCCCGGCCGCGACCAGGACGCCGCCGCAGCGCACCGGGCCGCCGTGCGCACCGAGGGCCCGCTTCGCCCCCGGGATCGGGATCACCCCCCGGGCGAAGACCGGGAAGCCGAGCTCCCGCACCTCGCCGAGGTCGCGGATCAGGCCGTCGGCCACGAACGCGGCGACGCCCCGGCGCTGCGCCACCGCGCACACGTTGCCCCCGGCCAGCGCGTGGTCCGGGTCGCCCGACTCGACGACGATCACGGCGCCCGGCTCGGCCCGGTAGATCGCCGCGTGCAGCATCAGGTTGTCGCCCGGCGGGCACCGCACGGTGAACGCCGGACCGGCCACCCGGGGCGCCCCCGACCAGAGCGGGCGGATGCCGGCGTCCATGACCCGCTCGCGCCCGAGCACGTCGGCCAGGGTGGTGGTGGGGATGTCCTTGAAGTCCTCGTCCATGGTTCCTCGTCCTCCGGGTGGGGATGCCGTCGAGCGATGGTTCCACGGCCCGTCCGCGACGCTCCCGGACGGGCGCCCGCACGCACCGGGGCCTGCCGGGGCGCGGCCCCTCCGGGCACCGGTCGGGCTGATCCGCCCCGACGGGTCGGCCGGTCGAAGTAGCCTTCGTGCATGGCAGAGAGCAAGGTCCGGAAGGCCGCGGCACCGAAGGCCCGGCCGGCCGTGAGGGCGAGGAAGCCGGAGTCGCACCTGGCGATGGTGCGGCGGGCGCGGCGGATCAACCGGGAGCTGGCGGAGCTGTACCCGTACGCGCACCCGGAGCTGGACTTCGAGAACCCGTTCCAGTTGCTGGTGGCCACGGTGCTGTCGGCGCAGACCACGGACCTGCGGGTGAACCAGACGACGCCCGCACTGTTCGCGAAGTACCCGACGCCGGAGGACATGGCGGCGGCGAACCCGGAGGAGCTGGAGGAGGTCATCCGCCCGACCGGCTTCTTCCGGAACAAGGCGAAGGCGCTGATCGGCCTCTCGGTCGCGCTGCGCGACGGGTTCGGCGGCGAGGTGCCGGGGCGCCTGGAGGACCTGGTGACGCTGCCGGGCGTGGGCCGCAAGACCGCCAACGTGGTCCTCGGCAACGTCTTCGGAGTGCCCGGGATCACCGTGGACACCCACTTCGGGCGGCTGGCCCGGCGGTTCGCCTGGACGGCCGAGGAGGACCCGGTGAAGGTCGAGGCGGTGGTCGCCGAGATCTTCCCGAAGTCGGAGTGGACGATGCTGTCGCACCGGGTGGTCTTCCACGGCCGCCGGATCTGCCACTCCCGCAACCCTGCCTGCGGGGCCTGCCCGATCGCCCCGCTCTGCCCGGCGTACGGGGAGGGCGAGACGGACCCGGAGAAGGCGCGCAAGCTGCTCAAGTACGAGATGGGCGGTCGGCCCGGCCAGCGGTTGAAGCCGCCGGCGGACTTCCCCGGCGAGGCCGCCGCACGGGCCGACGCCGACGCCCACCTGGGCCGGGTCGCGGACCTGGCGGTGGGCGAGTGACGCGCGGGGCGCAGGAGATGCCGGAGGCGCGGGAGGCCCGGGTGATCGAGCGGGACGGCCTGCCGGCCTGGCTGGAGCCGGTGCGGGAGGCGGCCGAGCGGGTCCTGCCGGAGCAGCTGAGCCGCTTCCTGCCGCCGGCCGAGGGCGGCCGGGCGGCGGCGGTGCTGATGCTCTTCGGCGAGGGGCCGGACGGGCCGGACCTCCTGTTGATCGAGCGGGCCCGCTCGCTGCGCTCGCACGCCGGCCAGCCGTCCTTCCCGGGCGGCGCGCTGGATCCGGAGGACGGCGACCCGCAGGGCCCGGGCCCGGTCGCGGCTGCGCTTCGGGAGGCCTGGGAGGAGACCGGGCTGGACCCGGCCGGGGTGCAGGTGTTCGCGGCGCTGCCCGCGCTGTACATCCCGGTGAGCCGCTTCGTGGTGACCCCGGTGCTCGGCTGGTGGCGGGTGGAGTCGCCGGTGCGGCCGGTGGACCGCGGGGAGACGGGGGCGGTGTTCCGGGTGCCGGTCGCCGAGCTCGCCGACCCGGCGAACCGGGTGCGGCTGCGGCACCCCTCCGGGCACGTCGGGCCGGCCTTCGCGGTCGCCGGCCGGCTGGTCTGGGGGTTCACGGCGGGGGTGATCGACCGGGTGCTGCACCACAGCGGCCTGGAGCGGCCCTGGGACCCGTCCCGGGTCGTCGACCTCTCGGACGAGGCGCTGGCCCTGGTCCAGGGAGACCTCGACCACTCCAGCGCGCTGCCGGGCGGCGACGCCGGCTCCTCGTGAGGGGCCGTCGGTACGGCCGGGCCGGGGGCCGTGGGAGGGTGTCGGGGTGAACGTCCTGGATGTGCTGCTGATCGCCGCTGCCGTGGGATTCGCCGTGTCGGGCTACCGGCAGGGCTTCGTGGTGGGTGTGTTGTCCCTGGTCGGGTTCCTGGGCGGCGGGCTGCTGGCCGTCCAGTTGCTGCCGCTGCTGCTGGACCACCTCAGCCCGGGCACCACGGCCTCGGTGGTGGCCGTGGTGGTGGTGATCGTGTTCGCCGCCATCGGCCAGGCGGTCACCGCGCACTTCGGCTGGAAGCTCCGCGGGCACATCGACCGCCGTCCGGCACGGGTGCTGGACGCGCTGGGCGGCTCGGCCGTGAACGTGGTCTCGATGCTGCTGGTGGCCTGGCTGATCGGTTCGGCGCTGGCCGGGGCGTCGCTGCCGACGGTGTCCAAGCAGGTCCGCTCCTCGGCGATCCTCGGGGGCGTGCAGAACGCGCTGCCCGACGACGCGCCGAACTGGTTCTCGGACTTCTCCAAGGTGCTCGCCCGCAACGGCTTCCCGCAGGTCTTCAACCCGTTCGAGCACGAGCCGATCACCCAGGTCGACACGCCGGACCCGGCGCTGGCGGGCACCCCGGCGGTGGCGCGGGCGAAGCAGAGCCTGGTCAAGGTGGTCGGCACCGCCACCTCCTGCGGCAAGACCCTGGAGGGCAGCGGGTTCGTCTTCGCCCCGCACCGGGTGATGACCAACGCCCACGTGGTGGGCGGGGTCGACGAGCCCACCGTGCAGATCGGCGGGACGGGCCAGCTGTACGACGCGACGGTGGTCCGCTACGACTGGCAGCGCGACATCGCGGTGCTGGACGTCCCCAAGCTGAACGCGCCCCCGCTGACCTTCGCGGGCGAGGCGAAGACCAACGACAGCGCGATCGTGGCGGGCTTCCCGGAGAACGGCGCCTTCAACGTCCAGCCGGCCCGCATCCGGGGCCGGATCCAGGCCAACGGCCCGGACATCTACCACCGCGGCCAGGTGGTGCGCGACGTCTACTCGGTCCGCTCGCTGGTCCGCCAGGGCAACAGCGGCGGCCCGCTGCTCACCCCGGACGGCCAGGTGTACGGCGTGGTGTTCGCCAAGTCGCTGGACAGCGCGGACACCGGGTACGTGCTGACCGCGGCCGAGGTGCGGGAGGACGCGGAGAAGGGCAGCACCGCGAGCAGCCGGGTGGACACCCAGGGCTGCGCGCTCTGACCGCGGCCGGCGGGCCGCGCCCGCCGGCCGGGCCCCCGACCCGGTCGGCTCCGCCCTCCGGCGGGGAAGCACTGGGGAAGCACCGGGGACGCGCCGGGGGCACTCCGCCGGATGTCCGTCGGATCGTCAGTCCCCCCTGGTAGCCTCTGCCGCGCTCACCCGTTCGGCTCAACCGGGCGCCGTCCCGGAGTGAGTCGCACGGGAGGTCGGGGAAGTCCGATGATGGGTCACTCGCACGCGGTCAGCGGGGCGATGCTGTACGCGGCCTCGGCGCCGTTCCTGCCCCCGCTGCTGCTGCACACCACGCTGCAGCCCGCGGACATACTGATGGGCACCGTGCTGTGCGCGGGTGCCGCCCTGCTGCCGGACCTCGACCACCACGACGGCTCGATCGCCAACTTCCTCGGCCCGCTCTCCAAGGCCCTCTGCCGCTTCGTGGCCTGGGCCTCGGGCGGGCACCGGCACGCCACCCACTCGCTGCTCTTCGTCGCGCTGACGGGCGGCGGCACCTGGGCCGGGGTCACCTTCCTGGGCCGGAACTTCACCCTCGCGCTGACGTTCTTCCTGCTCGCGCTGGCGATCCGGGCGCTGCGGCTCTGCCCGCCGGGGGACGGTCCGCAGACCTGGATCACCATCGTCGGGCTGTCCGCGCTCGGCACCTTCGGGATGAACACCTGGATGCCGAACTCGCCCGGCTGGCTGCCCTACGCGGTGGCGCTGGGCACGCTGGCGCACCTGCTGGGCGACTGCCTGACCAAGAAGGGCGCGCCGCTGCTGTGGCCGCACAAGGAACGCTACGAGGTGGTGCTGATCAAGCGCAGCGGCAACAGCGTGGAGACCAAGGTGCTGGTGCCGATCATGTCGGTGGCGACCTTCGTCCTGCTCTGGTTCACGGCGCTGTCGCCCACGATCGTGAACTGACCGGCCGGGCGCCGGGGCCGCCGGGCCGCCGGCCGGTCGGGCCGGTGACGCCGGGCGGTGCGGCGCGGGGCCTCAGGTCTCGCGCCGCAGTCGTGCGCCGACCCAGCGGGCGCGCCGGCCCAGGATGCGCGGGATGCCGAGCTGGCGCTGCGCCGGCCGCTGGCGGCGGTCGAGGCCGTCGAAGCCGAGGTCGTCCGCCCGGTCGGGGCGGTGGGCGGAGCGCTGGGAGCTGTTCTGGCGTTGGGCGCGCGGGGCACCGCCGCGATCGGGCATCCAGGTCATACCGGAATGGATGCCCCTGGGCCGGTGGGGGTAATCGCCCGGGTCGCGTCGAAGTTGTCCTATGCGCTTGTCATATGAGCTCAGCGTCAAGGGAGTTGGGGTCCGAAGGCCCTTCCCGCGGGACCCGCCGAAAGGGCCCGTGCCTCACTCCTTGTGGTGGCCGATCCAGTCCAGCAGCTCGGCGGTGAACTGCTCCGGGACCTCCTCGTGCGGGAAGTGCCCCACCCCGGGCAGCAGCCGCCAGCGGTACGGCGCCGCCACGTACTCGCCGCCGCCGAGCGCGGTGCGCGACAGCAGCACCGGGTCCGCCGCGCCCTGGACGTGCAGGGTCGGCGCCGTGATCGGCTTCTTCATCCGCCGGGCGAACTGGATGCCGTCCGGGCGGGCCATCGAACGCAGCAGCCAGCGGTACGGCTCGATCGAGCAGTGCGCCGTGCTCGGGATCTGGATCGCCTGCCGGTACGCGTGCTTGGCCGCCCCGTCGAGCTGGTTCGGCCCGGTCCAGGCGTCCAGGTAGTGGCCGACCAGCGCGGCGTCGTCGGCCACCAGGCGGCGTTCCGGTATCCACGGCCGCTGGAAGCCCAGCACGTGCTCGAAGGCGGCCGCCTGGCGGCGGTCGGTCAGCAGGGCCCGGCGCAGGTCCCGGGGGTGTGCGGCGGAGACGACGGTGAGGCTCTGGATCACCGACGGGCGCATCACCGCCGCGACCCAGGCCAGCGTCCCGCCGGAGGCGTGGCCGACCAGGTGCGCCCGGCGTTCGCCGAGCGAGCGGATCACCCCGGTGATGTCCAGTGCCAGGTTGCCCGGGTCGTACCCGCGCGGGGTGCGGTCGCTGCCGCCGATGCCCCGCAGGTCGAGGGCCACCGCCCGGTAGCCGGCCTCGGCCAGCGCGGTCAGCTGGTGGCGCCAGGCCCACCAGTACTCGGGCCAGCCGTGCACCAGCAGTACCAGCGGGCCCGCGCCGAGCTCGGCGATGTGGAACCGGGCGCCGTTGGCCGCCAGGTCGCGGTGCGTCCACGGGCCGGCCTGCCGGACGCTCCAGGCCTCGGCGGCGTCGTCGACGGCACCGCCGGCGGCCTCCTCGGCGGGCTCCCGTCCGGGGGCCGGGGCGGGGCCGGATGCGGCGGACGGCTGCGCGGGTACGGGCTTCTGGTCAAGCGGCATACCGAGAGCGTGTCACATCCGTGCGCCGGACACGTGCCCGGCACTCGCTCCCGGCGGGTCCGGGAGCGCCCGGCGGGCCGCCGTCCGACGGGCCGGCGCGCCGCCACCGGGGAGGGGCGGGCGGGCCGCCGGACCGGCCGTCACCGGACGGGCGGGCGGGCGGTTACGGGATGCGGCCCAGGCCCCGGTCGATCTCCTCCTGGGTGGCCGGGCGCGGCCGGGCGTTCTTCAGCACGTCGGCGGTCCTCTGCGCGCCCTCGATGGTGCGGTGCGGCTTCTCGATCTTCTTGAACGAGCGCCAGGCCAGCAGCCCGAGCACCACCGCGAGCAGCACGTAGGCGGCCGCCACGATCAGGAAGGACCAGCCGAGCGAGAGGCCCAGCGCGTGGATGCCGAACGCGGCGGCGGCGCTGAACATCGGGACGGAGGCCAGCAGCACCACGCCGGCGACGGCCAGTGAGACGCCCCCGGACACGCCGCGCTTGACGTCCGCCCGGATCTCGGCCTTGGCGAGCGCGATCTCGTCGTGGACGAGCGCGGACAGGTCGGCGGTGGCCGCCGCGAACAGCTGCCCCACCGAACGCTCGCCCTCGTAGGGCGCCCGGCCGTAGCTGGACGGGTCTGCGGCTCCTGCGGGCATCAGCGGTTCTCCTCTGCGGCTGTGCGGCGTGACGCCGCCGTGTGGTGCGGTTCCGGAGGCCGGTGGGGGCCCGGAGGCGTCCGTGGACTGTCGACAGCTCAGAATCATGCCCCTACCGGTCAGTCGCACACCACTCCGGGGCCCCGCCGGGGGGACGTGTCCCGGGCCGGGGAGGGCCGCCGGAGGGCCTCAGGGCGCCTTCCCGGGCCCCTCCTCGCGGGGGTGCCGGGTGAGGTCGGCGACCCGGGCGCGCCAGGCCGGGTCGTCCTGCTGGTAGACGTCCGGGACGCCGTCGCCGTCCACGTCCCGGTCCTCCTCCTCGCACAGCGCGCGGTAGTGCCGGTTGCGCAGCTTGAGCAGCACGGTGGCGATCGTCGCGCAGAACAGCGAGCCGACCAGGACGGCGGTCTTGGCCAGGTCGGCGAGGGCCGGGTCGCCGGGGAAGGCCAGCTCGCTGATGAGCAGCGAGACCGTGAAGCCGATGCCGGCGAGCACCGAGACCGCGAAGAGGTCGGCCCAGCTGAGCCGGGGGTTCAGTTCGGCCCGGGTGAAGCGGGCGGCCAGCCAGGTGCCGCCGAAGATGCCGACCGTCTTGCCGACCAGCAGGCCGATGACGATGCCGAGCGGCATGGCCTGGGTGAACACCTCGCGCAGCGCCGGCCCGGAGATCGTCACCCCGGCCGCGAACAGCGCGAAGACCGGGACGGCCAGGCCGGCCGAGAGCGGGCGGACCAGGTGCTCGATGTGCTCGCCGGGGGACTGCTGCTCGTCGCCCTCGCGGTGGCAGCGCAGCATCAGGCCCATCGCGACGCCGGCGACCGTGGCGTGGACGCCGCTCTCGTGCATCAGCGCCCAGGTCAGGAAGGCCAGCGGCACGAACAGGTACCAGCCGTGCACCCCGCGCCGGTGCAGGAACCAGAACAGCACCAGGCCGGCCAGCGCCAGTCCGAGCGCCCAGAACTTGATGCCGGAGCTGTAGAAGACCGCGATGATCAGGATCGCGATCAGGTCGTCCACCACGGCGAGGGTCAGCAGGAAGGCGCGCAGGGCGGACGGCAGGTGGCTGCCGACCACGGCCAGCACGCCGAGCGCGAAGGCGATGTCGGTGGCGGTCGGGATCGCCCAGCCGCCGGGGTGGCCGCCGCCGCCCGAGTTGACGAGCGTGAAGAGGACGGCGGGCAGGGCCACGCCGCAGACCGCGGCGACCACCGGCAGCAGCGCGGCGCTCGGGGTGCGCAGCTCGCCCGCGACGAACTCGCGCTTGAGCTCGATGCCGGCCACGAAGAAGAAGATCGTCAGCAGGCCGTCCTTGGCCCAGTTGCCGAGGGTGAGGTCGAGGTGGAGCGGGCCGGACGGGCCGACGGTGTGGTCGAGGACGCTCTGGTAGGCCTCCGGCCAGACGTTGGCCCAGATCAGGGCCACCACGGCGGCGACGAGCAGCAGCACGCCGCCGACCGTCTCGGTCCGCAGGGCGTCGGTGATGAAGGTCCGCTCGGGCAGGGACAGCCGGCCGAGGAACTGCCGGCGGGTCGTCGGCTCGGGGACGGGCGGCTGGTCGGTCACGCGGGACCTCCTGGGGCTGGGAGCGGCAACGGATGCACGGGTGGTGCAGTTGCCGACCAGACTTCCCGGCGCGCCCTGTGACGCCCGGTCTCCTGCTCGGGGACCTTGATGCGTCCTTACCAGTCTAGCGGGATCTTTCGGGTGACGACCGGATCGTCCTACTGAAGGACTTAAGCCCTGCCGACGGCTTCCGCACCCCCGGGGAGCACCCGCCCTGCACCCGGATGGCCCCGGCCGCATGCAGTCGGGTGAACCCGTCCCTATCGTCGGTCGCAGGCGCCGCCCGACCCGGGGCGGCGCGCCCCCCCCGGTGGGGAACGGCCGGGACCGACCGGAGGCACGACCATGCCCAGACCACCCCTCTTACCGCCGTCGCGGCGACTCCCCCGGTGGAGCGCCGACCGATGAACACCGCGCTGTACCCCCCGGTCGGTACCGACGTCCCCGAGGACCTCGACCACCTGCTCCGCCCGCTGTTCCACGCCGCGGGCCCCGGCGGCGGCATCGCCGTCGCCGTGATCCGGGGCGCCGAGCGGACGGTCGCCTGCCGGGGCCACTCCGACCGCTCCGCCGAACGCCCCGTCCGGGCCGACACCCGGTTCGAGCTCGGCTCCGTCACCAAGACCTTCACCGGCCTGCTGCTGGCCGAGATGGCCGCCCGGGGGGACGTCCGCTACGACGACCCGATCGACCGCTACCTCCCCGCGCACGCCGCCCCCGGCTACCCGCACGAGCGGCCGATCACCCTGCTCCACCTGGCCACCCACACCTCGGGCCTGCCCCGGTCGCCGGTCGGTCTGCTGCCGGCCGTGGCCCCCCGGTGGTTCACCCGCCCGTACGCCACGTTCGGCCCCGCCCACCTGCTCGGGGCACTGCCGCGGACCCCCGTCCGGGGGACTCCGGGCACGCAGGTGCGCTACTCCAACCTCGGCTGCGGACTGCTCGGGATGCTGCTGGCCAACGCGGCCGGACAGCGTTACGACGACCTGCTGGCCGCCCGGGTCTGCGGGCCGCTCGGCCTGGTGGACACCTCCTGCGGGCCCGGCCCGGAGGACGTCGCCCGGTACCGGCGCGGCCGCCGGGTGCCGTCGTTCCGGCTGCCGGCCCTGCCCGGCGCGGCGGCCCTGCGCTCGACCGCCGACGACATGCTCCGCTACCTGCAGGCGCACCTGTCGCTGGACGCCGTTCCGCTCCCGGAGCCGGCCGACGCGGCGGTGCTGCGGACCGCGCTCGGCGAGGTCCGCCGGCCGCGGGCCGGGCGACGCCGCGGCGGCGGGACCCGGATCTGCCTGGGCTGGAACCAGCGCTCGGGGGCGGGCCCGGACCGGACGGCCGGGGCCGGGCCGGGGGAGGACGAGGGGGTGGAGGAGGAGCTGGTGTTCCACACCGGGTCGACCCGCGGCGGTACCGCCTTCGTCGGGTTCAGTCCACGGGCGGAGGTGGGCCTCGCGGTCATGGCCGGGGCCCGGTCGCTGCGCAGCCGCGGCTTCGTCCAGCGCGCGTACGACACCCTGCGGACGATGGCCGCCGACCGGACGGCCGGGAGCGACGGCGTCGGCGGCGAGGACGGCGGGGTCGCGGAGGGCGGGGCCGGCGGTGCCCGGTCCACCGGGCGCGGTGGGCGGGCAGCGCCGGGCGGGGTGGTGCCGGAGTGACGACGGTGCCCCGGGCGGTGGTCACCGCCCGGGGCACCGGTCAGACCGGTCGCGCAGCTCAGCCGTTGCTGGCGGTGGGCGGGAGCTGGGCCTGGATCTGGCTCATCACGGTGCTGTCGGCGAGCGTGGTGGTGTCGCCGACCTCGCGGCCTTCGGCGATGTCGCGCAGGAGGCGGCGCATGATCTTGCCGGAGCGGGTCTTGGGGAGTTCGCCGACGACCTTGATCTGCTTGGGCTTGGCGATCGGGCCCAGGGTGCGGCCGACGTGGGCGCGCAGTTCCTCGACGAGTTCGGGGGTGTCGGTGGCCGTGCCGCGCAGGATGACGAAGGCGACGATGGCCTGGCCGGTGGTGGCGTCGGTGGCGCCGACGACCGCGGACTCGGCCACGGCGGGGTGGCCGACGAGGGCGGACTCGACCTCGGTGGTGGAGATGTTGTGGCCGGAGACGAGCATCACGTCGTCGACCCGGCCGAGGAGCCAGATGTCGCCGTCCTCGTCCTTCTTGGCGCCGTCGCCCGCGAAGTAGCGGCCTTCGAAGCGGGACCAGTAGGTGTCGATGTAGCGCTGGTCGTCGCCCCAGATGGTGCGGAGCATGGAGGGCCACGGCTCGGTCAGGACGAGGTAGCCGCCGGAGCCGTTGGGGACCTCGTTGGCCTCGTCGTCGACGACGGTGGCGGCGATGCCGGGCAGGGCGCGCTGGGCCGAGCCGGGCTTGGTCTCGGTGACACCGGGCAGCGGGCTGATCATCATCGCGCCGGTCTCGGTCTGCCACCAGGTGTCCACGATCGGGGCCTTGCCGGCGCCGATGTGCTCGCGGTACCAGATCCACGCCTCGGGGTTGATCGGCTCGCCGACGCTGCCCAGCACCCTCAGCGAGGAGAGGTCGAACTTGGCGGGGATGTCGTCGCCCCACTTCATGAAGGTGCGGATCGCGGTGGGGGCGGTGTAGAGGATGGTGACGCCGTACTTCTGCACGATCTCCCAGAACCGGCCCTGGTGCGGGGTGTCCGGGGTGCCCTCGTAGACGACCTGGGTCGCGCCGTTGGCGAGCGGGCCGTAGACGATGTACGAGTGGCCGGTGACCCAGCCGATGTCCGCGGTGCACCAGTACACGTCGGTGTCCGGCTTCAGGTCGAACACCGCGTGGTGGGTGTAGGCGGCCTGGGTGAGGTAGCCGCCGGAGGTGTGCAGGATGCCCTTGGGCTTCCCGGTGGTGCCGGAGGTGTAGAGGATGAACAGCGGGTGCTCGGCCTCGTGCGCCTCGGGGGTGTGCTCGGTGGACTGGCGTGCGGTGATCTCGTGCCACCACACGTCGCGGCCCTCGGTGAAGGCGGTGTCCTGACCGGTGCGGCGCACCACCAGGACGTGTTCGACGCCGTCGACCTTGGTCAGGGCCTCGTCGATGGCGGGCTTGAGCGCGGAGGGCTTGCCGCGGCGGTAGCCGCCGTCGGCGGTGATGACGAGTTTGGCCCGGGCGTCCTGGATGCGGGAGGCGACCGCGTCGGCGGAGAAGCCGCCGAAGACCACCGAGTGGGTGGCGCCGATCCGGGCGCAGGCGAGCATCGCGATGACGGCCTCGGCGATCATCGGCAGGTAGACGGCGACCCGGTCGCCCTTGCGCACGCCGAGTTCCAGCAGCGCGTTGGCGGCCTGCGAGACCTCGTCCTTGAGCTGGGCGTAGGTGATCGAGCGGCCGTCACCGGGCTCGCCCTCGAAGTGGATCGCGACCCGCTCGCCCAGGCCGTTCTCGACGTGGCGGTCCACGCAGTTGTAGGCCACGTTGAGGGTGCCGTCGGCGAACCACTTGGCGAACGGCGGGTTCGACCAGTCCAGCGTCTGGGTCGGCTCGACCTCCCAGCTCAGCCGGCGGGCCTGCTCGGCCCAGAACCCCAGACGGTCCTCGGAGGCCTGCGCGTACGCGGCCGCGGTGACGTTGGCGGCTGCGGCGAGCTCTGCCGGCGGGGCGAAACGCCGCTCCTCCTTGAGCAGGTTGGCCAGGCTCTCGTTGCTCAACGCGCACTCCTCATCGAGTCATGATCGGGGACGATCCCGTGCGTGGGGATTGTCCCGTGTGTCCCAGCGCACAGCTCACCAGGCGAACGGGGCACTTGACAAGAGGCTCCTTGGAATTGGTGTAGACCTTTGACCGACTGTCGAACGCCGTGCCGTGCGGCCCGCCGCCCTCGGGGCGACGGGCCGCACGGTGGCTGGAGCCCGTGCCCCGGCCCGCCCGGCGGGGACACGGGCC
Organism: Kitasatospora sp. NPDC101176; assembly: GCF_044768035.1. Taxonomy (NCBI): domain Bacteria; kingdom Bacillati; phylum Actinomycetota; class Actinomycetes; order Kitasatosporales; family Streptomycetaceae; genus Kitasatospora; species Kitasatospora sp. NPDC101176. The sequence goes on from NZ_JBIWPA010000004.1 coordinate 340,822, forward strand.
CGGCTCTCAGGCGGCCAGCTCGGGGGCCTCCCCTCCGGCGTCGACGGGAACCCGCCCGTCCTCATTCACCCGTTCGGCCGTGTCGGCTCCCGCCGGCCCGACCGGCCCGACCGCGCTGAACGTCCCGCTGGCGCGGTCGAGCACGTAGGCCTGGGCGGTGGCGAAGTCGAAGTACATCCCGACCAGCCGCAGGGAGCCCTCCTCGACCCGGCGCTCCACGGCCGGGTTCGCCATCAGCTGGTCCAACTGCTGGACCACGTTGGTGAGGCAGAGCTGCTCCACCAGGTCGACCACCGGGCGGTCGTCGAACCCGGCGGGCACCCGGCGGAGCCGGTCCAGCGCCCCGCGGCCGTTGCGCAGCCAGCGGGCCAGCGGGGTGGGCGGCCCGGGGCGCTCGTGCACGCCGTCCAGCAGGGCCTTCATGGCGCCGCAGCCGGAGTGGCCGCAGACCGTGATCGAGCGCACCTCCAGCACCTCGACCGCGTACTGCACCGCGGCGGCCACCGAGTCGTCGGCCGCGCCCGGCTCGAACGGGGCCGGTACCAGGTTGCCCACGTTGCGGACGGTGAAGAGGTCCCCCGGGCCGCTATTGGTGATCATGCTGGTGACCATCCGCGAGTCCGCGCAGGTCAGGAAGAGCTGGGACGGGGTCTGCCCCTCCCGGGCCAGCCGGGCGAGTTCGGGCCGGATCAGCGGGGCGGTGTGCTGCTGGAACACCCGGACGCCGTCCAGCAGCCGCCCGTGCGGGTCCTCCTGCTGCTCGATGCAGTGGTGGCCGACCCAGGGCGTCCAGGCCCGGCAGCGGTGCGGGCCGGGGGAGCTGCCGGCCCGTACGGTGCCGTCGGGGTCGAGCACCTCGTCGTCCTGGCGGCGCGTCACCATCGAGACCCGGCCGCCGGCCGCCTGGTGGCCCGTCCGCCAGCTGTGCAGCGTCTCGAACGCGGCGTGGTCCAGGAAGGAGCCATCGTGGACCACCGTGACCTCGGCGCCGGCCGGGATCCCGGCCAGCGCCCGGCTCAGCCGGGGGACGGCGGTGAAGGTGAGCGGGCCGTGCGTCTGGACGGTGACCGCGCCGTCCGGGCCGGGCAGCACGTCCACGTGGGCGCGGGTCAGCCGGTAGAGCGCCAGCAGCACGGCGGTGCCGGCGCCGAACGCGACGCCCCACAGCACGCCGAAGGCCACCACGCCGAGCACGGTGGTCAGGTAGACCGGGAACTCGCGGTGCCGGTGCACGTTGCGGATGTGCGCGAAGCTGACCATCTGCAGCCCGACCACCAGGACCAGCGCGGCCAGCGCGGAGAGCGGGATCCGGCGCAGCCCGCCGGTCAGCGCCAGCGCGGCGGCGAGCACCCAGGCGCCGTGCAGCACGGAGGCCCACCGGCTCTGGGCGCCGGCCCGGACGTTGGCCGTGCTGCGGACGGCGCCGCCCGCGATGGGCAGCCCTCCGACCAGCCCGCTGACCATGTTGGCCAGGCCCTGGCCGCGCAGTTCGCGGTCGAGGTCGCCGGTGCGGTGCGACATCCGGTCGACCGCGACGGCGGACAGCAGCGACTCCACGCTGGCGACGGCGGTGACGGTGAGGACGGCGGCCAGCACACCGGCGAGCGGACCGTGCGGCAGTGCGGGCACCAGGGCGTGCGGCTCCCAGGCGGGCAGCCCGATGTGGGCGAGCCGCAGGCCCAGGGCCAGGGCGAGCGCGGTGGCGGCGGCGACGGCGGCCAGCGGCCCCGGCACCTTGGCCAGCTTCGCGCCCAACGCGCCGGCGCGGCCGGGGAGTCGGGCCAGCCGGGGCCAGCCGAGCAGGACGGCCACCGTCACCGCGCCGACCAGCAGCGCGGGCGGGTGCGGGGCGCCCAACTGCCCGGGCAGCGCGATGATGTTGGCGATCGCGGAGCTCTGCGGGGAGCCGCCCAGGACGACGTGGAGCTGGGCGATGGCGATGGTCAGCCCGACCCCGGCCAGCATGCCGTGCACGATGGCGGGCGAGACGGCGAGTGCCGTGCGGGCCACCCGCCGTACGCCGAGGAGGAGTTGGAGCAGGCCGGCGGTGAGGGTGATGGCGCAGGTGGCCTGCCAGCCGTACTGGCCGATCAGCCCGGCGGTGATCACCGTCAGCGCGGCCGAGGGCCCGCTGACCTGCAGCGGGGTGCCGCCGAACAGTCCGACTACGATGCCGCCGACGGCGGCCGCGGCGAGGCCCGCGGTCAGCGGGGCGCCGGTGGCGAGCGCGATGCCGAGGGAGAACGGCACGGCGATCAGGAAGACCACCAGGGAGGCCGAGAGGTCCTGCGCCCAGCGGGCGCGGCCGCCGGGGCCCGGCGGGGCGTGGTCGGTGGTGTCGGAGGCGATGGGTGCGCTGGAGATGTCGAGGGTCATGGTCTTCCCGTCTGTCCGGGGGAACGAACGCAGTCAGGTCCGGCGGTGAGTCCGGGGTGGGGCTCCGGGGCGGATCGGCTGTCGTGGGTCGCGACGGTGTGGCGGGATGGCGTGGGCGCGGCGGGGAGTGCGGGTGTCACCGGCCGGGCGTCGACCATCAGGGCCCGCCAGGGGGCCGGGCGAGGTGCGGGACGTCTCGCCGGGGCCGTCCGGAACGGACCATCAAGACTCGGTAAACCGAGGGTAATGAAAGCTTTGCACAGCGTCATTCCGGGAGGGAAGGGGAAAACCGTCTGATTCACCCCATTGGGTGGTGTTCGAACGGTCGGGAATCTGCTGGTGGCGCGGGGTGGGGCGGTGTGCGGAACGGGCCGCGGGCCCCCCCCGGGAGCAGGGGGGGGGCCCGGGCCCCGCGGGGGGGGGGGGGGGCCGGCGGGCCCCCCCCCCCGGGCGGGCCCCCCCGCCCCGCCGCCCCCCCCCC